>CAZGUU010000080.1:0-4440 GCA_964529315.1 uncultured Enterobacteriaceae bacterium
CGCCGAGCGCTCGGGGCGAGGCCTGCGCGCCGAGCGGCGGGTGGCGGCCGAAGCGCGGGCGGCCCTGGCGCAACGCCTGCGCGCGCTGCGCGAGGAGGCGGCGCGCCTGGAAGCGGAGATCGACGAGCTCGAGCGCGAGAAGGCGGGGCTCGAAGGCGATCTGGCCAACCCCGAGACCTACCAGGGCGGCTCGGCCGACATTGCCGGCCTGCGCCGGCGTCACGCCGAGGTCGAGCGCCGCCTGGCGCCGCTGCTCGACCGCTGGCTCGAGGTCGAGGCGGAGATCGAGGGCGCCGAGCAAGAGGACTGAGAGCGTGGGTAGGAATCCCCTCCCGTCGCTCGGGACCACCGGGTGACGACGCAGCCGTGACGGCGCACCACAGGCACCCTGGGCCTGTCCGGGGAGTCCTGCTCACGCGCTGCGATACGATCCCGAGAGGCCGAGCAGCCGATCCGACCGGCTTGCACGGCCGTGGAAATCGCCACCTTGACTTGGCCGACCCCCGATGGGACAAGGCTTCTCGCGAAGCTGAAGGCCCGACCATGAACCGCCATCTCGACCGTCACACGACCTCGAGCACCGGCTGGCGCCACGGCGCCAACCCGGCGGTCGTCGTCGTGTGTCCGGCCATGGGCGGCCTCTTCTCGGTCGAGCGCGTCGACATTACGCGCCAGGCCGTCAAGACCGGGCCCAGCGGCTTCGCAACGAGGCGGGCATGACCTGAAAGGTCGAACCCCTCGAGAGACGAAAGGCCGCTGGGCGATCCCCCAGCGGCCTTTTTGTTTTTCCCGCCCCCCCAGGGAGGAGGGGCGACAGCGGCGCGGCAGCGTGGCCGTGCCACGGAAAGGAGGAGGTGAAGCATGCGCTACCAGATCGACGGCAACCTGTTCGCGAGCCGTATCCGCGACGTGGTTCGCGACGAGCCGAAGGCCTTCGCCTACGACCTCGGGCTGAGCCTGTCGGCGGTGTACAACTACATGAACGGTCGCATCCCAACGACCGACGTCCTGTTCCGCATCGCACAGTACTCGGGACACGCCATGGAGTGGTTCCTGACCGACGATGCCCGCGGTCTGGAGCAGAAGTCCGCCGTCGCAGCGTAGGCGTCGAGAAGTGAAGGAACGGCCACGCCCGGTGCGACACCGCGCCCACCCTGCTTGGGTCGGCGCGGTGTCGCGCCGGCGGGCGTGACACCGGATGCGGTACGCCACGAGCCCCGGCGTGGCCACGAGCGACCCAGCGCCACGGGCCAGGGACCGCGGGTGCGTCGGATGAGGCTTTGGGCGCGCTCGAGCGACGGCGCGACGTGGCAGCCCGAGGTCAGCCGCCAACGGCGGCGAGCAGCTCGCGCGCGGCACGATCGACTCGCGCCGCAGCTTGGGCGCTGAGCGTCTCCGCGAGCCGCGCCGCACCAGCTCCGCGGCGCAGCGCCGCGCGGCTGCGCTCCAGCTCGGCGTCGAGCGACGCCTCCAGCACATCGAACGTCGAGCGAATCCGCTCGGCCACCTCGACACTCGCCTCGGCCCGCTCGGCGAGCCGCTCGAAGACCCACCAGAGCGCCGGCCCTGGCTCGTCGCTCCCTTGCGCCAGCGCGTCGGGAAGCGGCGCCCCTACGATCACCGGGAAGAATACCGCAGCGCACGGCCGACCCATCGAGCACCAGGCGACGAGCGGCCCGCCGGCCTCGAGCTCGACCACCATGCTGGCCACCGTGCGGCTCGGCCCCTGGTGCATGCACAGCGTGTAGAAGGCCTCGTCCTCGGGCCCCGGCCCCGGCGAGAAGCACCGTCCCCGCCCGTGGTGATCGCGCAGCATCTCGCGCAGCTCGGCCACGCCCAGCCGGCCGCCTCCCGCCGCGAGCAGCTCGCGCGAGCGGCGCAAGCGGCCCTCGGAAAACACGCGGGGAACGCCGTCCAGGTCGCGATAGGTTGCGGCGAAGTCGAACGGCTCGGCCACCGGCCACCCCTGCGACCGCGCGTGCTCGATGGCGCTCTGCGAGAGCCGCTCCCAATCCCGGCCGATCGACACCTGGTTGGAGATCGAGTCGACGGCCGCGCAGCGCCGCGCGGCCCAGTGGCGTCCCGCCGCCTCGACGATCCACGCGCCGGCCGCGTCGGCGACCAGGAACGAGCTGTTGTACGGCCAATCCATGTCGCGAAAGCACGAGCCCCCTTGGCCGTGCTCCTCGACCAGCGCGGTCAGCAGCTCGACGGCACGCTCGGCCGAGTCGGCTCTCTCGAGCGCCAGGCGAACCAGATCCATGCCGATCAGACCGGTCCCGGCCGGCGCCTCGCGCGCGAAGATCGTCTCGTTGCCGATCGCCACGCCGTGCTCGTTCACGCCGTGCTCGAAGCCCCACAGCCACACGGGCCGGGAGCCCAGCACGAGAGCGGTCTCGCGCGCCTGCGCGATGGCGACGTACTGGCAACGGACGCTCGTGCCCGCCGGGTGGAGCGCCCGCGGCACGAGGGTCAGGGGCTGGCATTCGCCTGGCGGGCGGTCGCTGCTCTTGGCGAACACGGTGGCGCCGCTGCGCGTCGCCGCCCCGGCTGCAACCAACGTATCGCAGCTCGCGACGAGCGGCGCGGCCGATCGACGGGACGCCTCCACGGAGACGATCTAGCCGATCGAGCCGAACCGCGCGACCGCCGCGAGGCGGAGTCGCCTACTTGGGCATTCCGTAGGTTCCGCTGGCCAGCTCCTCGAGCGACTGACTACCCCCGCCCGACGAGCCCTTGGGGCCCATCAGCGCCTCGATGGCGCGCCGAGCGAGCTTGCTCGGCTTGGCGTGCCCATTCTCCCAGCGATTCACCGTCGAGAAGGTCACGGCCACGGCGTGGGCGAACTCTTCCTGGGTCAGGCCGAGCTGCTTGCGCAGGTTGCGGATCTCGTCGCCACTCATGTCTTCCTTCACCAACATCGCCCATCCTCCCGGACATGCGAGCGGCGCTGCCACCTCCGCTCGGCCCACCTCCACGGCTTTGGTACAGGGCTCCTCATGTTGCCCCACGTTCGTCCGCCTGTGGGCCCCTGCAATGGGGATGCCAGCGCGGAAGGCAGCTTTCGTGGGGCTCCAGCGGGTCCAGAGGCGTCAGAAATGTACCCTGCGTTACTCCTGCGCCGCCGGGCCAGGCGCCCGAGTGCGCGATGCGCACGGCCAGGCCGGCGGCACATGCGAGCGGCCATGGCAGGGGCCAGGGTGAGTGGGCGCATCCGGCCGCGGCAAACCTTGCCTAGCCGGGCGGGTGGGTTAGGTACGCACCATGGCGGCATCGGCACGCGAGATCCTCGAGGCTCTGAAGCAAGTGAAATACCCGGGATTCTCGCGGGACATCGTCTCGTTCGGGATCGTCCGTGACGTCGAGGTCGGCGGTCTCGAAACCCGGGTGACCATCTCGCCGCCGGCCGACGCGCCGGACTTGGCCGACCGGCTGCGGCCCGAGATCGTGCGGGTGGTGGCGCGCCTGACGGGCTCGGAGGCCGTCTCGCTGGTGTCGGTCAGCGCCCCGGGGGCGCAGCCGGGGAGCCCCAGCCGGCCGCGCGGCCCGCAGGGCATCCCAGGCGTGGCCAGCGTCATTGCCGTGGCCAGCGGTAAGGGGGGTGTCGGAAAATCGACCGTCGCCGTCAACCTCGCCCTGGCGCTGCGCGCCCACGGCACGGTCGGCCTGCTCGACGCCGACGTCTACGGCCCGAGCGTGCCCACCCTGCTCGGCATCGAGGGGGCCGAGCCCCGCGTGGACGCCGAGCGGCGGATCACGCCGATCGAGGTGCACGGGATCAGGGTCATCTCGATGGGCCTCTTCCTGGGCCGGGAGCAGCCGGTCATCTGGCGCGGGCCGATGCTCAACAAGCTGCTCACCGAGTTCATCCGCAACGTCGACTGGGGCCGCCTGGACTTTCTGGTGCTCGACCTGCCGCCCGGCACCGGGGACGTGCAGCTCACCCTCTCGCAGCAGCTCGCGATGACCGGCGGGGTGGTCGTGACCACGCCACAGGCCGTTGCCCTGGCCGACGTCAAGCGCGGCGTGCGCATGTTCCAGCAGGTGAAGGTGCCCGTCCTGGGCGTGATCGAAAACATGAGCGGGCACGTCTGCCGGAGCTGCGGGCACCGCAGCGAGGTGTTCGGCAGCGGCGGCGGCGAGCGCATGGCGCGCTCGCTCGGCATCCCGTTCCTCGGCTCGATCGGCCTGGCGCGCGAGCTACGCGAGCTCTCCGACCGCGGCACGCCGCTGGTCGTGGCCCAGCCCGAGCACCCGGTTGCGCTCCAGCTCGCGGAGATCGCGGCGGCGATCGCCCGGGACACTCGAGCCACGCTGGAGCGCGCGGCGAGCTGACCCGGCCGAGGGACTCCGTGGCGGGGGGGGGGGGGGGCGCCCCCCCCCCCCCCCCCCCCGGGGGGGGGGGGGGCGCGCGCGCCGCGGCGAGCCCGCCGAGCGAGT
>CAZGUU010000080.1:4450-17688 GCA_964529315.1 uncultured Enterobacteriaceae bacterium
CGGGCACCCGCGCGCCCCGCGGGCGGGCGGGGCGCGGTGCCCGGGCGGGGGCACGCGGGGGCGCGGGGGGGGGCCCGCCGCCCCCGCCCCCCACGGCAGGTGCGTCAGTCGCTCAGGCGCGACAGGGCGCGCAGCGAGAAGTAGTTCGGGTCGAACTTGCGCTCGAGGAACTGCCCCTGGTAACGCCCGCCCAGGGCGGCGCGGTCGGTCTTGTCGTTCACGCCCATCACCATGTTGGGCGTCGTCGCGCCGTAGCTGCCATCGTCGCTCTTGGAGAAGTGGTAGCTGCACATCGCGGTGTAGAAGTACTCTCCGGCCCGGTTGTGCACGTTCTTCCAGTAGATGCGGTTCATCTCCTTGTCGACGTACATGATCACCTTGCCGAAATTGTAGTACGGATCCGTGGACTCACCCTCGAGGATCCACACCGGGCGCTTGACGAAGACCAGGTTCTCCGTGACCTGCCAAGGCGCGCCCTTGGAGCCCGGCGTCTCGTAGCCGCCTCGCAGGTAGGGAATGTCGACCTCGTAGCGCGTGTCCCCGACCTTCTTCTGCTTGAGCGCGTACGGGCCCACCATGCCGGCCAGGACCTCGGTCTCGCCGGTCAGCTTCCACTTGTAGTACTCGACCTTTCCCGCGTAGCAGTTCAGGTCGTCCGAGAAGATGTCGAGGCCGGCGATGGGATCCGAGCGCGAGGCCGCGTTCACCCGGCGCGAGCGGCGGGTCTGCGGCACGTAGGCCCAGATGTTGTCCTGCGAGGTCCAGTCGTTGATCTGCTGGCCGAGGATGTTCACGCCCTCGGCGTCGGCCGGCTCCATGGCGTGCGAGAGCGACGTACCGCGCAGGTTCTCCGGGTTTTGCTCGGCCTTGTCGTGGCGGCCCAGGTAGGCGTTGGTGTGCAGCCACATCTTGATGCGGCGGAACTCGCCGTTGCGATCGATGCCGTTCAGGGTGAAGGTCGCGCCCTGGCCCTCGCCGATCTGGTTGGCGAGGTAGAAGTTCCACGCCACCTTGCAGCCCGCTTGCGGGTCCTTGGGATCGATGCGCGGGAACGGCTTGCCGAACACGTGATCCGGCATCTTGCCGGTCGCCTTGTCCTTGAGGCCGCAGGTCTCGGCGTCGACGTCGTACTTGCCCTCGTTGGTCTCCGTCGCGGCCCAGAAGGACGTGCTGTAGTTCTCGCGGAACTTCTGCGCGTCGAGCGGCACGACCTTGAGCTGGTAGTCACCCGCCTTGATCCGCTTCAGGACGGGATCGGGCAGCAGGCCTTCGGCCTTCTGCCAGGTCGAGGAGTCGAGCACGTACTCGCCCTCCTCTGCTCGCCCGCGCGACGGCGACGACAGCACCGCCACCGCGGCGAGAACGAGCACGAGCCTTCCGCTACTTCTCATGGGAGCTCCCTCCTGGGGTCGATTCAACCCCGATTGTCGATCCGTGGTCAACGCCTATCTGCGGGACCGGCTGCGCCGGCGGGCCGGGCGCCACCCTCGCGTGCGACGAGCCCGACGAGCTTGTCGAGCTCCCAGAGCAGCACCGATCCAGTGAGGATGATCTCGGTCCCGGGCCATATCTGAACGTACAGCGCCGTCAACGGGGGGTTGCGGTTGCCGAGGAGAATGCGCTGCTCCGAAGCGCCACGCAGCACGATCTCGCTCCGGGGCGGGTCGAGCCCGAAGGGGGCCAGGTCCGGCTCGGAGAACTGCGCCAGGCGACTCGAGCCTCGCAGCGCCGCCAGCAGGCCCTCCACCGGGTCGGTCGCCGGCACCGGAGCGCCGCTCTGCGCCTCGAGAGCCCAGCCGTCCGCCGAGCGGCGAAAGACCCCTCGGGTGCCTGCGCGCAGCACCTCGACCTCGCGCACTGCCGCCGGGTCGATGCCCACCAGGGGGTCGGCTCGGGCCTTCGGCTCCGGCGGGCCCAGGCGTCGAGGGACCTCCCGGGCGACCAGCAGGGCCAGCCCGACCGCAACGGCGGCGAGCACCGCGCGGCGACCCCGCAGGGAGCGGGGCTCGCCGGCCCCCGCCCGAGCGTCGGATCCGGTCCAGGACGCGCCAGCCTCGGCCCCACCGCTCGGCACATCGCTGCGCGCCCCCTCGATCTGGATCGTCCGGCGGCTCATCCGGCGCTCCTGCGCCGGCGCCGCCAGCCGACCAGGGCGCCGGCCAGCAGGACCGTTCCGGGCAGCAGCACGACACCGGTCCAGAAGAGTACCCGCGCCTGTCCCGCGGTGAGATAGATCTGCGAGAACGTACCGCCCGGCGTCGCCGCGCCGCGGCCCGCGATCAGCACCTCGGCCCGTGCCGCGAGATGGGCGAGGTTCAGGAAGAAGTCGCGGTTGCCCAGCGATCCCAGGTAGAGATTGGTCGCGAACTCCGCGTCCCCGATGGCGACGACCGAGCCCCGCTCGTCGTGCTCGCCCGGCCCTGCAGCGGGCCGGGCGATCGCCGCGACCGGGACCGGGCCCCGCCGGTCGATCCCGGCGCGGAACACGGGTGGCCGCCCCTCTATGCTCACCCGCTCGACGTCGCTCCAGGTGTCCGATCCGGTGAAGGCCAGCGGCGCGACCTGCACGCCGGCATCCTCGGGTGCGACGACCCGCAGCGACTGGGCGAGCGGCAGCACCGCGCGGGTCGCGCCCGAGACGGAGAGGATCTGCTCGTTGAACAGAGTGACCTGCGGCGCGAAGCTGTCGGCGAAGAACAGCCGGTTGCGCTCGTCCACGATCAGGTCGTTGCCGCTCTCGATGCCGAGGCGGGCGAGCGCCTGCGAGATGCGCGGCGGCGAGCCCGCCTCGAGCATGAGCAGAGCCCCGCCGCCTCGGCCGAGGTAGGCCTCGAGCGCAGCGATCTCGGCCTCGGCGAAGTCGCTCGTCGGCCCCGCCGCGACCAGCAGCACGACCTCGCCGGGAACCCCACCGCGCAGGTCGTTGGCCCGCTCGATGCGGTAGTTCTCCGCCTCGAGCGCCTTGGCCGCGAGCGACAGGCCGCTGCGCGGATCGGCGCTTCCCGGGTCGTGCTCGCCGTGGCCCACGGCGAACAGCGCGACGCGCTCTTCACCCTCGATCAGGCGGATCAGCTGGGTGGTCAGCCCGTCCTCGGACACGTCGCGCAGTGCCAGCCTGCGGCCGTAGCCCTCGATGACTCCCGAGTCGTAATTGACGACGCTCATCCGGTCGGCCAGCAGCGGGCTGCGGTCGAGATCGTGCATCCGGTAGTGCAGGTGCCCCGACTGCTCGGCGAAGCGCTGCAGCAGCTCCTTCATGGCGCGCACCCGGCCCTGATCCTGGCTGTTGTAGAAGACCGTCACGGTGACGTCGCGATCGAGGCGACGTGCGGTACGCTGCGCCTGGTCCGAAAGCGTGTGCTCCCGGCCAGGAGTCAGGTCGAAGCTCACGTTGTGCGCCCAGGCCAGCGCCAGGAGCAGCAGGCCGATCACGGCCGTGAGCAGCAGCTCCGCGGCGAGCGCGACCACGTTGCCCAGCATCGCCCGCTGCATCAGGCCACCCCCCGCCAGGCGCGGCTCTGCAGCGAGCGCAGCGCGGCGAAGAGGAAGAGCGCGGTGAAGATCGCGAAGTAGGCCAGGTCGACCGTCTGGATCGTACCGATGGCGAAGTCGTAGAAGTGGTCGAACAGCGAGAGCAGCAGCAGGACGCGGACCACGCGCTCGTCGGCCACCGCCTCGTTCCAGGTCATGAACCAGAAGAAGACCAGGATGCCGTAGGTCACCATGGCGGCCACGACCTGGTTCTCGGTGAGCGTCGAAGCCGCCAGGCCGCAGGCGATGAACGCCGTTCCGAGCAGCAGCAGGCCGAGCATGCCGGCCGCCGGGGGACCGATGTCGAAGGGGTGGAAGGCGTAGAACACCGCGAAGGGCAGCGTGGCGAGCGAGACCAGCACCAGCAGGAAGGTCCAGGCCGCGAGGAACTTGCCCAGGACGAGCTGGACGTCGGTCACCGGCAGGGTCCAGAGCAGCTCGATCGTGCCGAGCTTGCGCTCCTCGGCGAACAGCCGCATCGTGACCAGCGGCAGGACGAGCAGCGTCACCAGGCGGAAGTCGAGGAAGACGAAGCGCCACAACCCCGTCTCCAGGACCTGCGCGCCGAAGGTGACGAAGAAGGCGACGTCGCTGTAGAAGAAGTACCCGGAGAGCACCAGATACACGGCGAGCAGGACGTACGCGGTGGGCGACCCGAAGTAGGCCGCCAGCTCGCGGCGCGCCACGGCCCTAATCGCGCGCAACGCCGCCTCCTCGCTCTGCGGCGCCGTCCGTGATCAGCGCGAGGAAGATCTCCTCGAGCGTCATCACCACCGGGCGCAGCTCGAGCAGCCCGAAGCCGCCCGCCGCCAAGGCGGTCGCGACCTCGGCGCGAACGTCGCGGCCGTGCGCGCAGCGCACGATCGCGGCGAAGCCCGGCTCGGCCGGGGCCAGGGCGGTGCCGCAGGCCTCGATCGCGCCACCGCCGCCCAAGGCACCGGAGGCGGCCGCGACGGGCGCCGCCTCGACCACGCCCGCGACCGCAGCCAGCGCCGCGAGCACCGCCGCCTGCGAGCCGACGACCCGCACCAGGATCTCGTGGTGTGGCCGCAGGCGCCGCTCGAGCCGCGAGGGCTGGTCTACGGCCACGATGCGGCCACGGCTCATGACGATCACCCGCGAGCAGACCGATTCCACCTCGGGCAGGACGTGTGTCGAGAGCACCACCGTGCGCTCGGCACCGAGACCGCGGATCAAGCCGCGGATCTCGGCCACCTGCTCGGGATCGAGGCCGGAGGTCGGCTCGTCGAGGATCAGCACCGGCGGGTCGCCGAGCAAGGCCTGGGCGATGCCGACCCGCTGGCGGTAGCCCTTGGAGAGGTTGCCCAGCAGGCGGTGCGCCACGTGCTCGATGCCGGCTGCGCCCATCGCCCGGCGGACCGCCGCGGACACCTCGCGCGGGGCGATGCGCTTCATCTCCGCCACGAAGCCGAGGAAGGAGGAGACGTCCATGTCCCCGTAGAGCGCGTTGCGCTCGGGCAGGTAGCCCAAGGCGCGCCGCGCCGCGAGCGGATCGCGCACCACGTCGTGCCCGGCCACGCTCGCCCGGCCCGACGAGGGCGGGAAGACGCCGGTCAGCATGCGCAGCGTGGTGCTCTTGCCCGCCCCGTTGGGGCCGAGGAAGCCCACCACCTCGCCGCGCGCCACGTCGAAGGAGACGTCCTGCACGGCGACGGTCGCACCGAACCTCTTGCAGAGATGCTCGGCGTGGATCGCGCCCGGCTCGGACTGCATCGACTGGGCGTCCCGGCGCGCCGCCGCCTCAGTGGCGCCCAGCGCCCACCATCGGCGCTGGCAGTGGTAGGCCCTCGGCCTCGAGCCGCCGGCGCGCCGCGTCGCGCCGCTTCACCAGGAAGCTCGGCCGAACCACCTTGACCAGCGCGGGCACGACGACCAGCCCCCCGAAGGTGTTCAGGGTCATCAGCAGCGCAAGCAAGATTCCCATCTCCGCCTGGAACTTCAGGCTCGAGAACCACCAGAAGATCGTCCCGGCGAGCATCGTGCTCGCGGTGAAGATGATCGCCTTGCCGGTCGTCGCGGTGGCGTAGTCGACCGCGTCGTCGACGTCGCGGCCCTGGTCGAAGCAGTCGATCATGCGGCTGAAGTGGTAGATCCCGTAATCGACGCCCACGCCCGCGCCGGCCGCCGCCACGGGCAGCGAGTTCACGTTCATGTCGATCTTGAAGAGCACCATCACCGCCTCGCAGAGGAACTGCGAGAAGACCACCGGCACCATCAGGATCAGCGTCGAGACGATCGACCCGTAGGTCAGGTAGAGGCAAAAGGCGACCACCGAGAAGACCACCGTCAGGGTCGTCCAGTAGCTCTCCTCGACCTTCTCGTTCACCGCGGCCAAGATGCCGAACATGCCGCCGGCCAAGCGGAAAGACAGACCGTCGCTCTCGTTCTGCTTGGCGAAGCGCTTGGCCTGGTCGATCGCGTTGTTGATGATCGCGTTGGAGTGGCCGCGGAACAGGGTGACGATCGTGCCGAACTGGTAGGAGGGGTCGATGAAGCGGTCGAGATCCCCCGCCTGGCCGCTCTGCGTGAAGGTGTAGAAGAGCTGGGCGATGTTCTTGGGGTCGTCGGGGATGTAGCCCCACTTCGGGTCGCCCTCGCGGTAGAGGCGGGCGAGCTGCTTCACGATGTCGACGATCGACACCGAGAGCGCCGCACCCTCGACCTGCTCCATCTCTTCGCCGAACTCCTCCATCAGCTCGAGCGGCTCGCGGGTCTTGATCTGGTCCGGGCTCTTGGTGTCGGCGATGGCGATGAGCTGGTTGGCGCCGAGGAAGTTGTGGTTCAGGTAATCGTAGGCGACGTTGTAGGGGTGGTCGGCGAACAGCAGCGCGGCCCCCGGCGTCATGTCGCCGACCTTGAGCGTGCGGCCGATCATGAAGGAGCCGATGCCGAGCACCGCCGTGAGCACGATGACCGCCCAGCGCCGCCAGCCCTCGCTCGCCCAGATCACGGCGTCGGTGACGGCGTTGTAGAAGCGCTCCGCGCGGTACTTCTTCTCCTCGCCCGTGGGCATCGGCGGCGGGTCGATGTAGGAGAGGATCACCGGGTGCAGCGTGACCACGCTGATGAAGATCGAGACGATCCAGAAAGCCGCGAACAGGGCCACCTTCTGGATCAGCGGGATCGGCGCGATCGCCACCAGCAGGATGCCCAGGCCGTCGGTGATGATCGACGCCATGGCCGGCGGGAACAGGGCGCCGTAGGAGACGACGATCGCCTGGTGCTTGTCCTTCAGGCGATAGAACTCCTCGTGGTAGCGCTCCATCGACTGCACCGAGTGGCTCAGCGCCCGGGCGGTCAGGAAGATCGGCACGACCAGAACCAGCGGGTCGAGGTTGAAGCCGAGCAGCGTGCCGAAGGCGAGCCCCCACACCGAGGAGAGCAGGCCGGAGAACAGCGGCACCCAGATGCCGGTCCAGGTGCGGAAGTAGATCCACAGCAGAGCGCCCAGGGCGGCGAAGGTGGCGGCGAACACGATCAGGACCTGCGGCGCATAGCGCATGATCGAGGTGAACAGATAGGGGAAGCCGGTGATCAGGATCTCGTGATCGGCGTCGTTCTGGGCCTCGCGCAGCGCCTCCAGGCGACCGTAGAGGTAGTTGAAATCGAGCGCTTCCTCCCAGAAGCCCGCCGTGACCAGCGCCGCCGAGTCGTCCTCGGCGACGTACACGCCGTGGATGCCCTTGGTCGCGTAGACCGCGAACTTGACGCGGTCGGCGTCCTCCTGGGTACGCGGCACGCCGGGGTAGTACACCTCGCGGATCTGGATCGAGCCGCGGAAGGTGTTGATGCTCTTCATCTTCGGCGAGGCGATCGACAGGATCTGGTAGGGCACGACCCCCTTGGTCTCGATGATGTAGCGGGTGATCTCGTCGAGCTTCTGCAGGGTCTTGGGGTTGTAGATGTCGCCCTTCTTGACCTTGAGCATCACCTGCAGGACGTTGGCCGAGCCGAACATCCGGCGGAACTCGTTGTAGATCTTGATGTACGGATGCTGGCGCGGGTAGAAGTCGAAGAAGTCGGTATTGAGCCGCATGTCCTTCAGCGAGAAGGCGAAGAACAGCGTGATCACCGCCACCACGATGGTCACGGCGCGGCGGTAGTCGAGCAGGAAGCGCAGGTAGGCGTCGATCAGCTTCTGGGGGATCATGGCTTTCCTTCGGCGTGCCGTGCGGCCGGCGCGGCGCCCCCGAGGCGGATCGCCCCGGCGCCCTGCGTCGAGTAGATCATCCCGGCGCCTCCCACCAGCACGCCGCGATCACCCGCCAGGCTGATGCCGCGGAACCACTCCGAGGCGATGGCGATCGGCGTGGGGAAGGCCTTCCAGGTTCGGCCGGAGTCGTCGCTGACCAGGAGGGTGCCCTGGTTGGCGGCGATCCAGCCGTACTTCCCGGACAGCGCGACCTCGTAGTACGAGCGCTCGCGGAACGGCGAGGGCTGCGGCTTCCAGGTGGCGCCGCCGTCCTCGGTGCGCAGGATGATGCCGTCGATGCCCACCGCCACACCGGTCCGCGCATCGGCGAAGCCGATGCCGAACAGGGTGCTCTCCACCCCCGAGGACTGCTGCTTCCAGGTGCGCCCGCCGTCGGAGGTGGCCAGGATCGTGCCCCATTCGCCCGACAGCCAGCCGTGGTCCGCATCGACGAACGAGAGGCCGTAGAGCAGGGCGTCGTTGGGCAGGACTCCCTGGTCGAGCGCCGAGTCCGGGAGCGTGAAGTCCTCGGGCAGCGCCACCTCGGTCCAGGTCGCACCGCCGTCCTCGGTGTGCACGATCAGGCCGAAGTCGCCCACCGCCGTACCGCGCCGGGGCGTCGAGAAGACCACCTTGAACAGGTTGCGCTTGACGGGGGTCTGCTGCTCTTTCCAGGTCGCCCCGCCGTCGGTCGTGGCGTAGATCCGCCCTTCGGTCGAGGACAGCCAGGCGTGCTGCCCATCGACGCAGGCGGCGCCGAAGAACGGCCGACGACCCGCGACCGTCTGGCGGTGCCAGGTCGCTCCGCCGTCGCTCGTCTTGTAGACCCGGCCGAGGTCACCGACCACCCAGCCCTCGGTGGGGCTCGCCAGGCAGGCGCCGAACAGGCTCAAGCGGATGTCGCGCGCATCGAGCGGGCCGCCCGGCGCACCGGAGGCCCCACCCGGCCCGGCGACCAGGAAGGCCCAGGCCAGGGCCGAGATCAGGAGCTTCGCCCTCATTGCCAGGGCATCCTTTCTTTCGTCACACCGCGGGGGGTCCGGCACTCGCCGGAAGGGTCTTTCGGGGGATCGGATCATGCCAGCCCCGGGCGGGCCAGGCGAGTGAAATCTCGCCGGGCCCGCCCCGGCAGGCGGTGAAGCTCTCGCAGCGGCGCCTCAGAGGACGTACTCGACCTGGAAGCGCACGTTGGAGCGGTCGCGGACCACGCCGAGCGAGGCGCGGTACACGCCGCTGTTGATCGTCGTGTAGTCGACGATGAACCGCCAGGGATCGCGCACGAAGCGCACGCCCGGCTGGAAGAGCAGCATCCCCTGCCAGTCGTAGAACATGTTGTAGCCGGGAGAGACCTGCATGTTCGAGTCGGTGAAGGGCACCTTGGCGTTGTAGGTGGTGCTGATCGCCAGGGTCTGCAGGACCTGGTTCTCCGGCACCGCGATCACCCGGTTGGAGTTGTTCGGCTCGGGGATCGGCAGGCCCTGCAACGGATCGTAGTCGAAGATGTGCTTGAAGAAGATCTGGGTCGAGATGAAGAAGGTCTGGCTCGGGTTCAGGGCGCGGATGTACTGGTTCATGTCCCAGCCGACGGCCATGTTGAAGCTGTCGCTGCGCGTCACCGAGTCGAAGGTGCCGCGGGTCACCGGGACGAGGAACTCGTCGATGAACTGCAGGGTCAGACCCTTGCCCGGGAACTTGTCCTCCCGCGGGCCGCGGTAGAACGACTCGTCCTTGATCCAGGCGACCTCGGTGCGCAGCACGCTCTTGAGCGAGGGAAGCGCGGTGGTCATCGAGGCTCCATTCACCCACACCAGCGGCGAGAACTGGTCGGTGGTGAACACCGTCACGCCGGGGACGTAGCCCGGGTCGTCCGGCTTGGCGCCGCGGAAGCGCACGGCCTGCGTGTCGAGCCGGGTCTGGTAGCTGGCCAGCGTGAAGGTGTAGTCGCTGGCGTTGAACACGGTGCGCACGCCGCCACGCAGGTTGTGGATGCTGTTCTTGGGCGCGTGCAGCACGCTCAGGGTCGTGCCGATCGGCGGGCCCAGCGGGTTGGACCAGGGCGATCCGGCCGGCGCGCCGGGGATGAAGGCGACCGTGTTGTCGAAGGCGACGTAGCCCTCGACGAAGGCCTGGTCGAGCGGGCCGATGGTTCCGAGATTGTAGCTCGTGCGCAGCATGTTGAGCGGTACGCGCCGCTCGTCGAGCTCGAGGAAGAAGCCGCCGAAGCTGTTGTCGACCGGGTTGATGTTGTCCAGCAGGCGGAAGACATCGGTCTCGCCCCAGACCAGGTTCTGGCGGCCGAAGCGGACGAACACCGGCCCTTGCTCCCAGTCGACGAAGGCCTGGAAGAGGCGGTTGCGGTTGCTCGCCACCGAGCGCAAGCGGTGGCGCTTCTTCAGGTTGGTCGATCCGGCGGAAGCGGTGGAGTAGCCGCCCTGGCGCAGCGCCTGCTCGAGCTCCTGCAGCGACTCCTGGCCGTGGCTGTACTCCTTGGGACCGAAGTCGTAGATGCCGTCGTACTCACCGCGGTAGCTCAGGTTGTACTTGAACTCCGAGACGCTGGTCGGCAGGACGTCCTCGAACAGCTTGAGCAGGCTGTGGTTCCACTTCAGCTCGAGGAAGTAGCGGTTTTGCTGCAGGTGGCCCGCGCCCGAGTAGGGATACGTTCCGCCGAAGCTGCAGTTGTAGGCGTTCGGCGTGGTCACGCACGCCTCGGACTGACCGCCCGGACGGGTCGACTGCTTGGCAGTCGTCGAGATGCGCGCGTTGACGTAGGCGCGCAAGCTCAGGTTGATGTTGCCCTCCGGATCGATCTTCAGCGCCGCCGCATGGCGAGTCGCGCCGAGGATTGCCGCGCTCGCGACGATCGTCGCGAGCAGCCACCTGGCCTGCCTGTGCGCCATCGGACCCCCCTCCCTGGTCGACAAGACGATGAGCCGTAGAATTTCCGGTCGCACCCTGCGCTCCGAGCCGTCCCCCCCGAAAAGCGCCCCGCCTTCTACGTCTGTCAAAACCGGGCTGTCAATGGCCTGATGCACCTTGGTGCAGGGCCGGCCCCCCTACGTCGTCTCCGCACTTCCGTACGAGCGTTCGTACGACTCGGGTCCCCGTCGCCGCGGACGGTCGGCCTGCCCTGCTCGGCCTGGCCGGCCCCGATCGCCAGCCGGGCGCGAGTCGAGCCGCCCGCGGGGATCCTTGGACGATGCTTCTTGTCGGCGCTGGCCTCGCCTGCTTTGCTGCGCGACCGGCTGCGGAGATGCCGCGATGAACGACCCCTTCGAGGCTGCGGCGCGCGCCCTGCTCGACGCGCGCTACGTGATCGCACTCACCGGCGCGGGGCTGTCCGTGGAGAGCGGCATCCCACCGTTTCGCGGCCCGGGCGGGCTGTGGACCAAGCACGGCGAGCCGCCCATGAACGGCTACGAGCTGTTCCTCGCCGACCCGGAGCGCGCCTGGAGGGAGCGCCTGCATCCCCAAGGGCCGATGCGCGAGCTGGCCGAGCGCCTGGCCGCTGCCCAGCCCAACCCGGGCCACCACGCCCTGGTGCAGCTCGAGGAGATGGGCATCCTGCGCTGCCTGGTGACGCAGAACGTCGACGACCTGCACCGCCGCGCCGGCCAGCGCGAGCTCGCCGAGATCCACGGCAACGCCCACCTGGTGCGTTGCCTGGGCTGCACCTCGCGCTGGCCACGCGAGGCGATCTCGCTCGAGGTCCTGCCGCCGCTCTGCGAGCGCTGCGGGGGCATGCTGAAGATCGACACCGTCTCCTTCGGCGAGCCGATCCCCGACGACGTCCTGGCGCGGTGCCAGCGGGAAGCCGCCCGCGCCGACTGCGTACTGGTGGCGGGGACCTCGGCGACGGTCTACCCCGCAGCCGCCCTGCCCCATGAGGTTCTCGAGCGCGGCGGGGCGATCATCGAGGTGAACCCGCACCCGAGCGAGCTCACGGCCCGGGCCGCGGTGGTCCTGCGAGGGCCCGCCGGATCGGTCCTGCCTCGCCTGGTCGATGCGGTGCGCGGCCTGCCGACCTAAGGGGCCCCGACACACCCGGCGGTGGCGGCGGCTCGAACGCGTGGCGCCCGCGCGGCCCGGCCTCAGGCGAAGAACGCCTCCATGCTGCTGGTACGCACCGAAACCTCGATGGTGCTGCTGTTGCGGAACACGCGCAGGGCGACGTCGTCCCCCTCGAGCCGCTGCCACAGCCGCTCGTAGAGCTCGCGCCGCTCGTGCACCAGGGTGCCGTCGAGCGCCAGGATCACGTCGCCTGGCTCGAGGCCGGCCAGCGCGGCCGGGCTGTCGGGGATCACGCCAGCGATCACCAGGTGGCTGCGCAGCGTGTAGCAGGTGATGCCGAGCCAGGGGCGACGCATCGCCGGGCTGAAGCCGCCCGGCTGGCGGATCTGCTCGAGAATCGGCAGCGCGGCCTGGGCGGGGATCGCCATGGTGAAGCGGCCCACCTCGGCCAGGGTCAAGGCCGAGATCCCCACCATGCGGCCCTGGGCGTCGATCACCGGCCCGCCGCCCACGCCGGGGTTCTCGGCCGAAACGAACAGCGCCTGGTCGAGCATGTACTCCCAGAACGCATCGAACGGGCCGATCGCGGTCAGGATTCCGCAGGCCACGCGACGCCCGTCGCCGACGCTGCCGATGACGAACAGCTCCTGGCCGGGAGCGATCTCGTCGGGCGGAGCGATCGAAAGGCCGTGTACCGGCGCGGTGCCGACCATGACGGCGCCCAGCCCGCTCTCGTGGTCGACCGCGGCCACCTGTCCCGCGACCGCCGTCCCGTCGCCCCAGACCACCTCGACGCGGCTCGCCCCGATCAGCACGTAGTGCGCGGTGACGATCACGCCGCTTGCGCCGACCAGCGTCCCCGTGCCCATGCGCTCGGTGCCCAGGATGCCGGCGGAGGCGTGGCTCTCGGGGATCTCGGTTCGCAGATGGACCGTGGGCGCGAGCGACTTGCGCAGAAGGTGTATCGACGCGTTCAACGAGCTAACCCTGTGGAGGCCATCGGCCCGCGCCGCGCGCATCGAGCGCGCGGGGGGCTCACGGGACGTCTGGACGACCGCATGCTGCGCATCGAGCTCGGCTCCTGCCCCGACCCCTCGGTCGTGTTCCGGCGCATCTCCCGTCTCCCTGGAGCCTTCTGGCTCGACCGCACTGCGGACCTCGGCTTCTCTACCATGGGCTTCGCGCCCAGCGCACGGCTGGCGATCGGCGCGGACGGCCGGGCCGAGGTCGAGGAAGGGGGCCGGGCGCGTCGCGTCGCCGGCGACCCACTCGAGGCGGCTGAGCAGTTCGTCGCCGCCGGCGAGGCGCTCGGGCCCGATCCTCGCGTGCCGCACACCGTGGGCTTTCTCGCCTACGACCTGGGCGCCCTGATCGAGCCGCGCATCCGGCAGCGACGCTCGCCCGGCGCTGGCTCGCCGCTGGCCCGGCTCGCCCGGCACGAGGCAGTCGTGGTTTGCGAGCCCCCGGGAGGCGATCCGGCCCT
>CAZGUU010000081.1:0-17660 GCA_964529315.1 uncultured Enterobacteriaceae bacterium
CGACGGCGCGCCGCAGGCGCGCACGCAGAGCCGGCGCACCGTGCTCGCGCTCGCGCCAGCCCTGCTCGCCGCGGTGCGACAGTCGGCGCGCCCCGACCGGGCGCTGGCCCAGCTCGCCGAATTCCTCGCTCGTGTCGGCGCCCGGCGGACCTTCACCGCGCTGCTCGCCGAGAACCCGGCGACCCTGCGCCTCCTGGTCAACCTCTTCGCCAGCAGCGAGTACCTGTCCCGGGTGCTGACCCAGCACCCGGAGCTGCTCGACACGCTGGTGCGCTCGGACCTCGCGGTGGCCAGCAAGGGGCCAGACGAGTTGCGCCGCGAGCTCGCCGCATTGCTCGCCCGGGCGCGCGACTTCGAGGAGCGCCTCGACGTCCTGCGCCGCTTCCGCAACGACGAGATGCTGCGCATCGGCGTGCACGACATCCAGGGCGAGCTGCACTACACCAAGGTGGCCGACCAGCTGAGCGCCCTGGCCGAGGCCTGCCTGGACGCCGCCTACGGGATGGCCATCGAGGAGCGGGTCGCTCGCTACGGCATGCCGCCCGGCACCGGCTTCGCGGTGGTGGCCATGGGCAAGCTGGGCAGCTGCGAGCTCAACTACCACTCCGACCTCGATCTGATCTTCGTCTACGGCCCGACGCAGGCCGCGATCGATCCCCTGCACGCCGAGCGCTGGGCCGCGGGCAGCATGGTCGAGCACGAGTTCTACAGCAAGGTGGCGCAGCTCCTGCTGCTCGTCCTGCAGCTCTCGACCCGCGAGGGGTTCGTGTACAAGATCGACACACGACTGCGCCCGTCGGGTCGCTCCGGGCCGCTGGTCGTCTCACTCGACGCGTTTGCCCGCTACCACGCCGAGTCGTCGGCGGTCTGGGAGCGCCAGGCGCTGGTGCGGGCGCGCGTGGTGTGCGGTCCCGAGGACCTCGCCCGGGAGATCGAGGCGATCCGCACGCGGTTCGTCTTCGGCCGAGGCCTCGCCCCCGAGGAGCTCGCCGAGATCGCCCGTCTGCGCGCGCGCATGGAGCGCGAGCTGGCACACGAGGACCGCTCGACGTTCAACCTCAAGACCGGTCGCGGCGGTCTGGTCGACGTCGAGTTCATCGCCCAGGCCGGGGCACTGGAGCACGGCTGGGAGCGCCCCGAGCTGCGCGAGCGCGCCACGCGCCGGCTGATCGACGGGCTGGGACGCGCCGGTCTGCTCTCCGAGCTGGACCACGCGGCGCTCTGCCGCGCCTACTCCTTCCTGCGCGGCCTGGAGAACCGGCTGCGCATCGAGGGCGAGCATCCGGTCGAGCGGGTGGTGCGCGACCCGTTGGCCTTGGCTGGCGCGGCGCGCCGCATGGGGATCGCCGAGGAGGGATCGCGCGCCGGCCAGCTTCTGCTAGACGAGTACGATCGGCAGCGAGAGGCGGTCCGCGCGGTGTACGACCGGCGCATCGGCCGGCTCGCACCCGCCTGAGCGGAGGGAGCGCGTGGACAAAAGCACCTGGATCTGGCTCGACGGCGCCTTCGTCCCCTGGGACGAGGCCAACGTCCACGTCCTCACCCACACGCTGCACTACGGGCTGGGCGTCTTCGAGGGCATCCGCTGCTACCGTCGCGCCGACGGGCGCTCGGCAGTCTTCCGCCTGGCCGAGCACAATCGCCGGCTCTTCGAGTCGGCGCGCATCCTGGGCATCGAGATTCCCTTCGGCGAGCGCGAGCTCGAGGAGGCGTGCCTCGAGACGGTGCGCCGCAACCGGCTCGACGAGTGCTACATCCGCCCGCTGGTCTTCCTGGGCGACGGCGAGATGGGCCTCTCGGCGACCAACCGCGTGCGAGTGGCGGTTGCCGCCTGGCGCTGGGGTGCCTACCTCGGAGAGGAGGGCATGAAGCGCGGGATCTCGGTCAAGACGTCGTCCTTCAGCCGCCTGCACAGCAACACGCTCATGTCCAAGGCCAAGACGGTCGGCAGCTACGTGAACTCGATCCTCGCCTCGCACGAGGCGCGCTCCGGGGGCTTCCAGGAGGCCCTGCTGCTCGACACCGAGGGCTTCGTCGCCGAGGGCAGTGGGGAGAATGTGTTCGTGGTGCGCGACGGGGTCGTCAAGACGCCCGGCGGGCACTCCATCCTGCCGGGCATCACGCGCGATGCGGCGATCCGCCTGCTGCGCGACCAGGGCATCGAGGTGCACGAGGAGCGTATCACGCGCGACGAGATCTACATTGCCGACGAGGCCTTCTTCACCGGCACGGCGGTCGAGATCACGCCGATCCGCGAGCTCGACCACCGACGAGTGGGGCGCGAGACGCCGGGGCCGGTGACCGCCGCGCTCCAGGCCCGCTTCTTCGACGTGGTGCGCGGTAAGGACGAGCGATACGCGAGCTGGCTCGCGGCGGTGTGAGGGAAGGGCGGCGTCCGCGCGGCGATCCGCAGTCGCACCGCCGCCAGGCGCAGGTCGCTGGCCGTGCCGCCCGAGGGCAGCGCGCTGGGAGCGAGGGAACCCGGAGGCGAGAGGGGGTTTGTCGATGAGGCGATCGTTGGATCTGGCCACGTCCTTCGCCGCATCACTGGCCCGCGCCGGCGCCGGGCTCTCGGTCGGCCCGCTGGGGCCGCGGCCGTCGCGGCCGCTCGAGCTCTACGAGTTCGAGGCCTGTCCGTTCTGCCGCAAGGTGCGTGAGGCGCTCTCGATCCTCGACCTGGAGGCGATGGTCTACCCCTGTCCCAAGGGGGGTCGGCGCTTCCGCGAAGTGGTCCATCAGCGCGGCGGCAAGCTCCAGTTCCCCTGGCTGGTCGACCCGAACACCGACCGCGAGATGTACGAGTCGGACGACATCGTCCGCTACCTCTTCGAGACCTACGGCACCGACAGCATTCCCTGGAGCCTGGCCCTGGGCCCGCTGGTCATCCTGTCGGCGGGGCTCGCCTCCGCGCTGCGTCCGGGCGCTGGCCTGCGCTACCGTACGGCGCGCCCCTGCACGGCGTCGCTCGAGCTGTGGAGCTTCGAGGCCTCGCCGTTCTGTCGCCTGGTACGCGAGACGCTCTGCAGCCTGGAGCTGCCCTACCTGCTGCACAACGTCGCCAAGGGGAGCCCCTCGCGCGAGGCCTTCGTGCGCCGCTCGGGAAGGATGCAGGTGCCCTACCTGCACGACCCGAACACCGGGGCGTCGATGTTCGAATCCGGGGACATCGTCGCCTACTTGGAGCGCACCTATGCGCTCGACGCCACGCAGAAGGCTGTCGGCGCCCAGGGCGAGGCGAGCTGAGAGGCACGCTTCGACGGGGGGGCGGGGCGCTGCGACCCCGCTGCCCGCCGCGGCGCGCCTGGCAGGGCCGCGCCGTGGTTTGCTAGATCGCGCTGCGATGGGCGGCGCGGCATCCGGCGAGACCGAGCCTCTGGCGCGCGACCTCGAGGCACTGCGCTCGGGGGCCGCCCTGGCGACGCTCGAGGAGCGATCGATCCTCGCCGTGCGCGGCGAGGATCGCGCGAGCTTCCTGCAGGGGATGCTGACCGCCGAGGTGCGCAAGCTCGAAGCAGGGCAGGGCACCCAGGCGCTGCTGCTCTCCGAGCAGGGCAAGATCGTCGCTGACCTCCGTGTGCTGGTGCTGGGCGAGGAGATCTGGCTCGATGTGCTTCGGATCGATCGGACAGCGGTTCGGCAGGCACTCGAGCGATTCCTCGTGGCCGACGACGTGGAGCTCGAGGAGCGGCCCGAGTATGCGGTTGCGCTGCTCGGCCCGGGCGCGGCGCGCTGCCTGGCGAGGCTCGCGCCGGCGCACGCCGCACTTCTCGTGGGGCTCGCCGCCTGCAGCCACCAGTCGATCGAGATCG
Organism: uncultured Enterobacteriaceae bacterium; assembly: GCA_964529315.1. GTDB lineage: Bacteria > Desulfobacterota > Binatia > UBA12015 > UBA12015 > CAZGUU01. The sequence goes on from CAZGUU010000081.1 coordinate 3,810, forward strand.
AAGGCGATCCGCTGCGGGCGGCGCACCTCTGCGACCTCGGCGTCGAGGGCTTCCTCCTCTGGACGTCCGGCGACGAGGCGGCGACGCGCTTGGCAGCGCGAGTGCGCGAGGCCGGCGCGCTGGAGGTCGGCGCGGCGGCGCTGGAGGCCGCGCGCATCGCCGGCGGCTGGGCGCGTGCCGGGGTCGACTTCGACGCCCAGACGCTTGCACCAGAGGTGCCCTCCCTGGCGCGCGCGATCTCCTACCGCAAGGGATGTTACCTCGGGCAGGAGGTGGTCGAGCGGATCGCCGCGCGCGGCCACGTGAACTGGACCGTAGCCGCTCTCCGGGCGACTGGCGCCATCGCCCCACTGCCCGGCGCAGCCGTCTGGCAGGAGGGCAGGGACGTGGGCCGGCTGACCAGCGTGACGCGCCTGCCCGACGCCGTGGCCATGCTCGCCCGCCTGCGCAGCAGCGCGGCTGCGCCGGGGACGGTGCTTCGCGTCGGCGGCGCGGGCGAGGCGATCGAGGCACGAGTCGTCGATCCGCAGGTGGCGAGCGGCGGCGCGGAAGCATAGAAGCCCCTTGCGGACGCCGCAGGTGGCGCCCAGGGGAACGGGAGCGAGAGCGATGAGCAACATGCTGGGCAAGCGGTACATCTGCGAGTCGTGCGGCACCGAGGCGCTGTGCAACAAGCCCGGCGCGGGCAGCATCAGCTGCTGCGGCGGCGAGATGAAGCTCAAGGAAGCCAAGCCGCTTCCCTCCTCGGACTGAGCGCGGCGTTGCGCGGCGGGCTCAAGCAGCCGAGAGTGGCGCTCGCACCGCGATGACCCAGCCGATGGCTGGAGAGCGCATGCCCGTCGGGATCGGAGGTGAGGCTGCGGCCGTCGTGGGCCGCGCTGTCGTGCCCGGGGGCGACGGCCGGCTGCGGTTGACCAGCCCCCTGCGGCTCGGGATCGCCCGTGGCCACATCGCGGCAGTGACCCCCCTGGCGGCTGGGCAGGCCCCGCCGCCCGCCGGCCGTGACACGGCCGGCGGCCCACAGGCCATCCTCCTGCCTGGCCTGATCGACTCGCACGTCCACCTCGTCGCGGCTGCTGCAGACCGCCTGGGCCTGGACCTCGCGGCCGACCATCCGCGGACGCTCCCCGAGCTGCTGGCTCGCCTCGCCGAGCAGGATGCGCGGCTCGCGCCGGGGGTGTGGCTGCGCGCCTCAGGCTTCGATGAGCACCGCGTCGCGGAGCGGCGCCCGCCGACCCGTGCCGAACTCGATCGGGCGGTCGCAGGCCGGCCGCTGCGCCTGCGCGAGGCCACGCGCCACGCCTCGCTGCTCAACACCCTGGCTCTCGCTCGCCTCGAGGCCGCAGTGGGCCCCCGGCATCGAGGCGCCACGCCGTCCGGGGACGGCGCCTCCCCCTCGGCGATGGTGTACGGGCTCGACCGCGAGATCACGCATCTGGCCGGGGCCCTGCCCGTGGAGTCGCTCGAGGCGAGCCTCGCAGCGGTCGGCGCGGAGCTCGCGCGCCACGCCGTGGTGTCGCTCGACGAGCCGAGCGGCGGCAACGATGCCCGGCGCGTCGCTCTGCTCGCCCGCGCCGTGGCGGCGGGAATGATCGCGCAACGCGTTCGGGTGCTCGTCGCCGACGCCGACGAGCTTGAGGCGGCGCGGCGCGCCGCCGACGGCCTGCTCGAGATCTGCGGCGTGAAGCTGTTCGCGCACGATGCCGATCAGGCCCGCTCGGCGGCTCTGGCCGCGGCGATCGCGCGAGCCAGGCGCGCCGGGGTGGTGCTCGCGATCCACGCCGTGGAGCCGGACGTGATCGATGCCGTGCTCGACGCCCTGCAAGCGGCGCCCCCACGCCGCGCGAGCGCCGCCAGCGACACCTCCGCGCCCGACCGGATCGAGCACGCCTCGCTGTGCCCGCCGGCGCTCGCCCGGCGCATCGCGCGCAGTGGGATCGCGGTGGTGACGCAGCCGTCCTTTGTCGTGGCCCGTGCCGAGAAGTACCGCGCCGAGGTGGAGGCGCCGCTGTGGCCCTGGCTCTACCCCCTGCGCACGCTGCTCTCCTGCGGCGTGACCGTCGCGGCGGGCAGCGACGCTCCGGTCGGCCCGCTCGACCCGCGCATCGGTCTGCAGGCCGCACTCGCGCGGCGCTCGTCGAACGGCATGGTGCTGGGCGAGGACGAGCGGTTGAGCGAGGTGGCCGCACTCGGGCTGTTCACCACGGGTGCGCGACGCCTGCGCGGCGAGCCCGCCGTGGGGCGCGGGCTTGCGAGCTGGCTCGAGCCCGGAGCCCCGGCCGACCTCGCCGTGCTCGACGGCCATCCGACGCACGACGGCTGGGAGGCGCTGGCGACGCGATCCCTGGTGGTCGGCGGCCGCGTGCACCACCTCGACGGCGAGGGCAGCCGCCCGGCGTGGACTCGGGCCGAGTCTACGGAGACAGAGAGGCAGGGGGTCGCCCGTGCGCTGCGGCCGCTGGCTGCCGGCGCGGAGTGGCCGGGAGCGACGGAGCTTGCCCGGAGAGCGCCCCTGGTCGCCGGCGGGGAGCGCCATCCGTGAGCGCCTTCGAGGCGATCCTCCTCGAGCGACGCGGGCCGGTCCTCGTCCTCACGCTCAACCGCCCCGAGGTGTTGAACGCCTACGACGTGCGCATGCGCGACGAGGTGTTCGCGGCGCTCGGCCTGGCCGCAGGGGATCCCTCGGTCAAGGTGCTGCTGGTGCGCGGCGCGGGGCGCGCCTTCTGCACCGGCGGCGATCTCGCCGAGTTCGGCACGGCGCCCTCGCCCGTCCGGGCGCGCGAGGTCCGTCAGGTGCGCGACGTCTGGGGCCGCTGGGCGACGCTTCCCTGCGTCTCGATCGCGGCCGTGCACGGCTTCGCCGCCGGAGGCGGCTGCGAGATGGCGCTGCTCTGCGACATGGTGGTCTGCGCCGACGATGCACGCTTCGGCCTGCCCGAGACGGGGCTTGGGCTCATCCCCGGCGTCGGGGGAACCCAGACCCTGCCGCGGGCGATCGGCCTGGGCCGCGCGGCCAGCGCCCTGCTGGCGGGCCAGTGGCTCGACGCTCGCGCGGCCGTGCACAGCGGCCTCGCCCTGGCGAGCGTGCCGCGACACCGGCTCGACGCCACCGCCCTTCGCCTGGCGGCGCGGATCGCCCGAGTCGACGGGGACCTCTTGCGCGCGGTGCGCACCTGCGTCGTGCGTGGCATGGACCTGCCGATCGCCGAGGGAATCGGACTTGAGAGGCGCATGGCCGGCAAGCTACGACGAGGACTCCCATGAACACGGCCAACTTCCTGTCGATCCCCGCGGCGATGTTCCCCGACCAGGAGATCCTGGTCTTCGGCGATCATCGCTTCACCTACGGGCAGATGCAGGCGCGCGTGCGGCGCCTGGCGAGCGCGCTGCGCAGCCGCGGGGTCGGCCGGGGCAGCAGCGTCGCCGTGCTGGCGACCAACTCGCACCACTACCTCGAGTGCTACTACGCCGCGGCGGCCGCAGGGGCCACGTTCGTGCCGCTGAACTACCGCGCCAAGCTGCACGAACTCGAGCACATGATCGGCCGCGCCACGCCCCGCCTGCTGTTCTTCGGCGACCGCTACGCGCCGCTGCTCGCCCAGCTCGAGGGCAAGCTTCCCGAGGACATGATCCGCGTCGCCCTGGAGACGGCGGGCACCGGCGAGGAGCAGATCGAGGCGCTGATCACCGAGGGCCTCGAGGAGGGCGAGGACGCCGAGGTCGAGGAATCGGACACCTCGGTGCTCATGTACACCAGCGGCACGACCTCGCTGCCCAAGGGCGTCATGCTGAGCTTCGGCGACTTCACGGCCTACGTCGTGGGCACGGTCGACATGGCCGACGGCGAGCCGCGCGGCGTACAGCTTCTCTGTGTGCCGCTCTACCACATCGCCGGCGCGACCAACATCATGACCTCGATCTGGGCTGGCCGCAGGCTGGTCCTGCTCACCCAGTTCGACGCGCGCGAATGGCTCGAGGCGGTGCAGAGCGAGCGCGTGACGCACGCCTTCGTCGTGCCGACGATGCTCAAGCAGATCCTCGACTACCCCAACTTCGCATCCTTCGATCTGTCGAGTCTGACCAACCTCTCGTACGGCGGCGCGCCCATGCCGTTCCCGGTGATCCGCCGCGCGCTGCAGAGCTTCCCGGCGACCTGCGGCTTCGTCAATGCCTTCGGCCAGACCGAGACGACCTCCACCCTGACCGTGCTCGGCCCCGACGACCATCGCCTGAGCGGAGATCCCGTCCGCGACGAGGTGGTGCTGCGCCGCCTGCGCTCGATCGGCCGCCCGCTGCCCGACGTCGAGATCAAGGTGGTCGACGACGACGGGCGCACGCAGCCGCCCGGCGAGGTGGGCGAGATCCTGGTGCGCACGCCGCGCGTCATGAAGGGCTACGCGGGGGACGTCGAGGGCGGTGCCAAGATGGAGGCCGACGGCTTCCTGCACACGCGCGACCTGGGCTTCATCGACGAGGAGGGCTACGTCTTCCTGGTCGGACGCAAGGACGACATGATCATCCGCGGCGGCGAGAACATCGCCCCGGCCGAGGTCGAGGCGATCCTCCACTCGCACGGCGCGGTCGAGGAGGCCGCGGTGCTCGGCGTGCCGAGCACGGAGTGGGGGCAGGTGGTGGCGGCCGCCGTCGTGCTACGCCACGGCGCCCGGGCCACGCCCGAGGAGCTGACCGAGTTCTGCCGCGACCGCCTGGCCAGCTTCAAGAAGCCCGAGCTGATCCGCATCGTGCCCGAGCTGCCGCGCAATCCTCTAGGCAAGATCCTGCGCAAGGAGCTGAGAGATCAGTTCGCCGAGACCTGAGCGCAGCCGCATCGCGCGGCCGAAGGACCGGTGTGCGCCGCGCGCTCCACGGGGGACACGCGCCGCGCAGGGCCTGTCCGTCGCGCGCGACGGGGCGATCGCGCTGCTCGAGCTACCCGCGCAGGGCGGGGCTGCACGGCTCACTCCGGAGCTGCACTCGGAGCTCTGCAGCGCCGTCGAGGAGATCGATCTCGACGAGCAGGTGCGAGCCGTGCTGCTCGCCTCGCGCGGGCGGGCCTTCTGCCGGGGCGACGCCCCGGCCGCGGGCGAGGTCGCCGCAGGTCGCGATGGCGTCGCGGCCGTCGCCTCGCTGCGCGTTCCGGTGGTCGCGCTCGTGCATGGCGACGCGCTAGACGCCGGCTTCGAGCTGGCCCTGGCCTGCGATCTCATGCTCTGTGCGCCCCAGGCGCGCCTGGGCCTCACCCAGATCCGGCGCGGTGACATGCCGGCACGCGGCGGCACGCAACGGCTGCCGCGCTGGGTGGGCCGGGCACGCGCACTGCGCATGATCCTGCTCGGCGAGATGGTGGGCGGCCGCGAGGCAGCGGCGCTCGGCCTGGCACACCAGGTCGTCGCCTATCGCAGGCTGCGTGCGGCGGGGCTCGAGCTCGCACGGCACCTCGCTGCGCGCGGGCCGATCGCGCAGCGGCTGGCCAAGGAGGCTCTGCGGGCCGCACACGATCTGCCGCTCGCCGAGGGTCTGCGGCTCGAGGGGGATCTCTACGTCCTGCTGCAATCGACTCGCGATCGCGACGAGGGCATCGCGAGCTTTCGCGAGAAGCGCAGGCCGGTCTTCGCCGGCCATTGAGCGTCGCAGGCTGCGGGGTCGGCTGACCAGGCGCTCGCGAAGCGGCGAATACCCTGACGAACGAGGAGGAATCGAGTGATGGCCACGCAGCTGGGAAAGATCTACCTCTGCAGCCAGTGCGGCTCGCAGTTCATCGTGACCAAGGCGGGAGCGGGAGATCTCTCCTGCTGCGGCAAGCCTCTGGAGCAGAAGAAGTAGCGCCGACCGAGCGCAGCCATTCCCGCGTCGCGGCCGCCCAGCCGTCGGTGGCTGTGGCGCGGGCGAGATCCTCGGGCGTGTCGACGTCGAGCGCGGCGCTGCGCAACGGGCAGATGGCCAGCGGCAGGCCGGCGCGCGCTGCCTCGGCGCGGTGCAGGGCGAGGCTGTCGGGCCCGAAGCGAGTGGGAAGCGCGCCGGCCGGGCGCACCGCCAAGAGGTTCGTGCCCGTGCCGTCGAGCGAGGGAGCGGCGACGGCTCCCCGCTCGGGTAGAGCCTCGAGCAAACGCTCGATCTCTTCCGGGCGCAGGAAGGGTAGGTCGCCCATGGCGATCAGGACGCCTTGCGCGCCGCGTGTCACGCAGGCGCCGATGCCCTCGGCCACCGCCTCGTTCAGCGTCCGGGCGGCCTGCTCTCGGAGCGCCATAGCACCGAGCGACGCCGCCAGGGAGAGCGCCGCGGCGTCGCGGCTGACCACGGCCACACCGCCCAGGCCGCGCGCCGCGCGCAGCGCCACCAGGACGTCGCTCAGCATCGCCCGCACGAGGTAGCGGCGCTCGGCGGGGGCGAGCACGGGCGTCAGGCGACGCTTCGCCTCGGCACCGAGCTTTGCGGGGACCAGAGCCCAGACCATCGCCACCCCTTTCTTGCGCCTTCGCGACCGATTTGCCAAACAGCCCCGGTGCGTCGTTGGAGTAGCAAGCGATGCGCGTGATCGCCGGTTCCGCCAAGGGGCGGCGCCTGGGGGTGCCGCGCGGATTGGCGGTGCGGCCGAGCGGCTCTCGGCTGCGCGAGTCCGCCTTCGGCTTGCTCGAGCATCGCGGCGCCGTGCGCGGTGCCCGGGTGCTCGATCTCTTCGCGGGCAGCGGCGCTCTGGGCATCGAGGCCCTGTCGCGCGGCGCGCAGTCCCTCACCGCCGTCGAGCAGGATCGCGCGGTGGCGCGGCTGCTAGCGGAGAACCTCGGGCGCTGCGGCCTGGCCGGGAGGGCTCGGGTGATCGTCGGGGCGCTGCCGGCCGCGCTCGCAGGGCTCGGCGGCGAGCCGACGTTCGACCTGGTCCTGCTCGACCCGCCATACGACTCGGGCCTGGCCGCGCCGACGCTGCACGCTCTTGCGCTGCACGGCCTGCTCGATGCCGACGCGCTCGTCCTGATCGAGCACCGGCACGGTACCACGCTCGAGTGGCCCGCCGGCCATGCTCTCGAGCTGGAGCGACGTCTCGGTGACAGCGCGCTCACGCTCTTGCGGGTTGCGGCGGAGCGGGATCCGTCGGGAGTCGAAGCGCATGGCATCCACTGACCGCCCCGGGCGGCGGCCCGCGCCGGCCGCCAGATCGCGCGGCGCACGCCGCGTCATCGGCCTCGACGCGAAGCCGCCTGCGGTCTATCCGGGCTCCTTCGACCCGATCACCAACGGCCACATCGACATCATCCGCCGCAGCCTGCGTGTGTTCCCCCGACTGACCGTCGCGGTCGCCTACAATCCCAACAAGGACGCGGCGATGTTCACCCGTGACGAGCGCGTCGAGATGATCCGCGAGGCGTTTCGCGACGTGGGTGACCGAATCGTCGCGGACTCCTTCAGCGGCCTGCTGGTCGACTACGCTGAGCGAATCGGGGCACGCGTGATCGTGCGTGGCCTGCGCGCGGTGCAGGACTTCGAGTACGAGTTCCAGATGACGATGATGAACCGCCATCTGAAGCCCGAGATCGAAACGGTCTTCATGATGGCGGATGAGCAGTACTTCTACACCAGCTCGCGGCTGGTCAAGGAGGTCGCCACCTTCGGCGGCGACGTGCGTAACCTGGTTCCCGATTTCGTGGTCGAGCGATTCCGGGAGCGGCTCGAGCGCAGCTCGGGGCGCTGATCCCGCGCGCCGGCGGGATCCGGCTCTGGCGCGCTCCGACGGATCCGACGCGGGGCCGGGCCGGGTCGAGCGCGAGGCCGGAGATCACGAGGGAGGTCGGCAGGTGCGGCTGGCGAAGCGAATTGGTTTGGTGAAGCCGTCGGCGACCCTGGCGGTGACGGCAGAGGTCGCGCGGCTGCGCGCCGCTGGCATCGAGGTCGTCGACTTCGGCGCCGGCGAGCCGGACTTCGACACGCCGCAGCGGATCAAAGACGCCGCGGTGCGCGCGCTCGCCGCGGGTGCGACGAAGTACACGCCGGTCGCCGGGACGCAGGAGATCAAGCGGGCGATCGTCGCGAAGCTCGAGCGCGTGAACCGACTCGCCTACGCCCCCGAGGAGACCATCGCCACCTGCGGTGGCAAGCACGCCCTTTTCTCCGCCTTCCACGCGCTGTTCGGCGAGCCCGACGAGGTGATCCTGCCGGCGCCGTTCTGGGTCAGCTACCAGGACATGCTGGTGCTCGCCGGCGCCAGGCCGGTCGTGCTGCAGGCTCCCGCCTGCGCAGGGTTCAAGCTCACCGCGAGCCAGCTCGCCGCGGCGATCGGGCCGCGTACCCGCGGCGTGATCTTGAACAGCCCGTCGAACCCCACCGGGGCAGCCTACGATCGCGGTGAGCTCGAATCCGTGGCTGCGGTGCTGCGCGACGCACCAGACGTATTCGTCGTGGTCGACGACGTCTACGAGATGCTCTACTTCGACGGCCCGCGCCCGCCGCACCTGCTGGAGCTCTGCCCGGAGCTGCGCGATCGCACCCTGGTGGTCAACTCGGTGTCCAAGACGTATGCGATGACCGGATGGCGCTTGGGCTATGCCGCCGGTCCGGCCGAGCTGATCCGCGCGATGGCGACGCTGCAGGGCCAGATGACGTCGAACCCGACCGCCCTGGTGCAGGCGGCGGCCGCCGAGGCGCTGGCCGGGCCGCAGGACGAGATCGCGCCCATGGTCGAGGAGTTCCGCTGGCGTCGCGACTACGTCATGCAGCGCCTCGCCGAGCTGCCGGGAGTCGACTGCGTCCCTCCCGCCGGCGCCTTCTACGCGTTTCCGGACGTCGAGGCGCTGTTCTCGTGCCGCTGGCGCGGCGCACCCCTGGGCAGCGCCAACCGGGTCTGCGAATTCCTGCTCGCCGAGGCGCGCGTGGCCCTCGTCGCGGGCGACGACTTCGCGGCGCCCAACCACGTTCGGATCTCCTACGCGACTTCGCGCGAGAACCTGCGCCGCGGCTTCGACGCGATCGCGAGGGCGCTGGCGGCCCTCGAGTGAAGGTCTGAGCGTCGCACGTCGTCGGAGGCCCGGGGGCTCGTCGGGCACCGCCCTGCGCGAGCCGCGCAGCGCAGCGGCCCCTCCGGACAAACGAGAACGGCGACCCGTGGGGGTCGCCGTTCTCGCGTCGGACGACGCGGACTTACTTCCGCATGCCCTTCTTGAAGATCGCCTCGGCCTTGGACGCCGCTGCCTCGGCGCGATCGGCCGCCTGCGACGCACGCGTCGCTGCCGCCTCGGCGCGCGACGCCGCCTGCTCGGCGCGAGTCGCTGCGAGCTCGGCCGGGCTCGGCCCGGCGCTGGCCTTGTCGGCGCAGCCCGATCCGAACGAAACCAGCATGAGCAGCCCCGCGGTCGCCATGGTTGCCTGCATCACCTTCCGCATCGTGTACCTCCTCCCTATCTACCCTGCTTGAACTCAAATAAAACAGGAATTCAAAACGTAGTCCAGCATGCCATACGAATTGGGCGATGACAAGCCGCCCGAGAAAAGGCGCGGTCCTCAGCCCTTCGTGGCCCCCCGCACCAACGGCTCGAGCTCCCCACTGGCGTGCATCTCGCGGATGATGTCGCAGCCGCCGACGAACTTCCCGCCGATGTACACCTGTGGGATCGTCGGCCAGTTGGAGAACTGCTTGATGCCCTCGCGGACCTCGGGATCCTGGAGGACATCCACCGTGTCGTAGGGAACCCCCAGCTCCTCGAAGACCTCGATGGTCGCGGCCGAGAAGCCGCACATCGGGAACGACGGCGATCCCTTCATGTAGATCAAGACCTGGCTCCGCTCGATTGCCGCTCGGATCTGATCCTCGACGCTTGCTGCCATGTGCTTCGATTTCCTCCCTGCTTCGGGGGCGATCAGTCGGCGCCGCCCGCCTGGGCTGGTGTGAGCGTCTTGAGAGCCAGGGCGTGGATGACGCGCCCGTCCACGGCGGCCCCCAAGGCGCCGTAGATCATCTGGTGGCGCTCGACGAGGGAGCGGCCCTCGAACGCCGGAGCCACCACGCGTACCTCGAAGTGATCGCCGGTCCCGGTGTAGTCTCGCACCTCGGCCGTGGCGCCTGCGATCTGCGACTCGATCTTGTCCCGGATCTCGATGGCGGTCATGAGGCATCCAGCCTACCATCCGGGAAACGGTGTGGAAACCCGATCTCGGCGCCAGAGTAGCCTGGCGCCGCCTCGGGGTGGGCGCCGCGAGAATTCGCCTCTCAAGAGGCAGTGGGACGGGGGCGCCGGGATGTGCCTCGACGGTGCGAGCTGTAGCCGGGAAAGACCTTGGCTCCGGGCACCACGGCGGCGGCCACCTTGCTCACCGCGGTGCCGGCCTCGCCGAAGCCCGCTGCCGGCACCCGCACCTTTCTCCGTCGTCCTCGAGCGCGACCACTTCTTCGCCCAGGCAGAGCTCGATCGGGAAGCCACCGGCCTGCTCGCGCAGCCGATCGATCAGCTCGCGCCCGGTGACCTCGCAAGAGCCGGGTACGTCGAAGATCAGGCTGTCCGCATAGAACGTCGCGATCTGACCGCCGACCGCCGGCAGCGCCTCGACGACGGCCGTGCTCAAGCCGCGAAAGCCGGCGCAGTACGCGGCGTAGAGCCCGACGGGCCCCGCGCCGACGATCAGCAGGTCAACGTCCACCTGGGGCGACGATCGTCGGGCAGATGCCCAGAGCGCCGTGCTTCACGGGACGCGAGTAGGCGAGCACCTCGAGGCCGCCCGACGTGAAGCCGCCGACGTTGACCAGCGCTCCGTCCCCGCAGGCGGAGGAGGACCAGTCCCAGTGCGAGCCGAGCAGGCGCTCGCCCCTGGCCGCGGCGAACGCCAAGCAGTCCAGAGCGATCTCGACCGCGCGCCGCCGGCGCCAGGGCTCGCGGCCTCTGCGCCGCTCGAGCGCATGCTCGGCGTCCTGGTAGGTGCGGTTGAGCGTCTCGCGCCAGGGGGCCCGGTAGACCAGCGCCCAGCCCGGCTCGGGCGTCTCGGTCGTCGCGAAGGCCTCTTCGGCGAACCACGGATCCTCGCCGCGGAAGCGCAAGAGGGCGTCGCTGCGCGCCGCACAGCGTTCGAGCAAGGCAGCCAGGGTCACCGGCCGGCCGTCGGCGAAGCGATCGGGCCGCAGCACCAGCAGGCAGCCGGCCTCGCGGGCCGCGGTGGCCTGCGCCGCCGGGATCGGGATCGGGTCGCTCGAGGCAGACACGGGCAGCGCGAGGCCGAGCGCGGCCGCGAGCGGTGCCGGGTCGATCAGGTCCTCGCCGAGCAGGCGGTGCGCTTCCTTGCTGGAGAGCGAGCTCATGAGCGCGGTCCTTAAACGGTTTGGCGGAGCAGGGTGCAAGCAGCCGCACCGCGGCTCATCCCCCGAGATGGTGCATCGACCGCGCGGTCGTCGAGACGCCGGCGTCCAGGGCATGCCCGGTGGGCTTGTGGGCGATGGCGCGCAGCAGGATGGCGCCGATCGCGTCTGCACCGGATCCGTTGCGCAGCGCGGCCCGGACGTCGAGCTCGTCGTCGTTCAGCAGGCAGAGGTGGAAGCGGCCATCGGAGGTGAGCCGCATGCGGTTGCAGGTGCCGCAGTACGGCTCGGAGACCGGGCTCACGAAGCCGATCACGCCTCTCGCTCCGGGCGCACGGAAATTGCGCGACTCGTCCGAGCGGTGCGTGGCCTGCAGCGCGTCCAGCGCACCGAGCGCAGACTCGATGCGCCTGCGCGTCTCGACGTTGGAGACGTACCGCGTGGCGGCCACGCGCGCGCAGTCGCCGCCGCCCAGCGGCATCATCTCGATGAAGCGGACGTGCCAGTCACGCTCCACGGTGAGCCGTGCGAGCTCGACCACGTCGGCCTCGTTGTAGCCGGCGACCACCACGCAGTTGAGCTTTATCGGCTGCAGGCCGACGGCTTGCGCCGCCTCGATTCCCGCCCAGATCTGCTCGATGGTGCCCCAGCGCATCACCTGCTTCAGGTTGGCCCGGTCGAGCGTGTCCACGTGGATGTTCACCCGGCCGAGCCCCGCGTGGCGCAGCGGCCCGGCGAGGTTAGGCAGCTGGATCCCGTTGGTCGTCAGTGAGACGTCGTCGATTCCCGGGGTGCGCGCGATGCGCTCGACGATCTCGACCAGATCGGGGCGAAGCGTCGGCTCACCGCCAGTCAAGCGGACCTTGCAGAAGCCCACCGTCGCCGCAGCCGCCACCACCCGCTCGATCTCCGCGGGGGTGAGAGTCTCGGAGGACGGCGTGTAGCTGACCGCGCCCAGCGGCATGCAGTAAACGCAGCGCAGATTGCAGTGGTCCGTGACGGAGATGCGCAGGTAGTCGATCTCCCGGTTGAAGCGGTCGAGGGGCATGGGGGCTGCTGCTTTCACCCCTTCATACTGGGCGCGCCAGGGTGATTCCAGCGAGCGATCGCGCCCCTGGCGGCGCGGCCCGCAACCGCCCCGAACGAGGTCGGTGGGCCTCGCGGCTCACGCGGTTCGCGCCAGCAGCTCGGCCGCCAGGTCCGAGAGTGCGACCTGGTAGGGCGATGGCCCCAGGACGGCGAGCTGCGCGCAGGCCTCGCGAATTCGCCCCGCCGCCAGGCGGCGGACCTCGGTGAGCACGCCGGAGCGGCGCAGTGCCAAGAGGGCGCTCGTCACCGCCTGGGGGCTGGGGCTCTCGGCGCAGAAGGCGCGCGCCATCTCGGGCACTCGGGCGAGGCCCAGGACGATGGGCAGGGCTGGCGATCCCTCGCGCAGGTCGCTGCCCACGGGCTTGCCGATCACCTCGGCCGGGCCGATCGCGTCGAGCAGGTCGTCGACCATCTGGAAGCCGACGCCGATCTCGAAGCCCAGGCGGTGCATCGCCGCGACGGTGGCATCGCTGGCGCCCGCGAAGTGCGCGCCGATGCGCGCCGCCTCGCTGAACAGAGAGGCCGTCTTGCGCGCAGCGATCTCGAGGTAGTCCTCCAGGCGGACGGCGGGATTGCGCCGGAAGCGCTGCTGCAGGATCTCGCCCTCGCAGAGGCTCACGCACGCGTCGGTGGCCCAGCCGACCACCGTCGCATCGAAGCGTCCGGCGACGCCGAACGCGCGGCTGAACAAGAAGTCGCCTGTGACCAGCGTCAGCCCCACACCGTGGCGCGCCAGGGGCGAGGGCCGGCCACGGCGAGTCTGGCCGGAGTCGAGGATGTCGTCGTGCAGGAGCGTCGCCGAGTGGATGAGCTCGAGCGCCGCGCCGACGTCGATCGTGTCGGTCGGGTCACCGCCACCACAGGCGCGAAAAACGAGCAGGGCGAGCGCCGGACGCACCCGCTTGCCGCCCGAGCCGATCAGCTCGGTGGCGATGGCACGCAGCGTGCCCTCGCGCGAGCCGCACAGCTCGACGATGCGCCCCTCGACGCGCACCAGATCCTCGGCGATCAGGCTCAAAGGCGCTTGGGCCTCCAGGGCGATCTTGGCGGTCGAGCTCGAAGTGGGCGTCATGGGGCTGGGGCTTCCGACCCTCGCGGCGCTCGGCGCGCCGGCGTGCCGTGGGCCGGTTTGGCCCCGGGAAGTCGATTGCTATACGACGCACAGGTAGCCGAGCCCATGCGCGCCGACAAGGTCAACCAGCAGACCGTCCGGGAGGCCCTGGGCCGCGTGCGGTACCCGGGCTTTCCCCGCGATCTGGTCACCCTGGGGATGGTGACGAGCCTCGACGTGGAGGGCGACGCGGCGCGCATCGCCTTGCGGCTGCCGGGAGGCCGAAGCGCCGTACCCGACGAGCTGCGCGATGCCGTGGCTCGAGCCCTCGAGCCGCTGGGCTTGGTGGCCGAGATCTCGGTAGCCTCCGACGCGGCACCGGTCGAGCCGACGCCGCGCACGGAGGCGGCGGCGCCCGCTGCAGCGGCCGCGGCGGCAC
>CAZGUU010000082.1:0-17612 GCA_964529315.1 uncultured Enterobacteriaceae bacterium
GTGCCGGCGACGCGACGCAAGGTGAAGGCGCCCGGGCCGGCCGCGCCCGAGGCATCCTCGGGCGCCGCGCCGCCGCCCGAAGCGCCGCGCGCAGAGCCCGAGGAGGCGCTCTTCGCGAGCTGTCCCAAGTGCCGCGAGATGTCCTACCGCAAGGACCTCGAGCGCCGGCTCAACGTCTGCGGCAGCTGTGGTCACCACTTCCGCCTCTCCGTCGAGCAACGCCTGCTCATCACCGTCGATCGCGGCACCTGGCGCGAGGTCCACGGCGACCTCCGCAGCCGCGATCCGCTCGCCTGGGTCGATCAGCGTCCCTACGCGGAGCGGCTCGCCGCGGCGCGCGAGGAGACCGGTCACGGGGAGGCGGTCGCGACCGGCTTCGCCGAGGTCGAGTCGGTCCCGGTCGCGCTGGCGGTGTTCGATTTTCGCTTCCTGGGTGGCAGCATGGGCACGGTGGTCGGCGAGAAGCTCGCCCTGCTCGTCGAGGAGGCGATCGCCAGACGGCTCGCGCTACTCGTGTTCACCGCGTCGGGCGGTGCGCGGATGCAGGAGGGAACCCTGTCCCTGATGCAGATGGCCAAGGTGGTCTCGGCGCTGGTGCGATTGCGCGAGGCCGGCCTGCCGTACGTCTGCGTGCTGACCGACCCGACGACCGGCGGCGTGGCCGCCTCGCTCGCCATGCGCGGCGACGTGCACATCGCCGAGCCCGGGGCGTTGATCGGCTTTGCCGGACCGCGGGTGATCGAGCAGACCATCCACCAGACGCTCCCCGCCGGCTTTCAGCGTGCCGAGTCGCTTCTCGAGCACGGCATGCTCGACCTGGTGGTGCACCGGCGGGATCTTCGCACCACCCTGGCGCGCGTGCTCCGAGTGCTCGCGCAGCGCGGCAGCGGCGCGGTTTGAGGCGCTCGCTGCGGGGCCAGTCGTGACCTACGACGAGACCATCGCCTACCTCTACGGCCTCGAGGCGAGCCTCGGCTGGGACCTGAAGCTCGATCGGGTGCGGGCCGCGCTCGAGCGTCTCGGCTCGCCGCAGCGCTGCTATCCCTGTGCGCTGATCGCCGGGACCAACGGCAAGGGCTCGACCGCCGCGGTGGCCCACGCCATCCTCGGTGCCGCGGGGCGGCGCGTCGGCCTCTACACCTCGCCGCACCTGGTCCACTTCACCGAGCGGATCCGGGTGGGCGATCGGGAGATCGAGCGTGATCGAGTGATCGATGGCGTGGCGCACATCCGTCGCGTCACCGAGCCTGCCGGGATCGCGCTCACCTTCTTCGAGATGGCGACCGTGCTCGCGTTGCTCGAGTTCGCCGTGGCGGGCGTGGATGCGGCGGTGCTCGAGGTCGGCCTCGGCGGCCGCCTCGACGCGACCAATGCCGTCGACCCGGCGGCTTCGGCCGTGGTCAGCATCGGCTTCGACCACGAGGCGTTCCTCGGGAGCCGTCTGGCGGAGATCGCTCGGGAGAAGGCGGGCGTGATGCGCCGCGATCGGACCACGGTCCTGGGCCCGGCCCTGCCCACGGAGGCCAGGCAGGCGCTGCTCGACGAGGCCGGGCGCAGCGGCGCGCGCGTGCACGAGGTGTCGGGCGACGATCTGCGCCTAGCGCTGCTCGATCGCCTGACGCTTGCCGGAGAGCACATGCGGGGCAACGCGGCCGTTGCGCTGGCGCTGCTCGCCGCGTTGGGACGCGAGCACCCGGGGTTGCGGGTCGAGCCGGCGGCGGTGGGTGCCGGGCTCGGTGGAGTCCGCTGGCCGGGCCGGCTCGAGGTGGTGCAGCGAGCGCCGTTGGTCCTGCTCGACGGTGCGCACAACCGCGAGGGGGCGGCGGCGCTGGTCCGGGCGCTGCCCGGGATCCTCGGCGGCCGCCGCGTTCGGCTCCTCTTTGGCGCGCTGGCCGACAAGCACTGGCACGATCTCGCCGTGCTGCTCGCACCGCTGGCCACGAGCGTCGTGGTGACGCGCGTCGGCGGGGCGCGGGGCGTGGCCCCCGAGGACCTTCGCACCGCCTTCCCGAAGGAGCTCGCCGTCGAGGTCGAGCCCGAGCCGGCGCGGGCGCTGCACCGGATGATCGAGGCGGATCGCGAGACACCGGTGCTGGTCGCCGGATCGCTGTATCTGGTCGGAGCGGTCTACGCCGCGCTGCTCGAGGAGCGCGGGCGGCGCAGCGTGTTCGATCCGCAGGAGGAGCTCGCCGCGTGAGCCCGCGCCGCAACGGTCAGGGGGAGTACCGGGCCCTGCGATGGATCGGGCGCGGGCTCGCCCGCTGCCTGGCTCTGGTTCCGCTCGGCGCGTGGGCCACGGCGCTCGCCGCCGCGGTGCTGCTGGTGGCCAGCCCGCGCTCCCACTCGCAATCCGACCCGCTGACCAAGGCCGCCGGGCTGCTCGACCGTGATGCGCAGTCCCAGGACGAGCCGATCGAGGTCGATGCGAGCCAGGTGACGCACGACCGGGGCCGGGACGAGGTCACCGCCGAGGGCGACGTGGTGGTCACGCACGGCTCGACGGTGCTCGCCGCGGACCGCGTGCGCCTGGACCGGCGCAACGGCGAGGCCGAAGCCTCGGGCTCGGTGGTGATCGACGACCCGCAGGCGCGGCTGCGCGCGACGCGGATCTGGCTCGAGATCGAGGACGAGACCGGCTTCCTCGACGACGGCGACCTCTACCTCCCGCAAACCCGCTTTCGCATCGGCGGCGAGCGCATGGAGAAGGGGATCGGGCAGACCTACCACATCTGGGACGGCACGCTGACCACCTGCCACTGCGAGGAGGGCCCGCCCTCGTGGAGCATCACCGGCGAGGAGATCGACGTCTCGCTCGAGGGGTACGGCACCGTGCGCGATGGCACCTTCCGCATCCAGGACGTGCCCGTCCTCTACCTCCCATGGGGCGTCTTTCCGGTGCGCCGCACCCGGCAGACCGGCCTGCTGTTCCCGCGCTTCGATTTCTCCAGCAGCCGCGGCTTCCAGTGGGAGCAGCCCTTCTACTGGGCGATCGACAAGACCAGCGACGCGACGATCTCGCTCGACGTCGAGACCGCTGCCCGCCTGGGCGTGGTCGGCGAGTACCGCTACGCGCTCGCCCCGGACGCCGGCGGCATCATCACGGCCAGCTACTTCAACGAGCACATCCGTGGCTCGACCGCGGACGCGGTGGTCGATCCCGAGCAGCTCGCCGATCCGACGATCCCCGAGAACCGCGGCAGCGTGATCGGCTATCACCAGCAGCCCGGCCCGTGGGGCAGCCGCATCTATCTGCGGCCGTTCCTGGTGAGCGACACCCAGTTCCTGCGCGAGATCAACGCGCTCACCTACGTGCCGTCGGCCGGCCTGCTCTCCACCACGCAGCGCTACACCACCTCGCGCGCCGGCCTGGTCGAGGTGTGGGACCGCGGCCTCTTCCAGGGCGAGGCCACCTACTACCAGGACCTGATCGGCAAGCAGTCTCGCGTGCCCCAGCCGCTGCCGCGCCTCACCCTGCAGCTCAGGCAGCCGACGCTCGACGGCCACCTGCGGCTCGCGCTCAATACCGAGGCGGTGGAGTACTGGCGCGCGCCTCTGGCCAGCGGGCCGCGCCTCGACTTCGCTCCCGAGGCGCGCGTGCCCTACCGCGTGGGGCCGTACGGCTACGGCACGCTGCGCCTGGTGCTGCGCGAGACGGCCTACTACCTCACCTCGAACGACGTGCCGATCGTCCCGACGCCGGTGCCGTCGCCCGCCGTCCCGCTCGAGACACGGCCGGTCGATCGCCTCCAGCACCGCGAGATCCTGCAGCTCACCGCGGATTTCAACACCGAGCTGTCGCGCGTCTTCGAGGTGCGATCCGGCGAGCTGCGCAAGGTCAAGCATACCATCGAGCCCTTCCTGCGCTACACCTACGTGCCGCTGGTCGGGCAGGACGACATCCCCTTGTGGGACTCGGTCGACCGGATCAACGCGCGCAACCTGATCACCTACGGCATCTCGAGCCGCCTGCTGGGCAAGCTCGGCTCGGGCCTCGAGCTCGACACCCAGCCGCTCGCCCCCCCGCCCGACGGGAGCAACGAGCTGATCGGCGAGCCCTACGGGCCTCCACCCCCGCCGCGCATCGCCCCCGAGGAGGGCGCGCGTATCCAGGAGCTCGCCCGGCTCTACGTCCAGCAGGGCTACGAGATCTCGCACCCGGTCTTCCTCTCGGCCGACAAGACCAAGCGCGTCCACTTCTCGGGAGTGGACGCGGGGCTGCGCGTCACCCCGACCAGCTTCTTCGGCTTGCAGGGGCGCATGACCTTCTCGCCCACCGACCGACGCCTGCTCTACGCGGACGCCGGAATCAACGTCTTCGACCCGCGGCCGGTCGCCGGCGAGGACGACCTCTCTCTGGCCGATCTGCGGCCGGCGAACACGGCCTCGCTCTTCTACCAGTTCAACTCGGGAGGGGCGGTGGAGAACGTGAACTTCGCCGCCACGTACCGCGTCACCGACGACGTGGCGCTCGCCTACCTGGGCCGCTTCGACGCGCTGGCGACGCGCTTCCTCGAGAACTGGGCGGGCTTTCGGCTGATCTCGCAGTGCGATTGCTGGGTGCTCGACTTCGCCTTCATCGATCGGGTGAATCCAGACGAGCGCGAGTACCGGGTGCTCTTCTCCCTGGTCGGCCTGGGATCGTTCGGCCAGCAGCCCTTCGCTGCCCCGAGGGGCGGCTTCGGTGCGCCGGCCGCAGGTCTCGGCACGGGCGGGATCTATTGAGCGAAGCCGCGGCCGCGCCGCAGGTGTCGGTGATCGTCCCGGCCTATCGTGCGGCGGCGACGATCGGCGCGTGCGTCGCCTCGCTGCGCGCGCAACGGACGCCGGTGCCGTTCGAGGTGATCGTGGTCGACAGCTCGCCGGACGAGGCGACCGCGATGGCGGCGAGCGCCGCCAACCCGGCGGGCTCCGGCGCGATCGACCTGCGCTGCGTGCGCTCGCCGGGGCGCCTGTTCCCGGGCAGTGCGCGCAACTTGGGCGCGAGCCTGGCGCGTGCGCCGCTGCTCCTGTTCGTCGATGCCGACTGCGAGGCGCAGGCCGATCTGCTGGCGCACGTCGCTCGCGCCGGCGGCTCCGGGGTGGTCGGCGGCTCGATCGCGCTTGCCGGGGGCCGCTCGGCTTCGGCGCGCATCCGCCACCTGCTCGAGTTCAAGGAGAGCCTGCCCGGTGCGCCGGCGCGGGCCACCTGGACGCTCCCGTCGGCCTGCGTGCTCTTCGAGCGCGAGGTCTTCCAGCGTCACGGCGGTTTTCCCGATACCCGCGCCTCGGAGGACTGGCTGCTGAACTGGCGGATGTGGCGCGCCGGAGAGCGCATGCGCTTCGACCCCGAGCTGCGCGTCGCGCACCGCACGCCCTCGGGCTGGCGCGCGCTGGCGAGCTACATGCGGCTGCTCGGCCGCGCCTCGGGAGAGGCCCGTCGCGCCGGCGGGCTGCCCGGCCAGTGCGTGGTGCGCTGGCCCTGGCTGGCCGTGGCGCTGCCCCTGGCCCGGACGATCCGTGCCCTGGCCTGGTGCGCCCGCTACTCGAGGAGCGACTTCGCCTTCCTGCTGCTCGCCTGGCCCGCCTACCTGGCGATGGCCGGGGTCTGGGCGGTCGGCTTCCACGCCGGAGTGCGGCGCGCTCCCGGTGGGGCGGCGCTTGCGGCGAGCGGGAGCGGCGAATAAAGCCGGAGGCGTCGGCTCGCCTTTTCGGGGGACGCCCGATCAGGCGAGCCGCAAGACCCTGGAGATCCGATGCCGCGCCGCGTTGCCAAGCCCTGGGGCTACGAGCTGATCTGGGCGGAGACCGACCGCTACGTGGGCAAGATCCTGCACGTCGAGGCGGGCCACGCGCTGTCGCTACAGTACCACGAGCGAAAGGACGAGACGATCTACGTGCTCTCCGGACGCCTGCTGTTCGAGCACGGGGCGCTCGGCGAAGCACCGCTCGAGCGCGTCACGCTCGAGCCGGGCGAGTCGTTTCGCATCCGGCCACGCTTGCGTCACCGGATGATCGCCGAGACCGACTGCGACATCCTCGAGGCATCGACGCCGGAGCTCGACGACGTGGTTCGTCTCGAAGACCGCTACGGGCGCGGCGGCTGACGGCGGCGCCGCCCGAGGGGGGCCCAAGCGGCCCGAGCGAGGGGGGATCATGGCCGAGCGAACCGCGCTGATCACCGGCATCACCGGGCAGGATGGCTCCTATCTGGCGGAGCTCCTGCTGGACAAGGGCTACCGCGTGGTCGGCATGGTGCGACGATCGAGTGCGGAGAACTTCTACCGCATCGAGCACATTCGCGAGCGCATCGAGCTCGAGCAGGCCGACCTGCTCGACCAGTATTCGCTGATCGACCTCATGCGACGCACCCGACCCGACGAGGTCTACAACCTGGCGGCGATGTCCTTCGTTCCGACCTCGTGGTCGCAGCCGGTGCTGACCGCGGAGTTCGATGCGACCGGCGTCACGCGGGTGCTCGAGGCGATCCGCCTCTCCAACCCCGAGGCCCGCTTCTACCAAGCCTCGTCCAGCGAGATGTTCGGCAAGGTGCGCGAGGTGCCGCAGAAGGAGACCACTGCCTTCCACCCGCGCAGCCCCTACGGGGTGGCCAAGGTCTACGGCCACTACATCACGGTCAACTACCGCGAGAGCTACGGCTTGTTCGCCTGCTCGGGGATCCTCTTCAACCACGAGTCGCCGCGCCGCGGCAAGGAGTTCGTCACGCGCAAGGTCTCCGACGCCGTGGCGCGGATCAAGCTCGGCGTGCAGCAGAAGCTGCACCTGGGAAATCTCAACGCGCGGCGCGACTGGGGCTTCGCCGGCGACTACGTCGAGGCGATGTGGCTGATGCTGCAGCAGGACCGGGCGGACGACTACGTCGTCGCCACCGGCGAGGCGCACAGCGTGCGCGACCTGGTCGAGGTCGCCTTCGCCCGCGTCGGGCTCGACTGGCAGCGCTACGTCGAGGTCGACCAGGCGCTGCAGCGCCCGGCCGAGGTCGATACGCTGCTCGGCGACTGGAGCCACGCCCGCGAGCGGCTCGGCTGGAGCCCACGGGTCGCGTTTCCCGAGCTGGTCGCGAGGATGGTGGATGCCGACTTGGAGCTGGTGCGGCGGGAGATCGAGCAGGGCCGGACGAAATAGAGATGCGCGTTCTGATCGTCGGCGCGGCGGGCTTCGCCGGCCGCTATCTGGCACGAGAGCTCCTGGCACGGGGCCACGAGGTCTGGGGGGGGACCCGCAGCGGAGGCTCCGACGAGGCGCCGGCACCCCGCGCGGACGGCCCGGCGCGGCCCGACGATCTGCCGCCGATCCGCCTGCTGCGCTGCGACGTGACGCGAGCTTCCGAGGTCGAGGTCGCGCTCGAGGAGTCGCGACCCGACGCCGTGGCGCTTCTCGCGGGCGTGGCCTGGCCACCGGCGGCGAATCTCGACCCGCCCGAGGCCTATCGCGTACACGGCGTCGGCACCGCGACGCTGCTCACCGCCGCGGCCCGGCTGGGCCGGCCGGTGCGGGTGCTGGTGGTGACCTCGAGCGAGGTCTACGGGCCGGCCGACGCGACCGCCCTGCCGCTCACCGAGGAGAGCCCCCTGCGGCCAGCGACCATCTACGCGGCGAGCAAGGCGGCAGCAGACCTGGCCGCGGCAGCCTTCGCGATCTCCCGGGCCTGCGACGTGGTCCGCGCGCGGCCCTTCAACCATACCGGCCCCGGCCAGCGGCTCGACTTCGTCTGCCCGGACTTCGCGACGCAGGTGGCCGCGATCGTTCGGGGCCGCCGGCCGCCGGTGATCGAGGTCGGCAACCTCGAGGTGAGGCGCGACTTCAGCGACGTGCGAGACGTCGTCCGTGGCTATGCGGCGGCGCTCGAGCAGGGCCGGGCCGGCGAGGCGTACAACCTCTGCTCGGGGCGCGCCACCTCGATCCGCGAGATCCTCGAGACGCTGTGCGAGCTGGGTGGCATCCGGCCGGAGATCCGCCGAGCCGAGGGGCGCTGGCGCTCTGGTGAGGTGCCTGCGCTCTGGGGTAGCTGGCGTAAGGCGGAGCGGGACCTCGGCTGGCGACCGGCGATCGAGCTGCGACGTACCCTCGAGGACGTCCTGGCCAGGGCGCTGCAAGACGACGCCTGACCCGAGCGTCGGCAGCCCCCCTTGGGCGGCGAGGCGCGGCCCCGCCGCGGGTCGCCGAGCACCCCGCCGGCGCTCCGGTGGAAGTGCCACCAGAGCGCGAGCGCGGGCGGCGAGGCCGGGCGATTGAAGCCGGCGCCGCCGGTTGCGTCCAACGCAGCGGTGCGAGCCGAGGCGGTTGGATGGCCATCGCCGGCCCCGCGTGGTAACCGGGTCGGCGGCGAGAGGCGTCTGGTGGAGCTGCAGGCCAAGTCCCTGGAGGACATCCTGGTCGAACGGGGACGCGTGAGCCCCGAGGATCTGCGCAAGGTGCGCAAGCTGCAGCAAGAGCGCGGCGAGCGGATCGAGCGCCTGCTCCTCGATCTGGGCTTCGTCTCCGAGGACGACCTGCTGCCGGTCTACAGCGAGGTCCTCGGCGTGCCGCTGGCCGGGCGCAAGGATCTGCCCAGCGCGGCTGTGGCGATTCCCGGGCTGAACGTCAAGTTCCTGCGCCACGCGCGCATCCTCCCCGTGTCGCTGGCCGAAGGCGTCGTGACGATCGCCATGGCCGACCCCCGCGACCGCGACGCCATGCAGGGCCTCGAGGTGGCCACGGGCTGCCGCGTGCGCCCCATGCTCGCCAAGGAGAAGGACATCGTCGAGGCGCTCGAGGCGTGCTACGGCGATCATCTCGAGGGCGGACGCGAGGGCAGCAACGGCGACGCCGAGGGCCTGGTCGAGTTCCTCTCCGAGGACGAGGAAGACGTCGACCACCTGCGCGACCTGGCCAGCGAGGCGCCGGTCATCCGCTTCGTCAACGTGATGATCAACCGTGCCGTCGAGGCGCGCGCCTCGGACATCCACATCGAGCCCTTCGAGAACGAGCTCAAGGTCCGCTATCGCATCGACGGCGTGCTGCACGACGTCGATGCGCCGCAGCGCCGGCTCCAGGCGGCGATCGTCTCGCGCATCAAGATCATGGCGAAGCTCAACATCGCCGAGCGCCGGCTGCCGCAGGACGGCCGGATCAAGCTGCGCATGATGGGCAAGGAGATCGACCTGCGCGTCTCCACGCTCCCCACGCTGTACGGCGAGAGCGTCGTCCTGCGCATCCTGGACCGGGGCTCGATCGTCCTGGATCTCGAGCGCCTGGGCTTTCCGCCCGACACGCTGGAGCAGTGGGAGAGCCTGATCGTCAAGCCCTACGGGATGATCCTGGTCACGGGTCCGACGGGCAGCGGAAAGACGACCACGCTCTACGGCTCGCTGCACAAGGTGAACTCGCCGGACAAGAAGATCATCACCATCGAGGACCCGGTCGAGTACCAGCTGAACGGCGTCAATCAGATCCACGTCAAGCCGCAGATCGGCCTCACCTTCGCCAACGGCCTGCGCTCGATCGTCCGCCAGGATCCCGACGTCATCATGGTCGGCGAGATCCGCGACGCCGAGACCGCCGAGATCGCCATCCAGGCGGCCCTGACCGGTCACCTGGTCTTCTCCACGTTGCACACCAACGACGCGGCGGGCGCGGTCTCGCGCCTCCTCGAGATGGGCGTCGAGGACTATCTGCTGGCCTCCTCGCTGCTCGGCGTCCTGGCGCAGCGACTGGTGCGACGGAGCTGCCGCGGCTGCCAGCGACCCGTCGAAGGTGCGCTGCCGTTGCCCGGCGGCGGCAACGGTGGCGGCGGCCACGCCGCGGGCGCGACCGCCGCCGGCACCGTCCCGGGACTGGCCGAGCGGCTCGCCGGCGTGGCGCTCCACGAGGGGGCCGGCTGCGAGGAGTGCAGCTTCACCGGCTACCGTGGCCGCGCCGGCATCTACGAGCTGCTCCCCATCGACGACCCGATCCGCAACCTGATCCTCAAGCACGCCTCCGCCGACATGATCCGCGACGAGGCGATCCGCCTGGGGATGCGAACCCTGCGCGACGACGGCTGGCGCTCGGTGCGCGAGGGAGTCACCACGGTTGCCGAGATCATTCGGGTCACGCGGGATTAGGGAGCCATCGGTGGCCGAGGCACGACGGCAGGAGCGGCGCGGCGCGGTGGCGAGCCTCGTCTCGGCGGGCCCGGCCGGTGCGAGCGCGGCGGCGCTCGCACCGGAGAGCCAGGCCACCTGCGAGGAGGCGGTCGACCTCTCGCTGGTCGTGCCGCTGCACGACGAGCGCGAGAGCCTGCACCTGCTGCTCGACGAGTGCGAGGCCATCCTCGACGATCCGGCGCAGGATTGGACCTCGCTGGGCATCGCCCCGGGCAGCGAAGCGCCGCGCTGGGAGATCGTCTTCGTGGACGACGGCTCCACGGACGGGTCGTTCGCGCGCCTGCGCGAGCTCGCCGAGCGCAACCCGCGGGTGCGGGCCCTGCGGCTGCGCCGCCACCTGGGCAAGGCGGCGGCCCTGGCGGTGGGCTTCGCCGCCGCCCAGGGCGAGGTGGTCGTCTCGCTCGACGCCGACCTGCAGGACGACCCGCGCGAGATTCCGCGAATGCTCGCCGTGCTCGCCCGGGGCTACGATCTGGTCAACGGGTGGAAGCGCAAGCGCCACGACTCGATCGCCCGGGTGGTCGCCTCCCGGCTGTTCAACCTCGCCGTGCGCACCGTGTCGGGGGTCGAGCTGCGCGATCTGAACAGCGGCTTCAAGGCGTACCGTCGCTGGGTCGTCGAGGACGTTCGCATCTACGGCGAGCTGCACCGCTTCATCCCGGTGATCGCCGCGTGGAAGGGCTACGCGGTGGGCGAGATCGAGGTGGCGCACCGTCCACGCCGCTTCGGTCGCTCGCGCTACGGGTGGGGCCGGGCGTTTCGCGGCATGATGGATCTGGTCACCGTGATGTTCCTGACCCGGTTCGATGCCCGGCCGGCGCACTTCTTCGGGCTGCCGGGTGCCTTCCTGATGTGCGCGGGCTTCGCCGTGCTGAGCTACATCACCTACCTGCGCCTGGCCTACGGCGAGATCTTGGGCCGCCACCCGCTGCTGATGCTCGGGATCCTGCTCGTGCTGGCGGGCCTGCAGCTCTTCACCAGCGGCTTGCTCGGCGAGATGCTCGCGGCGCACTTCCAGCGCGACGAGGCATCGCTGGTCCACGAGCGGATTCGCTGAGCGGCCCTGCGGCGGCCGTGCCGCGAGCGGCCGCCGCGTGGCCCAGGCGGTGCCGGCGCCGAGCGAAACCGGCGTGCCCGTGTGCCGAGGTGCCGCTGATCGCGTCTCCCAGCCGAATCCTCAGCGTGCCGCGCCGCCCGGTGTCGTCACACGCCGGGCGTAGAGCTCGATGCGCCGGCCCGGCGTGGGGATGCGCTGCCACTCGCGCTCGAGCCAGGCGTCGAGCTGGGGCGCGCGCGTGACCATCTCGGGAAAGGGCAGGTAGAGGTAGCTCGCCGTGCCCAGCGCGCGGGCGAGATCCTCCGCGCTGGCGACCTCCCCCGAGCCTCGGGCGACGTCGTCGAGGGCGGCCGCGGGCGCCAGCGTCGTGCCGCGCCGATCGCAGTAATAGAGCACCGTACCGCCGCGGTCGGCGAGGACCAGGAGCTCCTGGTCGGGGCGCGTGAGCTCGCGCACCAGCACGCAGTCGTCGAGCAGCGTTCCGTAGCGGGCCGGAGTCTCGAGCACCGGCCCGGCCGCCCGCACGGCGCCGGCGGCGAGCCCGACCAGCAGGAGAGCCGTGGCCGCGCGGCGTCGCGGGCCGGACGAGAAGAGGGCGGCGGCTCGCTCGACGCCGCGCGCGACCAGCAGGCTCGCGACCGGGACGGCGGCGAGCTGGTAGTACTCGGTGCCCCGCGAGCGCTCGTCGAACATGCGCGTCGCGAGCAGCACGCACTGCAGCAGGACGCCGCCACCCCAGCCGAGCAGGGCGCGCTCGGCCAGGCTGAAGGCCGGCCGCGGTGGAACCAGCCCGGCCACGGCCAGGACGGCACCCAGCGGGGTCAGGACCATGGCGAGCTCCTGGCGGGCCACGATCGCGTAGAGCTCGGGCCGCAGCCAGAGGCCTGGGTCGAGCCAGCCGCGGGCGACGGTGGCCCCGGGGACCGGGTAGGCGCGGTGCACGGCGGCCGCGTGGAGGTACCACGTCGCCGCGAGCGCGGTGGCGCCAGTCATGAAGAAAAACAATTGCGGGAAGCCGCGCCCGCGCCGGCGCGATGGCGCTGCGCTCGCGGCGGCTCGCGCAGCGGCATTCGACTGACCGGCGAGCGCCACCACGGCGAGGGCTGGGGCGAGCCACAAGGCTGCGTGGGCCTTGAGCAGCAAGGAGAGGGCGAGCCAGACGCCGGTGGCCAGGGCGCGGGCCAAGGAGGGCTGCCGTTGCCAGGCGAGCATGGCTGCCAGTGTTGCGAGCGAGGTGGCGACGACCACCGGGTCGTTCATGAAGGACCGGGAGTAGACGATGCCCAGCGGCGCGAGCACGTACCAGAAGCCGGCCAGCAGAGCCGTTCCGGTGCCCCGGTCCCGGCGCAGCAGCCCGACCAGCAGGGGGACGGCGGCGAGCCAGGCGGCTGCGCCCAGCAGGCGGCCAAACCATTCGTGGACGCCCCCGGCGAGACCGTAGGCCAGGGCTATGACCCCCGGCACGAGCGGTAGCTCCTTCACGAAATAGCCGGGCCGGCCGACGTCGTCGACCATCGGGCGAAGCCAGCTCGACCGGCCGCGGTAGAGGTTTCGCGCCACCATGGCGGTGTGGGTCTGCTTGCCGGCCGCGCCCTCGAGCAGGGCATCGCCCAGATGGGGTGCACGCAGCGCCGCGCC
Source organism: uncultured Enterobacteriaceae bacterium (assembly GCA_964529315.1). Taxonomy (GTDB): domain Bacteria; phylum Desulfobacterota; class Binatia; order UBA12015; family UBA12015; genus CAZGUU01. The sequence continues at coordinate 12,820 of CAZGUU010000082.1, forward strand.
CAGGGCCAGGAGCAGCCCGAGGCCCAGCCCGAAGCGCAGGCCGGAGCGCTGGAGGAGTCTTGCTTGGCCCTCCGCCATGACCGCGGCGTGCCTACCGCGGATGGCTAAAGAAAGCGACTGGCGCCGTCGATCCACTCCGCGGAGCAGGAGATGCACCGTGCGCCGAAGGCTCGTTTCGTTGAAAGATTCGCGCCACGAACCCCGTCTATCGTGCGTTGACCGTGTTCGGCGCAGTGGTGCATTCGCCCGTGGGGCGACGGGGTCGACGGCGCGAGCCGCTGTCCATGGGCGCAAAAGTCGAGCCTTTGCCGTTGCATTTCGCATATCGCCCGGCTATAGGGGCCGGACTCTGGTGACTTCGGGGGAACCGTTCGTGCTGGGCAGTCGGGCTCTGGTCGGTGGCGTGGGCGATGCGCATGCGGGCGGCGTGAAGCCCTTGCGCATGAGCCGTACTGCGGGTCTCGGCGCAGCCACGGCAGCACTGCTCCTGGCGGTGGCTGCGGTGCTCGCCTGGCAGCAGGCGTTCTGGCCGCTGAACCAGACCTCGGCCAAGGCGTTGGAGCGCCGAGCGCAGTATTTCTGGGATCTGCGGCTCTCCGGAGACGTTCTCGGTGCGTACGAGTACATGATCGAGCCCTACCGGCGCCGGGTCGGGGCCTCGGGCTTCGCGCGTGCTGGGGGTATCGTCACCTGGACCGGGGCTCGGGTGAAGGGTGTCGAGCTCGACGAGAAGGGCGGCCTCGTCCAGCTCGAGCTCAAGTATCGCATCTCCGAGCCGAAATTTTCGAGCATCGAGAGCCTAGCCACGGTGAAGGAGCGCTGGGTGCTCGAGGAGGGGGCGTGGCATCGCTGGCCCCCGGAGATGGGGGGTTGAAGCGCCTTCGGCTTCGGTGTAACTAGCGGGGGTCACGGCGGCGGCACGCAGACGGGGACAGACGGGGGATGGTACCGCTGCCTCGGGCGTCGGGCGACACGCGGGGGGCATGGTTCGAGGAGGCCGGGGGCTTCCGGCTGTGGTGCTTGGGTGATGGCGGGTGCTGAGATTGGCGAAAGCGTTGAATCTCACGCGGTAAGCAAGCTTTCCCGAGAGGAGGCAGTATGAAAGAGGAGGTCGGAATGAAGCGTAGGAGACCGTCGGGGGCGCTAGTCGCTCTCGCCGCCGCAGGGTTGGTGGCGTGCGTCGGATCGGCCGCGTTCGCGGACACGGATCTGAATGTCTACACGAACTACGACGGCCTGAGCGGCACGCAGTTCGGCAACTCGTGGCCGGCGGCCGGCGTCGACCCGGACCGTGTCGCGGGCATGACGCTCAACCCGGGCAAGACCGGTCAGTGGCTGTGGGGAACGTACTACGACGTGCGCCCGGTCCAGAACGGCACGACGGGTGGCGAGGACGCGCAGGACACGAACATCGCGATCCTCAACACCAACTCCAACAACATCGGCGATCCGAACTACAACCCGAACGGCGGCATCCTGGCCCGCGTTCGCTTCCGCGAGTCGAAGACCAGCCGTGAGGTTCTCGACTTCGACATCATCCTGTCCTGCGCCGAGGTGTGGACGGCCAAGGTCGAGCTGAGCGGCAACCTGCCGCGCATCATCTCGAACGACCCGATCCGCGTCGCGGCCTCGGGGACCACCTTCACCACCTCGCCGATCCTGGCCGGAGGCCGCAGCTTCGTGCTGCCGCAGGGCCTGGTGAACGCGGACGTGCAGCGTGGCTACTTCGAGATCATCGCCGAAGAGGCGCTGCCCTGCGAGCCGATCGACGGCCAGATGGACCGTAGCGGCGACGTCTGGAATCGCCTGGTGGATACGTATCCTGAGGCGACCAACGCGCTCGCAGCCCAGGTCGTCATGATCCGCGTCGCGGCGGGTGTGTCGTACATCTACAACGCCGAGGCGGTCAGCCGCTACGTGATCGAAGGCGGCGGCAGCGTGTTCGCCTTCCCCGGCTCCGGCCTGCCCACCCTCTCGCAGTGCGTGGGTATCGACAACACCGACGGCACGACGCTCACCGCCGGCGAGTGCGTCGACCAGATGGAGTTCGCCCTGTCGAAGAGCCGCATCATGGCTCAGTACGACATCGACTCTGCGATCGGCGGATCGACGCGCGTCGTGTTCACGCTGCCCACCAAGCACTTCAAGTGCGCTCTGAACGGCAGCAAGACCGACTTCAACGGTTCGGCCAATCCTCCGTTCTCCTGCCAGGGTGCCAACAGTGGTGGCACGATCGGCGGCGAGCAGATTGGCTGTGTGCCGTACAACCGCATCGAGGACTTCGTCGAGGGCGAGGACATCTTCTCGCCGGGTGACACCTCGATCTGCCGTCTGCCGCGTGAGCTCTCGATCATCAACGTGGTCGCCGACGACAGCTCGAGCTCGCAGGCGGTGAGCGCGGTGTCCGACGAGATCATCAACGTCACCCAGATCCCGCGCGAGCATCTGGCCGGGTGGGTGGACTTCAACCTGGTCGAGGATCCCGCGGTCACCTCGCAGGTGCACCAGTTCCGCACCGTGAACAACGCGCCTCGGCTCGACCTGCTGGGCACCGGCTTCTACGGCTACAATGGCCTCCCGGTGATCAGCCTGATCCTGCAGGAGTACTTCAACGGGAACGCTGGCGGCGTGTACGGCGGTGCCGTGCCGCCTCCGTATGAGGTGCAGTGGCTGAAGCCGGGCCAGAGCTGATCTCTGTTCCTGACTTCGTAGGCCTCTAGGCAGCGGCAGGGGGGAGGACGGTGCAAGCCGCCTCCCCCCTGTCGCGTTTTCGGGGCTCGGGGCACCTCCATGAAGGCCGGGGTGATCATCTGCGCGTCCCGCCTGACGAAGAGCTACGGCGAACGAGGGCTGCTCGGGCGACTGCGAGAGCCCTCGCGATGCCCGGGGGCGGCTGGGACTGGCGTTCGCGCTCTAGCCGGGGTGGACCTCGAAATCACGGCCGGCAGCGGCCTGGCGGTCATCGGGCGCAACGGCGCGGGCAAGAGCACGTTGCTGCGCATTCTCGCTGGCCTGTCGCGTCCGACGAGCGGAGAGCTCGCGATTCACGGCAGGGTGCGGTCCCTGCTCGAGCTGGGCGGTGGCTTCCTCGAAGAGATGACCGGTCGGGCCAATGCGCACGCGGCGATTGGCCTCGAGCGGGTCGGGCCGCGGGATCGGCCTGAGCTGGTCGAGCGGGCTCTCGGGTTTGCGGCCATCGGGCGGTTCGCCGACGAGCCGGTGCGCACGTATTCCTCGGGAATGCGGCTGCGCCTGGCCTACGCGCTGTGTGCGGCGGTGGAGCCGGACATCCTGGTGGCCGACGAGATCCTCGCCGTGGGTGACGAGGAGTTCCAGCGCAAGTGCTCCCGCCATGTCGAGGAATTCTTGAATGGCGGGGGCACCCTGGTCCTGGCGACGCACAGCCTCTACCTCGCGGAGAAGCTCTGCCCGTCGGCGATCTGGCTCGAGGGCGGCCGGGTGGCGGCGCAGGGGCGGACCCGGGAGGTCACCGCAGCGTATCGGGCGTCGCTCGAGGCGCGCCGGGCAGGCGAAGGACGCACGCTGCAAGCGGGACAGGAGCTCCGAGCCGGCGCGCCGCGGGTGCGGGCGCAGGGGCGCTTTCGCCTGCGCGTGCGGGGCGGCGCTCGCGACGGCGAGGTGGGCAGAGAGGGCTGGGTGGCCGAAGCCCAGCCCATGGTCCTCGAGGTGGAGCCCAGTCCCGGGACCGCGGAGCTCCGCGTCGAGCTGTTGCGCGCCTGCGGGACGCGGGTGCTCGCCCTGCCCGTGGACCCCTCGGGATCGGCTCGCGTCGACGCCTGCCCGCTGCTGCCGGGCCACTACCGGGCGCGTCTGGTCGGACGGCACGGCGCCCTCTTGGACGAGGCGAGCGTGATCTGCTTTGGGGAGAGTCGAGAGCTCGGAACCGTACGGCTGCCGCACAGGTGGAGCTGAGGAGCCGCTCGAGCCGGCAGGCGCAGGAGCGGGGGGAAGGGGATGGGGATCGCTCGCGTGCTCCGGCTGGCATTCCTCCAGCGCCGCTTGCTCGTCGAGCTGGCGCGGCGCGACATTCGCGGGCGCTTCGCCGGATCCCGCTTCGGCTTGCTCTGGTCGGTGCTGAACCCCCTGGTCCAGCTCGCGTCCTACGGACTCATCTTCGGCTTCGTCTATCAGCCTCCCGGGGAAGTGGAGCGCGGCGCTTTCGTCGCCATGCTCTTCTGCGGCCTATGGCCCTGGTGGGCTTTCCAGGAAGGCACGATGCGCGGCCTGACCGCGCTGGTCGACGACGCGCCGCTGCTCAAGAAGGCGCCGCTGCCGCCCGAGATCTGCGTGCTCTCGGCCGTACTCGCCTCGGCGGCGCTGCAGACGATGGGCTTCCTGCTCTTCCTCGGCGTGGCCACGGCGGCCGGGGTCACGCTGCCGGCGGCGACCTGGTGGGCCCTGCCGGGTGCCGTCGGCTTGGGCCTGCTCCTCGCATCTGGCGTGAGCCTGGTCCTGGCACCGCTCTACCTGGTGGTCCGCGACGCGATCCACGTGGTGACGGCCGTGCTGACGCTGCTCTTCTTCGCCTCTCCCGTGCTCTACCGGCTGGAGTCGCTTCCCGAGGCGCTACAGGGACCGGCCGAAGGCAACCCGATCGCCGGGCTGATCGGCCTGTACCGCTTCGCGGTCCTGGGCCTGCCGGTCTCGGCGACATCCCTCGGCGTGTGCATCGCCGCCGCGCTTCTCGGCTGGGAGCTGGGCGCCTGGCTGCTCGGGCGTCTCGACGGATTCCTCGACGAGTACTGGTGAGTCCGGCGACCGCCCCTGCGGCC
>CAZGUU010000083.1:0-17584 GCA_964529315.1 uncultured Enterobacteriaceae bacterium
CGCGTCCGTATGCGGGCACGGTCTCCAGCTTTCCGGACAAGGGGTCGAGGACCTCAAGGCGAGAGACGCGGCCTGGCGCGCCCAGGTCGAGCGCCTCGAGGCCATGATCCGCGAGCAGCAGTAAGACCGCGAGAGACGACGGGGGACATGGAAGCACCGGACTTCAGCAAGGGGCTCGTGCCGGCGATCGCCCAGGACGCGGACAGCGGCGAGATCCTGATGCTGGCCTACATGAACGACCTGGCCTGGGAGGAGACGCTGCGCACCGGGCGAGCGGTCTACTGGAGCCGCAAGCGCGGTCTGTGGCGCAAGGGCGAGGAGTCGGGCAACCACCAGGACGTGCTCGAGATCCGCATCGACTGCGACGCCGACACCGTGCTGCTCAAGGTTCGCCAGCACGGTGGTGCCGCGTGCCACGAAGGCTACCGCAGCTGCTTCTTCCGCAAGCGCGAGGGCGCCGGCTGGCAGACCATCGGCGAGCCGCTGTTCGACCCGGCCGAGGTCTACCGGAAGCCGCAGCCGTGAGCGCCGAGCGTCCGCCGCTCAAGCTCGGGCTGCCCAAGGGCAGCCTCGAGAAGCCGACCATCGATCTGTTCGAGAAGGCGGGCTGGAGAATCGCGACCAGCGGCCGCAGCTATTTCCCGAGCATCGACGACCCGGCCATCCGCTGCTCCTTCATGCGCCCGCAGGAGATGTCGCGCTACATCGAGGCCGGGGCCCTGGACGGCGGCGTGACCGGCCAGGACTGGATCGTCGAGAACGAGTCCGACGTCCACACGATATGCGACCTGGTCTACTCGAAGGTGAGCTTGCAGGGCACGCGTTGGGTTCTGGTGGTGCGCGACGACTCGCCGGTGCGCCAGCCCGAAGACCTGCGCGGCAAGCTGGTCGCAACCGAGCTGGTCAAGGTGACGGAGCGCTTCTTTGCCGGGCGCGGCATCGAGGTCGACGTCGAGTTCTCCTGGGGAGCCACGGAGGCCAAGGTGGCCGAGGGCCTGGTCGACGCGATCGTCGACGTCACCGAGACCGGCTCCACCCTGCGCGCGAACAAGCTGCGCATCGTCGAGCAGCTCATGCCCTCGAACCCGCAGCTGGTCGCCAGCCGCGCCGCCTGGGCAGACGCGGCGAAGCGCGAGAAGCTCGAGCAGATCGCGCTGCTGCTGCGCGGCGCGCTCGAAGCGCAGGGCAAGGTGGGCCTCAAGCTCAACGTGAGCCGCTCGAAGCTCGCCGGCGTGATCGGCCTGCTGCCGAGCCTGACGGCGCCGACCGTGTCCAACCTCTACCCGACCGAGCACCTGCACGGCGAGGAGTGGCTCTCCGTCGAGAGCGTCATCTCCGAGGCCACGGTCCGCGACTTGATCCCTCAGCTGATCCGCGCCGGCGCGACGGGCATCATCGAGTACCCGCTGAACAAGGTCATCTGAGCGGCGGGTTGCCGGTGCACGCGACCTCGCGACACGGGCCGCGCAACGCCTTCGCCGGACACCCCGATCGCGCCTCGAGCTGGCCTCTCCGTACCGGCCAATCGGCCGCCCGCGGTGGATCCGCACCGGCGAACCCCGGGGCTCGGGCTTCTCAGGCCGCCTGGTCCTCGTCTGCGGCGTAGCCCAGCGCGGCCAGGAAGGCCTCGCGCTCGCCCCCGGGCATGATGTAGATCCCGTCCCAGCCGCAGACCTCTTCGCAGAGCCTGCAGCCGACGCAGCTCTTCTCGTCGACCACGACCCGGCCGAGGAAAGTGGCCTGGTTGCCCGACGCCGAGCTCAGGCTGTCGAACGGGCAGACGTCGATGCACACGCCGCAGCCGTTGCAATTGTCCGGGTGGACGACCGCGAGCGGCCGCTCGGCCCGCTTGAGCACGCTGGTCATGTTGCCCCAGGTGTCGAGGATCGCCTCGTCGGGGCAGATCACTCCGCAGGAGCCGCAGTCGATGCACATCGTCGACTCGATGAAGTAGGCCTTCTTCGGGTCGCCGGTGATCGCGCGCGTCGGACAGCGCTTCTCGCACGCGCCACAGCCCGTGCAGTTCTCGGCGATGATCGTGAATGGCATGGATCGGGACTCGAGCCCGGGCGTGCGCCCGGCGGGTGGGCTTACTCCTGCATGCGGCGAAGCATCTCGTCTTCGCGCCCCTGCGCGATCAGCTCGTCGTTCTTGCGCGCCTCGCGCAGGCCGAGGTAGGTGAACCAGAAGACCAGGATCAGCATCCCGACGATCGGGATGTTGTCCGGCCGCACCATCATCTCGAAGAACTGCCCCAGCGGCGAGCCGCCCTGCGCACCTTCCATGGCGTTGGAGCTAACAGGGGGCCCTGCACGAGTCAACGCACTGGAGGAGCGGGCTCGGGGTCGCGAAGCGGGCGCTGCGAGGGGCGCGCGCCCGCGGGGCCGTCGGCCACTGGCCAGGCTTCGCGTGCCGTCGCGGCCCGTCCTGGCTCAGGCGCCGGCGTCCGCGCCGTCGGGCGGGCCGAGAGCGCGCTTCATCTCACCCAGGCGCTCCAGGCCGATGCCCACCGCGCGCAGCCGCTCGACGAGCGAGGCGAGCTGGGCGATGGCGAAGTCGAGCTCCTGCATCGCGACGGTCCCGGCGGCACGACAGACCTGCTGCTGCAAGGCCGCAAGCTCGGCGACGCTGCGCACGCCCTGCTGGCTCAGCCTGCGCAGCATCTCGCCGTAGAGGCGCAGGACGGCGTCGGCCTCACACCGCATCTGCTCTTGCGGATCCCGGGCCGCGCGCATCTGTCGGGGGGAATCGGGCGTGGACATCGGAGTCGTGGATGTATCCGCCCCGCGCTCCCCGGGGAAGGTCGGATCTTCGTCAGCCAGCACGCAGTGGCCGCCCGGCGCTCAGGATGGGCAGTGCTGCGCCGCCCCCAGCGCGCACGCCACTGGAGAGCTCGAGCAGCCGCGGCGTGATCAGGCTCCAGGAGTGCTCGTCGGCCAATGCCTCGCGCGCGGCTCGGCCACGCCGCGCGCAGGCCACAGGGTCGTCCAGCGCGGCGGCCAGCGTCTGCGCCAGCGCCGGCGCCGTCGCCTCGGGTACCACCCAGCCGGTTTCGCCGTCTCTGACCCCCTTGGCGGAGGCCGCAAGGGCCACCGTCGGCAGCGCGCTCGCCATGTAGTTCAGCGTCTTGATCGGGAACCCGGACCAGGAGCTACGCGGGGAGACGCCGACCGTCGCGGAAGCGAGCTCTGCGGCGACCTCGGCCAACGAGCCGGCAGCCACCAGCCGAACCCGATCGCCGAGCGGCCGACGGCCGAGGCCTCGCTCGACGACCGCGCGCGGTGCTTGGGTCACCAGCGTGAGCCGGATGCCGGGATCGCCCGTTGCGGCGATCGCCCAGGCATCGAGCAGCAGGTCGAGGTTCTGATAGCCATCGAGATTGCCGGCGAAGACCGCGCTGCGGGCACCGCCCCGCCTCTGACCGTTCTCGGCTGCAAACGGCCCAGGCTCGAGACCCGGCGGCACGACCGAGAGCCGCTCGGCCGCGACGCCGGCGCGGCAGAGGTGCTCGCCGACGTCGGCGGAGAGTGCGACCACGTGGTCGGCCAGGCGTGGCAGCGTGCGATCGCACCATGCGCCCAGTCGCCGTGCGGCGCGCTGCAGAGGAGCCGGCGCATAGAACGGCAGCTCGTCGGCCATCACGTTGTGGCTGTGGTAGACGACCGACACGCCGTGCAGCCGCCGCACGGCCAGCGCCGCGACCAGCCCCTCGTAGTTGTGCGCGTGGAGCACGTCGATCCGCTCGCGCCGCACCACGCGTCCCAGGAACGCCGCCAGGCGCGCATCGAACAGGGCGCGCAAGGCGGCGCCGATCGGTGTCGTGACATCCACCCCCGCGCCGCGCCGGGCCACGGCGGCGGCGTTCACCCGATACGGCCGGCCGCGCCACTCGCGGGCCAGGGGCGCGATCAGATGGGTCTGCACCCCGCTCCCCGCCAGCGCGCAGGCCATCTGGTCGATCAGCACCTGCGAGCCGCGCGGCTCCGGAAAGCGACACGCCGCCACCAGACCGACCCGCGGTCGTCGGCCGATCATCGCGGCCCCCGTGCTCGGCCCGGGCACTTCACTCGAGGTATCCCAGGGCCCGCAGCCGGCTCTCGAGCACGGCCGACTCCTGCGCGCCGTAGATCTCCCCAGGCGCGGAGCCGCTCGCCGCGAGATCTCTCCGTCGAGCATCGCTCGCAGGCGGCCGCACGTGCCGGGGGAGGCCGAAGCGCTCGAGCACCTCGGCGCCGAGCTGCGCGAGCGGCACGTCGGGTCCGACTCCGGGCTGGATCCCTTCGCCATTCCAGCAATAGATCCCGTACGGCCGGTGCGTCCCGTTCATGCCGCTACCCTTTGCCCCCTGGTACTCCGCCTCTTCGAGACGCCACACGGCCGGTCCGGGTCGCCCTCCGCAGCGCAGCAGCGTCGTCGAATAGCCGCTCTCGAGCGCCAGGTCCACGATCACGTCCGGCGCTCGCTCGACCGCCGGCGCGTCGCCGTACAGCTCGGTGCGGGAGCGTGCGCTGGCCACCATGGCTGCACCCGTCGCCGGGTCGCGCCAGCCTTCGAGCGCCGCGATCACCCGACGAACCGTCGCGTCGTAGTCCTCCGCCGGGACCACGCCTCGCGGGTCGCGGCCGGCGACGTTCAGCCAGACCGACGGGAAATAGTTGAGCTCCTCCGAGAAGGCGGCCGTCCCCTCCCAGTGCACGCCTGCGAAGCGCGAAGCCGCCTCGAGACGTCGGGCCACGGCGGCGCCCGGGCCGCGCACGAGCCAACCCTGGAGGCGCGCCGGGAGGAGCTGCAGGGCCGCGCGTCGCGCCACCTCGCTCACGCTCGATCCAGCCGATCGCGGCGCGAAGCGCAGCAGCCCCGCCTGCTCGAGGAAGCGGTTGAGCGAAGCCGCTCGCGTACCCGCGCCTCCCATGCCGTGGTCCGAGAGGACGAGCGTCGTGGCGTGCGGTGCCAGGCGATCGATCAGCTCGCCCAGCGCCCGGTCGATCTCGCGATAGACGCGCAGCAGGCCGTCCGCGAGCCGGCTCGGGCGATGCCGCGGTGAGCTCGGGTCGGAGAACATCCAAAAATGGTGCCCCGCCGTGTCCGACTCGCCGAACAGGACGAAGAAGACGTCCCACGGCGCGCGCTCGAGGAGATGGAGAGCGATCGCGGCCCGCCGGCGTACGTCGCGCGTCAAGACCTCGAGCGCTCGCTCGTGCCAGTCCGGGCCGATGCGGGCCTCGTTCAGGTCCGAGATCACCAGCGGGCCGAAGCGGTGCGTCAGCTCGCGGTGCAGGGAGCGGGGATGGACGAACGACGGGTCGATCGCCGTCGTGACCGGAGTGTCGAAGCCCGAGAGGAACACGCCGCCCGGCAGCCGCTCCGGCGGGAACGAAGCAGGGAGATTGTACACGCAGACCCGCAGGCCGGCATTGGCCAGGCGCTGCCAGATCGAAGGCGCGCATCTGTCGCGGGCCGAGACGAAGCGCATCCCGTAGCCCTGGCGCAGCGAGAAGTCGAAGATCCCGTGCTCGGCCGGCTCCGCTGCGGTGGCGAACGAGGTCCAGGCCGGGAAGGTGGCGGCGGGAACGGTGGAGCGCGCCCGGCCGTGGCGGCCCGCGGCGCGCAAAGCGGCGAGTGCCGGCAGCTCACCGGCGGCGATCCACGGCTCGACCAGATCCCAACCGGCCCCGTCGATGCCCACGATCAGCAGCCGCGGCCCGCGCTCTCGCCGAGCTGCCCTCACCGCAGCACCCGCCCTTCGAAGCTCGGCGCAGGCGCCGCGCCGAGTAGGTGGAGCACCGTCGGCGCCACGTCGAGCAGCGAGGCCTCGCGCGTCGTGAGCGGAAAGCTCGTCAGCAGGATGCCCGGGGTCTGCTCGGCGGCCGAGGCGGCGTGGTCGCCGCTCCAGCGATGTCCATTGGGCTCGATCACTTCGACCGGCGCGGCGCCACGCGCCGTCGCGAACGAGCTGCGATAGCCGGGCACGAACGACACCTGCAAGTCGGGCGCGGCGGCGACGAACGGCCCAGCGAACGCTCGTGCCCCACGGTCCACGCGCGTCACCACGGCCTCGCCGCCAGCCGGGTCGCGCAGCTCGAGCAGCCCACGCTCGATCTCCTCGAGAAGCCCCTCGGCCTCGGCGCCCGGCGTGACGATCCCCTGCGCCTCGCGGCCGCGCAGGTTCAAGTACAGCTCGCCGATGCCGACCGCGTAGGCTCGGGTCTCGCCCCAGACGACCCCCTCGAGGCCCGCACCGTCGCCGATGCGCTTCATCCAGCCGCGCGCCTCGAGCCAGGTGTCTAGGTTCACCTGCCGGTCGAATGCGTGGAAGCCGTGGTCCGAGACGATCAGCAGGCGGCTCGAAGCCGGCAGGTGCTGCAGCACGTCCTCGACGATCTGATCGACCGCGTCGTAGGATCGGTCGATCACCTCGCCGTAGCGGGCCGCACCGGCTTCGTCGTACAGCGGGCTGCGCGGGTCGACGAAGCGGTGGAACATGTGAGCGATGCGATCCGGGGCGGTGAGCACCGCCACCACCAGCTGGGCATCGCGCTGGTCGATCTCGTGGAGCAGCAGCCGCCGCGAGAACTTCATCGTCTCGAGGACGTCCTCGAGAAAGGCCGTCTCGCCCAGCGCGCCGGCTTCGAGCGCGGCGGTCGGCTCGCTCCAGCCCAACGTCTGGAAGAGGCCCAGGTGTTTGGCGATCTGCTCCGCGAAGCCCGCCGGCGCGCTGATCGCGAGCTCGGGGTCACGCGGGTCGTAGGAGAGCGAGGAGAGGTAGAGGCGCAGCTCGGGCTCGATCGCCTCGAGGTGCAGGCGGCACAAGGCGCGCACGGAGAAGAAAGGCGTCACGCGCAGATCGAGCGGCACCCAGTCGCTCCACTGGCCGAGGCCCAGCCGCAGGCGCGCGTCTCCGACCTCGATGCGCACGCCGTCGCCGTCGCGAGCGATCTGCAGGGCGATCGCGTCGCCCTGGTAGCCGGCGACGCGCAAGCCGGGAATCTCCGCCCGCGCCCGCTCGTCGCGCCAGGCCACCCGTGCGACCGTGCCGCCGGGAGGATCGGACGACATCGCGGGTGCCGTGGTGAAGAGCGTGAATCCGCTCGATGCGCCGCGCACGTCGGGCACGCCGACCCCCGAGAGGATCCGTCCGTGCCGCAGCGGCGCGGGCGGAAGCTCGTAGGGAGCCTGCAGGACCACGCTGGAGATGCCCTGGGCATCGGCGACCTGCCAGAAGGTCTCGCCGCGGCGGTGCAGCGTCGCCCGCGGCCCGCGCAGCGCGACGCCGGCCCACAAGAGCGGTGGCTCGAGGGTGATCGTCGCCTCTTCGACGGCGTACGTGGCCGGATCGCGCGTCACCAGGCCGAGCACGCCGTGCGACCCAGGGCGCAGCCCGGTCGCGAAGCTCGACCACGCAACCGGCGACTGCGGTGGCGTCGTCGTCTCCAGATCGAGCAACGTGCCCTGGCCGGCGAGCCGGGCCAGAGTCGGCAGGCGCCCCGCCGCGATCCCTTGCCGCACCAGCCTGGGATCGAGTCCGTCGAAGCCCAGCACGACCACGCGGGGATTGCCCGGCTCCCCGGGCCGCGCCGCCGGATCGCAGCCGGCCAGTGCGAGCAGCGATGCGATGGCCAGCGCGACGCGGGCGACCGGCGCCCTCAGGCCGCGTCGCGGAACCAGGCGACGGTCCGCCGCATCCCTTCGTCGAAGGCGATCAGCGGCCGATAGCCCAGCAGGCGCTGCGCCTTCGAGATGTCCGCCAGCGTGTGCTTCACGTCCCCCGCACGCTCCGGCTCGTGTCGCCGCAGGACGGGCCGCCCCAGCGCCTTCTCGATCGCCGCGAGGACGTCGAGCAGGGAGAAGCGGTCGCCGCAGGCGACGTTGAACGGCTCCCCGGCCACGCCCGGCGCACGGGCGGCGAGCAGGTTGGCCTCGACGACGTTGTCGATGTAGGTGAAGTCGCGCGACTGAAGCCCGTCGCCGTGCACCTCGGCCGGCTCGCCGGTGAGCGCCGCCGTGATGAAGCGGGGGATCACCGCCGCATACTTCGACTCCGGATCCTGGCGCGGCCCGAAGACGTTGAAATAGCGCAGGCTGACCGTCTCGAGGCCGTAGAGCTGCGAGTAGATCCGGCAGTAGTACTCGCCCATGATCTTCGACGCCGCGTACGGGGAGATCGGCCGCGGCGTCTGCGTCTCCACCTTGGGCAGGGTCGGGTCGTCGCCGTAGACCGACGAGGACGAGGCATACACCACCCGGCGCACGCCCGCCTGCTTGGCGGCGATCAGGAGGCGCAGGATGCCGGTGACGTTCACCTCGTTGTTGGCCAGCGGGTCGTCGATCGAGCGGGGCACGGAGCGAAGGGCCGCCTGCTGGAAGACCACCTCGCAGCCGCGCACCGCGCGGGCCAGCGCCTCGGGGTCGCGCAGATCCCCTTCGACGAGCTCCACCCGGTCGCCGAACGGGGCGAGGTTGGCGCGCTTGCCGGTCGAGAAATCGTCGAGGACGCGAACTCTCTCGCCGTCGGCCAGCAGGCGGGCGACGATGTGCGAGCCGATGAAGCCGGCTCCTCCGGTGACCAGATGCATGCGGGGACACCTCCGTGGATCAGAACAGCGTGTAGACGAATGGGGACGAGGAGCTCGACCGGCCGAAGTAGAGCAGCAGCGCGGTGAGCACGAGGACGCTCAACGCGGGCAGCAGCCACCATACCTTGTTGCGCCACAGGAAGGCGAGCAAAGACCGTGACTGGGTGGGCTCGTCGCGCATGGATTCGTTCCTCCCAGGGCCGTGCACTAGCAGGCCCAGGCGCGCGCGTCAGGCCGACGCCGCACCGGCCACCCCCAACGGCGGCCGCCCCGCCTCGGCCTGCGAGCCGCCCAGCGGCGCTCGCGGCCCAGCGCCTCAGTGCTGCGTCGACTGGGGCGGCTGCGCGAGCGTGAAGATCGGCGCGTCGGCCTTCGGCCCGCGGGCGCGGAACTCCTCGCGTCGGAAGCCGTACGACTTCATCTTGCGGTGCAGGGTCGCGGCGTCGACCAGCGCGTGCTTGGCGCTGTTGTTGATGCCCCCCCGGTACTTGCGCAGCACGTGCCCCAGGTAGTCCTTCTCCGCGCGGCGCAGAAACTCCTTGAGCGGAACCTCGTAGTCGAGGCTGCGGCGTGCGCTGGCCTCCGGGCCCTTGCGCGCGTCCCGTCCCGGCAGGTCGACGTCGCGGATCATGGGGCCGGTCGCACGCAGGATCGAGCGCTCGAGGACGTTGCCCAGCTCGCGCACGTTGCCCGGCCACGGGTAGCTCATCATCTGCGAGAGCGCCTTGTTCGACACCCGGTCGATGCCCTTCTCGCGGGCGAGCTCGGAGTTGCGCAGGAACTCGGCGACCAGCAGCGGCACGTCCTCGACCCGCTCGCGCAGCGGCGGGATGTTGATCGGGACGACGTTCACCCGATAGTAGAAGTCCTCGCGCATCTGGCCGCTCGCCACCAAGGCCTCGAGGTTGACGTTGGTCGCGGCGATGACGCGCATGTTGACCTTGACGCGCCGGTTGCCGCCCAGGCGCTCGATCTCCCGCTCCTCGAGCACGCGCAGCAGCTTGAGCTGCATGTTGAGGGCGATCGACTCGATCTCGTCGAGGAAGAGCGTTCCTCCCGAGGACAGCTCGATCTTCCCCACGCGGTCGTGCACCGCACCCGTGAAGGCACCGCGCTCGTAGCCGAACAGCTCGCTCTCGAGCAGCGTGTCCGGAAAGGCCGCGCAGTTGATCGGAACGAACTTGCCCGCCTTGCGTCGGCCCTGGAAGTGGATCGCGCGAGCACAGAGCTCCTTGCCCGTGCCGGACTCGCCCGTGAGCAATACGGTCGCGTCGTTCTGCGCCAGGGCCTCGATCTGCGAGAAGATCTCGTGCATGCGCGGGTTGCGCGACACCATGTTGGCGAAGGAGTAGCGGTCGGCGAGCTGGCCCCGCAGGTACTTGATCTCGTCGAGCAGGCGACGCTTCTCCAGGACCTTCTCGGTGGCGAGCAGGATCTCCTCGTTCTGGAAGGGCTTGGTGATGTAGTCCGACGCGCCGAGCTTGATCGCCTCGACGGCCCCTTTGATGCTCGCATAGCCCGTGATCATGATGACGTCGACGTCCGGCCAGCGCTCGCGGATCTCGCGCGTCAAGTTCAGGCCGTCGGTGCCCGGGATCTTGAGATCGACCAAGACCAGCGAGTAGTCGTGGTCGGCGAGCAGGGCGAGGGCCTCGGGGCCCGTGTTCGCGCTGTCCACCGAGTGCTGCTGCTCGCGAAACAGGGCCTCGAGCTGGCGGCAGATGAAGTGGTCGTCGTCGATGATCAGGATCCGCGTTTCCATTTGCTTCGTCCTAGCTCCGTCCCGAGCCATCCGCCTCGGACACCGGCAGGGTGAGCGTGCAGCCGGGTCTCCCCTCGTCGTCGCCGTGCCTCTCCAGCCGTCCACCGTGCGCCTCGATGACCCGGCTCGCCATCGCCCATGCCAGCCGGCGCTCGTCGCGCGAGCCGGACGCCGCGCCCATGCCCGCCAGCACGCCGATCTGCACCTCGAGCGCCGCGGCGCACGCTGCCTGGGCACCGTGCAGGCGGGACTCGATGCCCAGCGAGGTTCCCTGCGCGCCGGTCACCTCGGGGCGGATCTGGGCCATCGCCGGCCTCAGGGCGGCGGAGAGTCGCGCCGGATCGACGAGCAGGCTCGCCTCGTCCACCCCCTCGCCGACCGAGGTTTCGACTTGCCCCTCGGGGATCGCCGCACGCAGCAGCGCCTCGACCGCGCGGATCAGCTCCGCGCCGCTCATCCGCACCCGAACGAGCTGAACCGGGCGAACGTACTCGAGCGTGCCCTTGACCACCGCCTCCAGGCTGCGAACCGTCTCGGAGAGCGTCTGCCCGAGATCCAGATCCGCGGCTCGCAGCAGCTCGTCTTCGGACTCGAGGCGTTCCGCCCAGTAGTAGAGCTTGTGGAAGTGATTGCCTGCGGCGTGCCGCAGATCGGCGAGCACCTCCTCGTCGACCCGCACCAGTGCCCCGGCGGGCTCGACCCCCGAGCCACGCTCCGCGGTCTCCGTGCTCTGGGCGCGGGCATCGGCCGGCTCGCGAAGCTCTGGCTTTCCCAACCTCTTCTCTCCCTCCCCGGGGTCGCGACGTGGCCGGCCCGCGCACGGGCGCCCAGATCGAGCGCCGACGCCCTTTAGTTCGGCGTGCTCGCCTTGGACCATTAATTGCGCAGCTTGCGATCCTGCCATGCTCGGATGTTCTGCGGGATCCGCGCAGGGCACCCGAACGAAGACCGGGGATCTGTGGCAGGCGGGGAAGAGAGGTCAAACGTGTGCGTGAGGCGGAAGCGCGCGATCGATTTCGGGTTTTCTATGAATCTCCCCGGAGCGCCGAAGGCTCTCCGTTGCGTTTCGTGCGATGTGAGTGCTGCGTCTGCGCCCGGCAGGTCGCGGCGGTCGTGCAAGGAAATGCGCCGATCGAAACCGCGCCCGGCCCGTACCCCTGGCGGGTCTACTCGAGGATTCCCACGAGCCAGAACAGGAGGTGCGCGCCGACCACGGCGGTCGTGATCAGCAGCACCAGCCGGGTCGGAGGCGGATTCGTCGCGGTGCGTCGCCGCCGGTGGGGCGGGTGGAATTCGATGCGCACGGCTATGACCCTTGGTAGTGGGAAATCCCAGCGGCTGTCAACGTTCTATTGTGCGACCGAACCCGGCTGGCGAGTCTCGACGCAGGGCGTCATCGGGCCCTCGGACCGCTCGCCACCGGGCCACGAGGCGCTCGGCGCCTCCTTTACGCGTCGCAGGCGGCTCCCTACACTGGGTCGCCTGCACCTTGGGAATCGAAAGGAAAATCGAATGGCAGGCACCAACCCCACCGACCCCCTGCGCAGCTCCGTCGTCACGCAGGGGGACAGCCGTGCGCCGAACCGCGCCATGCTGCGCGCCGTCGGGTTCCGCGACGAGGACTTCGGCAAGCCGATCGTCGGCGTGGCCAGCGCGCACAGCACGATCACCCCGTGCAACGCAGGCATCCAGATGCTCGCCGAGCGGGCGGTGGCGGGCGCCCGCCAGGCGGGCGGCATGCCGCAGGTGTTCGGCACGATCACCATCAGCGACGGCATCTCGATGGGCACCGAGGGCATGAAGTGCTCTCTGGTCAGTCGCGAGGTGATCGCCGATTCCATCGAGACGGTCTGCCGCGGACAGAGCCTCGACGGCCTCCTGGCGATCGGGGGCTGCGACAAGAACATGCCCGGGGCGATGATCGCCATCGCTCGGCTGAACATCCCAGCCGTGTTCGTCTACGGAGGAACGATCAAGGCCGGCCGCTACCACGGCGAGGACCTGACGATCGTGTCGGTCTTCGAGGCGGTCGGCTCGTGCAGCGCCGGCCGCCTCTCGCACGACGACCTGCTCGGCATCGAGCGCAACGCCTGTCCGGGCTTCGGGTCGTGCGGCGGCATGTACACCGCGAACACCATGTCGTCGGCGATCGAGGCGATGGGCATGAGCCTGCCGATGACCTCGACCATGGCGACGGTGGACGACGAGATCGGCGACTCCACCGAAGCCGCCGGCCGGCAGCTGATCGAGCTGGTGAGCCGCCAGATCCTGCCGCGCCAGATCATGACCCGAGCCGCCTTCGAGAACGCGATCGCGGTGGTCATGGCTCTGGGCGGCTCGACCAATGCGGTGCTCCACCTCCTGGCGATCGCGCACGCCGCGGACGTCCCCCTGACGATCGACGACTTCGAGACGATCCGCCGGCGGGTGCCGGTGCTCGCCGACTTGAAGCCGAGCGGGCGCTACGTGGCCACGGATCTGCGCCGCGTCGGCGGCGTGCCCCTGATCATGAAGATGCTTCTACGCGCCGGCCTGATCGACGGGTCCTGCCTGACGATCACCGGCAAGACGATCGCGGAGAATCTGGCCCGCGTGCCGGACGAGCCTGGGGCCGATCAGGACGTCGTGCGGCCCTTCGATCGACCGATCTATCGCAGCGGCCACCTCGCCATCCTGCGCGGCAATCTCGCGCCCGATGGAGCCGTCGCCAAGATCTCGGGCCTGAAGCTGCCGCGCATCACGGGCCCCGCCCGGGTCTTCGAGTCCGAGGAAGACTGCCTGGCTGCGATCCTCGACGACCGCGTGCGCGAAGGCGACGTCGTGGTCGTCCGCTACGAGGGCCCGCGCGGCGGACCGGGCATGCGCGAGATGCTCGCTCCGACCTCGGCGATCATCGGCAAGGGCCTGGGCGACAAAGTGGGCATGGTCACCGACGGCCGCTTCTCCGGAGGTACCTACGGCATGGTCGTGGGCCACGTGGCACCGGAGGCCCAGGAGGGTGGGCCCATCGCCCTGGTCCGCGACGGCGACGTCGTCACCATCGACGCCGAGCGCAACCTGCTCGAGCTCGAGGTGGGCGAAGACGAGCTCGGCCGCCGGCGTGCCGCGTGGACGCCTCCTGCACCGCGCTACACCCGCGGCGTGCTCGCAAAGTACGCGCGCTGCGTCTCGAGCAGCTCCCGCGGCGCAGTCACCGATTGAGCGGCTCGACGACGACGCCCCGCATTCGCCGCCCGCCCAGCCGCCGTTGCCCAGGGACGACGCGCTGGGCGGGGTGGCGGAGCGCCGTCGCCCGAGGCGCCGCGGTAGGACCCAGCTGTGGCGTTCGGGCTCAGGAATCCCGCGGGAAGAGCCGGACGACCTTGCTCTGACGCGGCTGCCGGACGTCGTCTGGCTTCGCCGACGCCCCCGGCTGGCTGGCAGCGCTACCGCTGCCGGCGCCGGGCGCGACCGAAGGAGGCGGTGGTGGTGGTGGTGCCGCTTCTCGCTCGGCGATCTCGCCGGGAGACGCACCAGGGCTCGAGGCGTGCACCGCCCCCATGTCGGGCATGCGCTCGATGCGTACCAGACGGCCGCCCATGGTGAATTCGGCGCCGTCGATCTGCTCGCGCTCGAGGATCCAGGTGATCGCCTGCAAGGGCACGCCGAGCACCAGGAGATCGCAGAAGTACCAGCCGGGGCGCTGGTGCGCGCGCACGTCCTCGAGGCGGGCGAAGCTCGCAGGCTTGCCCTCGAGGTGGATCAGCACGACGTCACCCGGCACCGCGCCGCGCCTGCGGCTCATCGCCTCGGGTCCGTCCGGTACCGGCAAGGGCGACGCACGGCGATGCGCCCCTTAGGCGGGCCGCCAGCTCGCAAACGCTTCTACGGCGTGCAGGTCCGGCAAGGGAACCCCATCCGCGCGCAGCGGCAGGAAGCAGACGTGGGTGGCCCCGGCGTCGAAGTGCTCCTGGAAGCGCGTGGCGATGCGCTTCTCGTCGCCCCAGGCGACGATCGCGTCGACCAGCCGATCGCTGCAGCCGTCGGCGAAGTCGGCGTCGCCGAAGCCGAGCTCGCGCAGGTTCTCGGTATAGTTGGCCAGCGCCGGCACGTAGGTCTGCATGTACTGCCGGGCGGCGGCTCGCGCGCGCTGCGGGTCGGTCTCGAGGACGGTGGCCTGGGCGACGCAGATCCACTTGTCCGGACCCATCGCCGCGCGGGTCCGGGCGGTGTGCTGCGGCGGGACGAAGTAGGTGTGGGTCCCCTGCGTGCGCTCGGCGGAGAGCGCGATCATCTTGGGTCGAATGGCGCCGATCACGGTCGGCGGCGCCTCGGCGGGACCGGCAGCGAGGAAGGGCGCGAGCTGCATGCGGTCGAGGTAGGTGCGCATGGTCGCCACCGGGCGCTGGTAGGCGTGGCCCCGCAGGCCCTCGACGAGAGGCGCGTGGCTCACGCCGATGCCGAGCAGGAAGCGACCGCCCGACTGCTCGGCGAGGGTCTTCTGCGCCGCGGCCGTGGTCATCGGGTCGCGCGCCCAGATGTTGGCCACACCGGTGGCGATGACGATCTTCTCCGAGCGCGCGAGCAGGAAGCCCGATTGCGCGAAGGCCTCGCGGCCGACCGCCTCGGGAATCCACAGCGCCGGGTAGCCGAGGCGCTCCGCGGTTTGGACGAAGTCGGCGGCCTCCGCCGACGGCATCGTCTCGAGGAAGAACCACAGGCCGAGCTTGCCAATGTCCATGGTGCGCACCCGATACCTCTCGCGCGCGCTAGTTGCCAGGGCAGCGGTCGTCCCCGACGCCCGCCCGTCCGGCGCGCTTCAGCGTAGAGCGGCCAGGACCTGCTCGCGCAGGCCGAGCGGGCAGGCGATCCCCGAGCCGCCGTAGATCGTGTCCTCGCCTTCCCAGGAGAAGAACGCCCCACCCGCCTCCTCGACGATCGGCAGCACCGCGGCGCTGTCCCAGGGGTTGAGCAGCGGATCGACCATGATGTCCGCCGCACCGCTCGCCACCAGGGCGTAGCCGTAGCAGTCGCCCCAGCCGCGCTGGCGGCCCACGCGGCGCAGCAGTCGCTCGAAGCCCGGGTACTTCTCGCCGTAATGCTGCGGCTTGGCATCGCTGGTCAGCAGGGTCGCCTCGGCGAGGCTCGGCGGCGCGGCGACCTGGATCGGCCGGCCGTCGCAGAACGCGCCCTGCCCCCTGGCCGCCCAGTACGTCTCGCCGAGGGCCGGAAAGCCCGCCACGCCGACCACGCAGCGCCCTCCGTGCTCGAGGCCCACCAGGACGCCGTAGAGCGGTACGCCGCGGATGAACGACTGCGTACCGTCGATCGGGTCGAGGATCCAGCGCCGGCCGCTCGATCCGGCCTGCTCGCCGAACTCCTCGCCGAGGAAGCCGTCGTCGGGAAACGCCGCGGCGAGGCGCTCGCGAAGCTGCTGCTCGGCGCGGCGATCGGCGATCGTCACCGGGCTCGCGTCGGCCTTGTGCTCGACCGCAAGAGCGGTGCGGAAGTACTCGAGCGTGAGGCGACCGGCGTGCTCCACCGCCTGGCGCGCCACCTCGAGCTCCTTGGCGTAGGGGTTCATGAACGCCGAGTTGCACACGCGATCCGCTGCCGGTCAAGCGTGGCTGGTGTCAATCGTAGATGCCGCACACGAACCACTGCTCGTCCCCCGGTCGTGGCTCCCGTGGGAGCAGGCTGGTTTCGCGCGCCGGATTCCACGCGACGGGCGGATCTCGCGCCACCCGCCCTTGCTGCGCTGCCGCTCGATAGAGGCGATAGAGGCCACCGTCGGAGAGCTGCATCTCGTAGTAGTCGCGGCTGCATGCCGCATCGCTCCACCACTCGGCCTCGATGCGCCAGGGGCCGGCGGCAGCGATCACTCGGCCTCCCAGACCCGGTGCACGAACGTAGGCGATGCGCCCCCCCTCGAAGAACACCTGGGCCGGGCGTGCTGGGCGCAAGGCACGCAGCGCCAGGCGTGCCGGGCCGAAGCCGGGCGGCTCGGGGAAGTCGCTCGTGCCTTGCCTCGGCGGCGCGCCGGACGCCACGCCGCGCTCCGGCCCCAGCCGTACGTCGAACGGAGCGAGGGAGAAGGCCTCCGGACGATGACCCTCCGGTGCCACGGGGGAGCCGACCCGATCGTGCCCGCAGAGCGACGCCAGGCGAGCGAGCGTCGTGGCGAGCCGCTCCGGAGGTGGTCCGGGGGCGCGAAACAGATCGAGCTGGTCGGGACGTGCCCGGTCGGGCAGCGCCGTCACGCGGACCGATTCGACCGCGGACGACGGTGGCACGGCCTCGATGGCAGCCCGCACGAGCAGGGTCAGGGTCTTCACGTCACGCGTCGGGGCGAGAGCCCTCACCTCGCGCTCGAGCCAGGCTCCCCCCTCGAGGCCGAGCGAGACGATCAATCCGCGGCAGGCCAGGCCCTGTAGGCCCAGGCGTCCGATCGCGCGATCGAGCAGGCCACGCACGACGAAGAGCAGCCCTTCGATCGAGCTCACACCGTACTCGAGCACGGCGCCCTCGACGACCTCGAGCGGCACCGGCGCTGCGATCAGCGGTGCGCCATCGCATCCGGCAGCGACGCGCCACAGGTGTGCGCCGCACTCGCCCAGCCGCGTGGCGACCGACGCCGCCGGCAGCGCCGCCAGATCGCCCAAGCGCACCAGCCCCAGGCGGCCTAACTCCTTGGCGAGCACGGGCCAGGCCACCGCTCCGGTGCGCGATCGCCTCGCCCCGGTGCCCCCGGCGGCACCGTGCGCCCGTACGATGGGCGCCAGCGCGGCGAGCGGCAGGGGGGCGAGCCAAGCGGCATCCCCGCCCGGCGGTACGACGATCGCCTCCCCGCGCCGGGCCGCGAGACCCGCCGCGATCCGCGCCGTCGCCTTGCCGTCGGCGATGGCCACCCCACCCTCGAGGCCGACCTTCTCGGCCCGCCGCAGGAGCGCCGCGAGAATTCCGCCAGAGGAGCCGAGCAGCCGATCGAGCCCGTCCGCATCGAGGTAGATCGCGCCTGCGCTCTCCTCGCCTCCTTGCGCCGCCTCGACGCGCGGCGAGATCGAGGCGCCGGCCTCGAGCAGCGCGGCGCGGGCGGCGTCCCGTGCCGCGCGGTCGAGCGGGCGGACGATCAGGTCGGCGTGCCGCGCGACCGCCTGCGCGACGCTGAGCCCCGGCTGGATCCCGAGCCGGGCCGCCTCGGGTGAAACGTCGATCACGCGCGCGTGCGCAGCGACCCCGCGCGGCCCGCGTGGCGGATCACCTCCCTCCG
>CAZGUU010000084.1:0-17271 GCA_964529315.1 uncultured Enterobacteriaceae bacterium
AGCTCGCCCCGCCGCGAATGGATCATGGTCCGGCCGCGCGCGCCAGAGCTGGCCTAGCACCGCCGCCCTGGCATCGCTCCCGACATCGACCCCATGTGTCCGCGGACCATCCTCGCCGGCTGGACGGGGTGCTCGTCGCGTGACTCGGCATCGCGGGGGTGGCGCTGGCCCGGCCCAGGCGTGCGCCCCACGGTTCGACCCTGGTGCTGGCGGCGGTGGAGCGTTACTCGGCCGGCTTCGCCGTGACCTCGTCCTGGCTCGCCCAGGCGCTCGAGCGCCGAAGGTAGCGGGGCCACCCCGGACTTGGAGCTCTGGCGCTCGGGTCGCGCCGCTATCCTCGGCGATCCATTGAATGCCAGCCGACAAAGAGTAGGCTCATCACTCATTGAACGCCTCCCCACCTCTCGAGGGGAGTCTCGCAAACCCTTCTCTACCATGGGTGGGCAGGCGTGCTGAGCTTGACTATCTGCTTTGCAGTGGGGAGTGTCGGCCGCCATGAGTGTGAAGATCGGAATCGTCACCGGCGGCGGCGACTGCCCCGGCCTCAACGCCGTGATTCGCGCCGTGGCGCGGACCGCCGCGCGCCAGGGGTGGGAGACGATCGGTGTCCTCGGCGGTTACGATGGACTCCTCGAGCCGGTGCAGTTTCGGCCCATCGAGTACCACGAGCTCGACGGCCTCCTTCTGCGCGGCGGCACCATCCTCGGCACCGCCAACCGCGGGCGCTTCGCCGCCAAGACCGGCCACGGCGACGCGCAGCGCATCCCCGCCACCACCCTCGACGAGGCCAAGGCGTCGATCGCCAGGCTCGGGATCACCGCGCTGGTGTGCATCGGCGGCGACGGCTCGCTGAGCATCGCCCAGCAGCTCTACGAGCACGGCGTCCCCATCGTCGGCATCCCC
This sequence comes from uncultured Enterobacteriaceae bacterium, assembly GCA_964529315.1. Classification (GTDB taxonomy): domain Bacteria; phylum Desulfobacterota; class Binatia; order UBA12015; family UBA12015; genus CAZGUU01. Next base: position 904 of record CAZGUU010000084.1, read on the forward strand.
AAGACCATCGACAACGACCTCGCCGCCACCTTCATGACGTTCGGCTTCGACTCGGCCGTGGCGTGCGCCACCGATGCCCTCGACCGCCTGCACACCACCGCCGAGAGCCACCGTCGCGTGATGGTGCTCGAGGTGATGGGCCGCTACGCAGGCTGGATCGCGATGATGGCGGGGATCGCTGGCGGCGCCGACGTGATCCTGATCCCCGAGATTCCGTTCCACATCGAGAGCGTGTGCGAGACCGTCGCGGCCCGCGAGCGCAGCGGGACGCACCACACCGTCGTGGTGGCGGCGGAGGGTGCGCGCCCCGAGGGCGGCACGTTCGTCACGATGGGCGAGCGGGCCAGCGATCGCGAGACGCGCCTCGGCGGGCTCGGCGCGATGGTAGGGGCCGCGATCGAGAGCCGCACGGGCAAGGAGACGCGCGTCGTGGTGCTCGGCCACCTCCAGCGCGGCGGCAGTCCGACCCACTTCGACCGCGCGCTGTGCACGGTGTTCGGCACCAAGGCCGTCGAGCTCGTCAAGTCCGGCCAGCTCGGGCGAATGGTGACCTACACCGGCTCCTCTGTCGATTCGGTGCCAATCGCCGACGCCGTCGGCCACCTCCGCACCGTGTCGCCCCAGGGTGGCCTGGCCAGCGCGGCACGCTCGCTCGGCATCTGCCTCGGCGAGTGACCGCCTGCACCCGCCCGACACAACGAGGATGCGATGAGCGCGCCCAAGGTGAAGCTCTCGCGGGAGCTGTGGACCCGGTGGCTGCGCAGCCTCGCCACGTTCGCCGTATCCGAGGTTGGGGGCCGCGCCGCAGGGCTGTTCACGCTGCTGCTGGGATTCCTACTCGCGATGAACGGCCTCAACGTCGTGAACAGCTACGTGGCCCGTGACTTCATGACCGCGATCGAGCACAAGTCGACCGCCGGCTTCGTCCACCAGGGCGCCCTCTACGTCGGCGTGTTCGCTCTCTCCACGATCGCCGCGGTGCTCTACCGCTTCACCGAGGAGCGGCTCGGGCTCCTGTGGCGGCAGTGGCTCACGAGCCGGATCGTACGCCGCTACGTCTCGGACGCGACCTACTTCCGGCTCCGCGAGGCGAGCGAGCTCGCCAACCCCGACCAGCGCATCGCCGACGACGTCCGCACCTTCACCGCGATGACGTTGTCGCTCGCGCTGGTGCTGCTGAACGCACTGTTTACGGTCATCGCATTTGCCGGGGTCATGTGGTCGATCAGTCCACGCCTCTTCGTGGTCGCCGCCGTATACGCGGCGATCGGCTCGGCGCTGACCATCGTGTTCGGACGGCCGCTGGTGTGGCTCAACTACAACCAGGCCGACCGTGAGGCCTCTTTGCGCGCCGACCTGGTGCACGTGCGAGAGAACGCCGAGTCGATCGCGCTCGGCGGGCGCGAGGACCAGCTGCGCGCGCGCATCCTGAGCCGCGTCGACCAAGTGGTGGTGAACGCCAAGCGCATCATCGCGGTGAACCGCAACCTCGGTTTCTTCACCACGGGCTACAACTACATGATCCAGATCATCCCGGTGCTGGTCGTGGCGCCGCTGTTCATCGCCGGGAAGGCGGAGTTCGGAGTCATCTCCCAATCCGCGATGGCGTTCTCGCACCTGGTCGCAGCATTCTCGGTGATCATCAGCCAGTTCCAGTCGATCTCGTCGTACGCGGTGGTCCTCTCGCGGCTCGGCGTGCTCATGGAGGAGGTGGAGCAAGCCGACATCCGCGGCGCCGCGTCGCGCATCGCCATCGACGACACCGCCGACGACCTCGGCTATCGGGACCTCACCCTGCGCTCGGCGCGCGACGGACGCACGCTGGTCGACCGCCTCACCGTGGCGCTGCCGCACGGCGCGCCGGTGCTGGTCGCGGGTCCCAACGAGTCGGCGCGGGTCGCGCTCTTCCGCACCACGGCGGGGCTCTACGACGTCGGCGAAGGGCACGTCCGGCGGCCGGGGGGCGGGCGCCTCCTGTTCGTCACCGAACGGCCCTACGTTCCGCCGGGCAGCCTGCGCCACGCCTTGGTGCCCGCGGGCCGCGAGTGCCAGGTCGACGACGAGCGCATCCTCGAGACCCTCGCCGCGCTCGGCGCCGGAAAGGTCGCCGCACGCGCCGGCGAGCTCGACGCCGAGCGCGACTGGGCCGCTCTGCTCTCGCTCGGGGAGCAGCAGCTCGTCGCCATCGCCCGCACGATCCTCGCCGAGCCGCGCTACGTGCTCCTCGATCGCCCGACCACCACGCTGAGCGACGCCGACGTGCTACGCGTCCTCGACGTGCTCGCAGCGCGTGGCATCACGCCCGTCACGTTCGCCGACGACGCCGTGCTCGCCGAACGCCACCCCGCGCGCCTCACTCTCGAGAACGACGGGGCGTGGGCCTGGCGAGCCCGCTGACTCACCCTGGAGATCGTCCCTCCATGCTCCCCGGACGATCCGGGGTCAATCCTTGAGCTTGATGTTCGCCCCGCCCGTCGCGAGCGAGACCTTGAGACCCTGCGTCGTCGAGAGCGCCTCGATGACCACGCCGTTCTGGTTGCGCATCGCAACCGCGGCCCCGCCCCCGCCGATCGTGGCCCCTGCGGCGACGCTGGTGTAGTTGCCGGGCAGGTCCTCGAGCTTCTTGAGGTGGTAGACGTTGCCCGTCAGGCTGATGCGGCTCGCGCCGACGTCGCCCACGGAGAGGCCGTCGACGGAGACCTCGTGCGTCTTGCCCTTGTAGGTGACGGTTCCGCTGCCCCAGCTGAAGCCGATGCCCGCGGCGATCGATCCGCCGCTGAATTCGATCGTCGCATCCGGCTTCACCTTCTCGTCGGCCAGTGCAGCCGCCGGCGCCGCGAGCAGGATACCGATCGTCAGCAGGCCCAGAACGCGCTCCATCCCTCTCATTTCACATCTCCCTTTCGAGGCGGGGTCTCGCCAGGCGTTGGGCGAGACGTGGACGCCGACGTTCAAGATATCCAAGCTCGCCACGTTGGCAAGGCGGGCTGAGCCGCCCCTCGTGCTTCCTAGCGGCGCGAGCACCTCGGAGGGAGCGGAGATCCCGTGCGATTCCGAGGCCGGGCCGTCGACTCGGTTGGACCGTCGCTCGCGGGGGCGATACCCTGCAACACGAGCGAAATACCCCGATCGTCCGCTGTGACGAGGCTATCCCTCCTCGACGAGGCCTTCGAGCTGATCACGCTGACGCAGACCCGGAAGCTCGAGCGATTCCCGACGATCGTGATGGGCGAGTCGTTCTGGGAGCACCTGCGGGCGTTCATTCGCGACACGCTCCTCGCCGAGGGCACGATCGACGAGGCCGACCTCGAGATATGGCGGCCGGCCCTCACGGCGGAGGATGCCGTGCGGATCGTGCGCGAGGCTCGACCGCTCACTGCTGCTTGACGCGCGCCTCGAGGCGGCTGCAGACGCGATCGGCCCAGCTCGCGAGCAGGCGATCGACGTCCTTCCAGGTGTCGATCTCGGGCGCGCCAGGGCGCCTACGGTCGACTCCGGCGGCAAGGAGTGCTCCCGTCTGGGCGTCGCGGATCTCGCCCTCGATCGCCGCGCCGTCGAGGAATCGCCGCGTCTCCGTCCCGAGCGCACCGTCGCCGACGGGCAGCGCCGCACCGTCGGCCGCGGAGACCGTCATGACGTCGAGCACCGGGTCCGAGGCGCGCGCCTCGGTGATCGCGAGGCGAACCCGCATGACGCCGGGCCCCGGCCGATCGACGAGCGCGAACCCGTCGCCGAGGCGCGTGCGGACCGCGGCATCGAAGTCCGTCGCGAGGCGCAGTAGATCGCCCTCGGGAACCGGATCGAGCGAGCCCTTGCCGCTCCGCCAGAGCGTCACCGGCTCGAAGAGCGCCTTGTCGTAGTTCTGCCAGCGCGCGTCCGGGTTCCGGTAGACGAAGAGCGCCTCGCCGGGGCCGCCCTCACGGAGCAGCGAGTAATCGTCGAGAAAACCGGACGTGGCCTGGGCCGGCACGGGGATGCTGCCCGGCGAGCGCTGCCCGGCCGCACAGGCGGCGAGAGCCAGGGACGCGAGGACGATCGTGACGAGCCGCGGCCGGCACATGGTTTGCCTCCCGGTCGCGCGAGCCGCGGACTTCCCCGGCCGCCTCGACCTCGATGGTCGACTCATACGGCCGTGGAGTCACGGCGGCAAGCTCGCCCGCGAGCTCGCCCGCGAGCCTCGCGCTTCGGGGGGGAGGGGGGGGAGCGCCGGCTGCGGAGCCACCCGCGACGTGGGCTGGGCAGCGGCCCCGCGACCTTGCTATGGAGCGACCATGAGGAGTGCGACGCGGGCGGGGGCCCTCGCGATCCTGCTGGTCCTGGCCCATCCGGGCGGCGCGCTGGCGTCCGCGTACGCCGGCTGGGGCGACACGGACTGGGTGTACGCGAGCAAGCGCGAGTGCTGCAATGCGGCGATCACGATGGCGCAGCAGTACAGCATGGAAGCATGCATCAACGTCGGCGGAACACCGAGCCCGATGAGGGGCGCGAAACGCGGGACCTGCGAGTCGAGCTGGATGCAGGCGCCGGACGGCGGGCTCCTCTACCGCTGCTACTCCGAAGCCTCGGTCTGGTGCAGGTAGCCTTGCCGCGCGAAGGCGGCCGCCGCACGTCGCTGGCGGACTCAGCCTCGTCCCGAGGAAAGAGTTCGAATGGATCTCTTGCGAAAAGCCGCTGCCCTGGGCCTCGTTGCGACGGTCGCCTGCGCTCCCACGCCGGCGACGCAACCGCCGCGCACCAGCGCTCCGAGCAGGCCGGGGGTTTCGTCGGGCCTCGCCTCGGCGCAGCTCGAGCAGCTCGTCGCCCCCATCGCCCTCTATCCCGACGCGCTGGTGGCGCAGATCCTCATGGCATCGACCTACCCGCTCGAGGTGGTCGAGGCCGCGCGCTGGGTGCGGGCGAACCCGAGCGTCAGCGGCCAGGCGCTCGAGGACGCCATGCAGGGGCAATCCTGGGATCCGAGCGTCAAGTCGCTCGTGGCGTTCCCGCAGGTCCTCGAGATGATGGACCAGAAGCTCGACTGGACCACCGACCTCGGCAACGCGTTCCTCGCCGAGCAGGCCGCCGTGCTCGACGCCGTGCAAGCCCTGCGCGCGCGCGCGAACGCCGCGGGCAACCTCGAGAGCAATGCGCAGCAGACCGTCACGGTCGAGCAGACCGCCGCGGGCTCGCAGCCGCAGACGATCGTGATCCAGCCGGCGAATCCGCAGGTCGTCTACGTTCCCGCCTACGATCCGACCTACGTCTACGGGCCCTGGCCCTATCCCGCCTACCCGCCCTACTACTGGTACCCGCCGGGCTACGTCGCGGGCTCGGCGCTCTGGTTCGGCGCCGGCCTGGCCGTCGGCGCGGCCCTCTGGGGCGGCTGCAACTGGGGCTACGGCGACGTCGACATCGACGTCAATCGCTACAACGACTTCAACCGCACCGACATCAAGAACAATCGCTGGGAGCACAAGGCCGAGCACCGCAAGGGCGCCCAGTACCGCGATCAGGGCGTGCGCGAGAAATATGGCAAATCGAGCCAGGGCAACGCCCAGGCGCGAGAGCAGTTCCGCGGGCGGGCCGAGCAGGGCCGGCAGGACATCGCGCGCGGCGACGCAGATCGCTACCGGGGGCAACAGGGCGAGCGTCCGGCCGGCGGCTTCGACGATCGGGGCGGTGCGGGTCAAGTACGCGAGGCCGGGCGCGGTGGGTCCGATGGCTCTGGCTACGATCGGTCGGGGGCCCGTAGCCGGGGCGGCGCCTTCGACGGCGCGGGCAACGGCGCCGAGGCGCGCCGCCAGTCAGATCGCGGCCGGTCAAGCCAGGCGAGCGCGGGCTCCTGGGGAGGTGGGGGGCGCGGCGGCGCCAGCTACTCGGGCGGCGGCTCTTCCCGAGGCGGAGGCGGAGGCGGAGGCGGAGGCGGTCGCCGGGGCGGCGGCGGACGCGGCGGGCGCCGGTGAGGATGGGACGATGACGACCAGAGCCATGACACGCATCGCACCGTCCGCAGCCCTCACGATCGCGGCCGCGGTGGGCCTGCTTGCGATCTCCGTGGCGGCGCTCGCGGCGAAGCCCGACCAGAGCAGCTTCCCGACCCCGCAAGACGCGGCGGCGGCGCTGGCCGCCGCCGCTCGCGCCGGTGACACGGCGGCGATGGTCGCGATTCTCGGCCCGAAGTCCGAGGCGCTCGTCGTATCCGGTGACGCCGTCGCCGACGCAGCGATGCGCAAACGGTTCGTCGATTCCTACGACGAGGCGCACGAGATCGTGCCGGGCCCGGACGACACCAGGATCGTGCAGACCGGCAAGGACAGCTGGCAGCTTCCGATTCCTCTCGTCGACACCGCCGACGGCTGGCGATTCGACGCCGAGGCGGGCAACGACGAGCTTGTCGCTCGCCGGATCGGCGCGAACGAGCTCGCCACGATCCAGACCTGTCTCGCCTACGTCGATGCGCAGCGCGAGTACTACGAGCGAAATCCGGAGGGCTCACCGCTGCGGCACCATGCTCAGCGGATCGCGAGCACCGCCGGCAAGCGCGACGGCCTCTACTGGCCGGCCGCTGCCGGCGAGCCCGAGAGCCCGCTCGGAGAGCTGTTCGCGAAGGCCCGTGGCGAGGGCTACAGCCCCGGCGACGAGCCGATTCCCTACCACGGGTACTTCTACCGCATCCTGACGCGTCAGGGAGCGAGCGCGCCGGGCGGAGCCTACGACTATCTCGTCCGTGGGGAGATGGTCGGCGGCTTCGCGCTGATCGCGACCCCCGCGCGCTATGGCTCCTCGGGCGTAATGACCTTGCTGGTCAACCACGACGGTGACGTCTACGACAAGGACCTCGGCCCCGACACGGTGAAGATCGCGAGCTCGATCCGCACCTACGATCCGGACGCGACGTGGCGAAAGGTGCGTGAGGACGCCCTCGCCACCCCCTCAGGACCGCGGCCCGCGCCGTAGCCTGCATCTCCCACCAGATCCCTACTGCAACCGCCGCTCGCCGCGGCCCGTGCGGCCGTGGTTTGCACCTGCGGCTCGACGGCCCACGCGCCGCACGCGGTCGAACGCGTGTTTACATGCGCACGCGATTCGAGTAGGAACGCCGCCGGGGGGTGCAGCATGCGGACCTTGTGCGTTCTGTTGTCGGGTTGTGCCGTATCGATTGCTCTGCTCGCCGCCGCGCGCCCGGCGGCCGCCGCCGGCTGTCAGACCGACGTCGAGAAGCTCTGCAAGAACGAGAAGGCGATCGTAACGTGCTTGCAGTCGCACAAGGCCGATCTCTCGGCGGAGTGCAGCGCCTACCTCGCCTTCTTCGAGCAGATCCCGTCCTGCCTCGTCGATGCGCAGCGCCTCTGCCCGAGCGACAAGCCTTCGGGAGCCGGCGTGATCGCGTGCCTGCGCGGGCGGCAGAGCGATCTCTCCGACGACTGCCGGAAGGAGATCGGCAAGCTCCGCTGAGGGTCGCGCGAGGAGCGAGGGCCGCCTACGCCTGCGGCCCGGCGTCCGGTCGCCGGATCAGCTAGCCGGCGGTGAAGGGCGCGTCACGAGGACGTTCATCTTCTCGGCCACGGGCAGGCGAACGATCGCGTGGGTCAGGTCACCCCGCGGCTCGCCGGAACCCGACGGCGGCGTCCAGAACGTCTGGCTCACGAGGTAGTGGCTCCCGGACGGCAGATCCTGGATTCGGAGCGCGCCGCCCTCGCCCGTGCTCGTGAGCCAGGCGAGCTGCGAGTGAGGCCGTCGCGGGCACCGTGCTGTCCGCGATGGCGTCCTCCTGGCGCTTCACCGATTCGAGTGCACGCCCTGATACAGGAATCGGGCGAAGGCGTTGGCGATGCGGAGGCCAGCGGCCGCCACGCCGGGCTTGCGGTGGATAACTGAACCTGCTTATTGTTGAGCACGTTCAGTTTTGGAACCGGAGATGCCGACCACCAAACCCGCCCCCTTGGGGCGGCGCGAGCGCAACAAGCAGGACAAGCTCGCCCGCATCACGCGCGCCGCGCGCGAGCTGTTCGAGAGGAAGGGCTTCGCCGGCGCCACCGCGCGCGCAATCTGCCGGCGGGCGCGCGTCGCCACCGGGACGCTCTTCCTCTACGCCCGCGACAAGCGCGAGCTGCTCTTTCTGGTGTTTCGCGACGAGGCGCGCGAGCTGCTCCGCGCCGCAGCGGCCGATGAGCGGGCCTGCGAATCGCTGCCCGCGGCTCTGCTGCGTCTGCTCGGGCGCTTCTTCGACTTCTATGCCCGCAACCCGACGCTCGCCCGGGGGATCGCCGACGAGCTCTTCCTGCGCGCCCGGGAGCCGGCGGCCATGGCGGCGCTGACCCAGGAGCTCCTCGACCGGCTCACCGTCCTGGTCGAGCGGGCCCAGAGGCGCGGCGAGGTACGTGCCGACGTTCCTGCGGCCGAGCAAGCGCACGCATTCTTCGCCCACTACGCGCTCCACGCACAGGTCTGGCTCGCGGTCGGCACGCTCGATCGCCGGCTGGCGCGCCGAGCGCTGCGCCGGGCGATCGACCTGCAGATCGAGGGCCTGGCGCCCCGCGCGACCCGCCGGAAGCCGCCTCGCGGCGCGGCTCGCCGCGCCGGCCGCACAGCGAAGCCAGACGGAGAAGGAGAAGGATCATGAGAGCACGAACCGCGATCGACATGCTGCGCCGGGGCCAAACGCTGCTCCTGCTGCGCGCCACGCGCCTGATGGCGCCGTTCTATCGCCTGATGTGGCTGGTGTCCGCCTTTCGCGCCGGCCTGCTCGCGCGACTCGCCACGGCCCCGGTCGCCTTTCCCGACCTGGCGCGCGACATGGTCCGCGACCCGCAAGACCACGACTGGCTGCGCAGCTGGCTCGAGCTCGGCGTGAGCGTCGGCGAGCTGCGCCGCGCCGGCGACTGCTACTCGCTCGGCGGCCTCCTCTCGCGACGCCTCGCCGAGCCGCAGAACGACGCGGTGGTCGCCATCCTCGAGGAGGTGGCCACGCTGCACCACAAGCTGCTCCTCGAGACCCCGGCGCGCCTGGCGCGCGGCGAGCGCTTCACGCTCGCCGACCAGGACGGCATCGTGATCGCCCGCTCCTCGCCGCTGTTTCGGCCGTTCGTCCACGAGGCGATCGACGACGTGGTGCCGCGCCGCGGCGCCATGCGGCTGCTCGAGGTGGGGGCGGGCTCGGGGACGTACATCCGCTACGCCGCCGAGCGCAACCCCGACCTGAGCGCCGTCGGTCTCGAGCTGCAAGCCCAGGTGGCCGAGCTCGCCAACGCCAACCTGCGCGACTGGGGGCTCGCGGCTCGCGCCCGCGTCGACCACGGCGACGTGCGCGCGGCGAAGCCCGAGGCGGCCTTCGATCTCGTCACCTTCCACAACAACATCTACTACTTTCCGGTCGCCGAGCGCGTGGCCTTGCTGCGCCATGCCCGCGCCCTGCTCAAGCCCGGCGGCACCCTGCTGCTCACCACGGCATGCCGCGGCGGCGGACCCGCGGCCATCGCCCTCGACGTCTGGAGCGCCGGCACCGAGCACTGCGGCCGTTTGCCCAGCCCCGAGGAGCTGGTCGGCCAGATGACCGAGGCGGGCTTCCAGGAGGCCCACAGCCGCGGCCTGATCCCGGGAGAGAGCTTCCACGCGTTCTTCGCCAGGAAGGCCGCGTGAGGCGGCCCCCGCTTCGCTGACGCGCGGCCGCGGGCATCCGCCGTGCTCACCGGCGGCGCGCGGGCAGCGCACCCGAGGTCCACGTACCGGCGGCCGACCGCGCCTTCGCAAGGCCCCGGCGATCCGCCTCCCCCGAGCAGCGGATCGGCACGACGCCGCGCGGCGCGCGCGACCGGGGGTGGCGGTGCCTGACACGACCGGGCTCGGCGCCACGCCGGAGCAGCGCATGGCGCAAGCGGCATGGCACCGCGCAGCGTCGCCAGCTCGGGCGCGTCCTTGCCCGCGTCTTTGCGCTTGCTCGGGTTCGGGCAGGGGCCTACCGTCGACGCCATGCCCGCTCCCCGTGCAACGGCGCGGCAGAGTCCGGATGTGCCCCTCGCCGAGCTGCAGCAAGCGACGCACGAGTTCTTCCTGCAGCGGCTTCGCACGGCCTTCTGGGTGGTCGTCGCGGCGTGCGTGGTCACGACGCTCTCCGATCTCGCGCGCCCCGCGCGGAGCCTCGCTCTCCTCGTCGCACTCAAGGTCGCGATGCTCGCTGGGCTCGGCGCCCTGCTCCGCTCGCTGCGCCGCCCGTGGGGCGGCGACCATCCAGTCCGGGTCGGCCTGCTCGGTCTCTCGGCGGTTTGCGTCACGACCACGATCAACGGCGTGCTGCGCGCCGAGCCCGGGACGACGATCGCCCTGCTCGCGGTCGTCGCCCTCGCCGCTGGCGCCGTGCTTCCCTGGAACGGGGCGCTGCAGGTCGCCGCTGCGGGCATCGCGGGCGGGTGCATGCTCGCCATCGCCGTCTGGAGCGCCGGCTGGCTGGGAAGCGGCTTCGCCTTTCCGATGGCGACGGCCGCGATCGCCCTGGTCGTCGTTCTCTACGCCGCACAGGAGCTGTCGCGCTACCGTCTGCTGATCGAGCAGCGCAGCCTCGCGTCACGGGAGGCCGAGCGCTTCGCCCGCGCGACAGTCGACGCGCTCGCGGTGCGGATCGCGATCCTCGACCGGCGCGGGTTCGTCGTGAGCGTCAATCGAACGTGGCGCGATGCCGCGGCGAGCGCCTCCTTCCCGCCGCTTCGCGCCTGCGAAGGAGACGACTACCTCGTGGCCTGCGACGCCGCGGCGGCCGCCGGCGCTGCGGAAGCCGGGGCGCTCGTGGCGGGCGTACGCAGCGTCCTCTCGGGCGATCGGCAATCCTTCCGCCTCGAGTACCGCAGCTCCTCGTCCGTCGAGTCGCGCTGGTTCGACGCGAGCGTGACGAAATTTCGCGGCATCGGCCTGATGCGCCTGGTCGTCGCCCACGCGGACGTGACCGAGCGCAAGCGCATCGAGCGGCGGCTCGCGATGGAGAACGCGATCGGCCGCGTTCTGGCCGATGCCACGACCCTAAAGGAGACGACGCAGGGGATTCTGCGCTCGATCTGCGAACACGCGGGCTGGGAGGCCGGTGTGATCTGGTGGGTCGATCGCGGGGCGCAGCGGCTGCGCCTGCTCGGCCTCTGGCACGTCACGGACCTCGACCTGCACGAGCTCGAGGCGGCGAGCCGGACCGCGACCTTCGCGCCTTCCAGCCCGGGGCTGGGCAACGTCTGGGCCGCCGGGGAGCCGATCTGGATCGAGGACGTCGCGCAGGCGCCGGCGCTGCCGCGGCTCGCCGCGGCCCGCAAGGCAGGCCTGCGCGCCCTGCTCGCCTTCCCCTTCACGCTCGGCAGCGAGGTGGCCGGCGTGCTCGAGCTGTTCAGCCCGGCCGCGCGGATCCCCGACGGCGAGCTCCTCGCCGCGGTCTCGTCGATCGGGACGCAGGTCGGGCAGCTCATCGCTCGCGTTCAAGCCGAGGAGGCGCTGCGCGCCAGCAAGGAAGCCGCCGAGGTCGCCAGCCGCGCGAAGAGCGAGTTCCTGGCGAACATGAGCCACGAGATCCGAACGCCGATGAACAGCATCATCGGCATGACCGACATCGTGCTCGAGTCCGAGCTCACGCCGGAGCAGCGCAGCTACCTCGAGGGGGCGCGTGCCTCCGCGCACTCCCTGCTGGCCCTGATCAACGACATCCTGGACCTCTCGCAGATCGAGGCCGGCAGGCTCGAGCTGCACGCGATGCCCTTCGACTTCGGCGAGCGGATGCGGGCCGCCGTGCGGATGCTCGCCGTGCGCGCGCAGCGCAAGCACTGCGCGCTCGAGTGCACGCTCCCGCAGGATCTTCCGCCGCGGCTGGTCGGCGACCCGGCGAGGCTCGGCCAGGTCGTCGTGAACCTGCTCGACAACGCGGTCAAGTTCACCGAGGGGGGCAGGATCGAGCTTTCGGTCTCGATCGAGGAGCGCTCGCCTCGCGAGCTGCGGCTGCACGTCGTCGTCTCGGACACCGGCATCGGCATCCCCCGCGAGAGCCTGGAGCGGATCTTCGGCCGCTTCGAGCAGGCCGACGCCTCGACGACCAGCCCCTACGGTGGATCCGGGCTCGGGCTGGCGATCGCGCGCCAGCTCGTCGAGCGCATGGGCGGGCGGATGTGGGCGGAGAGCGAGGTCGGCCGCGGCAGCCGCTTCCACTTCACGCTGCCTTGCGCGCTCCCGCAGGACGACGCCGCGCGCTGGTCTGGGGAGCCCGGCCTCGCGGCGGGCCACAGCCACCCTGGGCCTCTCCGGGGATTCCTGCTCACGCGCTGAGCCCGGCCAGCCGCGAGCGACGGGCGCGCCAGACCCCTACTTCGCGTTTGCCAGGTTGGCGGCGACGAACTCCCAGCTGACCAGCTTGTCGAAGAACGCGTCGACGAACGCCGCCCGCTGGTTCTGGTAATCGAGGTAGTAGGCGTGCTCCCACACGTCGACGGTGAGCAGCGGCGTCGCAGCCGTGGTGAGCGGCGTCTCGGCGTTCGGTGTGCTCAGGATCGCGAGCTTGCCGCCCTGGTCGACCAGCCAGGCCCAGCCGCTGCCGAAGCGGCCCACCGCGGCGGCCTTGAGCTCCTCGCGGAATCTCTCGTAGCCGCCGAACGCCGCCGCGATCTTGTCGGCCAGCGCCCCGCTCGGGGCACCGCCGCCACCGGGCTTCATGCCCTGCCAGAAGAAGGTGTGGTTCCAAACCTGGGCGGCGTTGTTGAACAGCGGCCCGGGAGCCGCAGCCTTGACCACCTCCTCGAGCGGCTTGCCGGCGAGATCGGTGCCCTCGGTCAGCTTGTTCAGCTGGTCGACGTAGGCCCTGTGATGCTTGCCGTAATGGAAGCTGATCGTCTTGCGCGAGTAGACGGGCTCGAGCGCGTCTTCCGCGTAGGGAAGCGGGGGAAGCGAGAACGCCATGACTTCTCCTGGAAAGCCCGCGGGCCAGGCCGCCGTGTCGGCGCGGCCCCGGACGGCCGCCGCCGAACACCCCGTTCGATGCGCCGCACCGCGGGCGTCTTCGCGATTCGATCGGCCGTACCACCGGACGGATCTCCTGGCCAGGCGGACTCCCCGAGCGCCGGCGAGGCGCCGGCGCATCGTGTCGTGGGCCACCCCCGGTTTCGCCGAGCACGAGCAAGGCATGGCCTGCTCGTCGCATCTCACAACGGTTGGGCCGCTCCTGGACGGCAGATCGGGCGGGCCGCGCTTGACGGGCTCCTGCCCATTGCGCCATGACCGACGGCATGACGGATTCCCGCGAGGCCCTGACACCCGAGCGCTTCCTCGAGCGCTTCGGCCGCTACTTCAACCGACCGCGCCTCGACGCGATCGCCAGCCTGGGCTTCCTCTTCGTCGAGGGCCGGGCCGAGGGGGTCTACTTCGAGGATACGACGGGCCGCCGCTTTCTCGACATGTGGTGCATGGGGGGCACCTTCAACCTGGGCCATCGCCATCCGGCGGTCGTCTCCGCCGCCCAGAGCGCCCTGGCCGAGGACGACTTCGGCAGCCTGTTCTTCTTCAGCGAGGCCAAGGGCCTGCTCGCCGAGAAGCTCGCGCACTGCACGCCGGGGAGGCTCGAGACCACGCACCCGGTGGTGACCGGCGGCGAGGCGATCGACCTCGCCGTCAAGCTCGCCCGGGGGTCGACGCGACGAAGTGCGATCCTCCACGCCGACCACGCCTACCACGGCTGCACGGGCTTCGCGCTGTCGATGATGGCGCGGGGCGAGATGCGGGACTTCGCCGAGCCGCTCGTGCCCGACTTCCACGAGGTACGCTACGGCGACGCCGCCGACCTGGCAGCCAAGATCTCCGACCGCACGGCTGCGGTGGTCCTCGAGGCGGTGCGCACCGATGCCGACATGGCGGTGCCTGCGCCGAGCTACTTCGCCGAGGTACGTCGCCTGTGCGATGCGACGGGCGCCAAGCTCGTGATCGACGAGGTGGTCTGCGGCATGGGGCGGCTCGGGACCCTTTGGGGCGCCGACTACTGGGGCGTCGAGCCGGACATGCTGGTGACCGGCAAGGGCTTCAGCGGCGGGGTTTTCCCCATGTCGGCCGTGGTCACGCGCCCCGAGTGCCTGGACTTCTTCGCCGAGTCCCCCTATCGGACGATCTCCTCGTACGCCTGGTCGAACGTCGGGGCGCGGGTGACCCTCGCCGCGCTCGAGGAGACGGAGCGGCTGCTGCCCCGGCTGGCCTCGCTGGGCGACCGCATCGAGGCGGATCTCCGGACGCTGCAGGGCCGATACTCCGGGACGCTGCGCGCGGTGCGCCGCGCCGGCATGATGTTCGCGCTCGACTTCGCCGACGAGGCGGCGGGCATGGGCTTCCTCGGCCTCATGTTCAACCTGGGTGTCCTGGTCGTCGCCTCCAGCCAGCGCCTCGACATCATCAAGCTGTACCCGCCGCTGATCCTCGAGCCCGCGCACGTCGCCGAATTCAGCGAAAAGATGGAGACGGCGCTGCGCTCGCTGGCATAGGCGGTCCGCGCCGGCCCCGCATTGGCGCGATTCCGCGAATCGTGCTGTGCTCTGCGTGGGGCTTGTGACTCGCGGCGGTGCTGAGGATGACTGCGGCTGCGGCGCGCGCCTGCTGCCCCGGAGAGTCGAGCGATGACCCAAGGCGAAGCGACCAACCCCTTGCCGGCTGCGACGCAGAAGCCGCGGCACGCCATCGCCTTCGCTTGCGGCCTGGCCCTCCTCGCGGCCTGCGGCACGCCGGTCGGCGTCAAGCGCATGAGCCCGACGGCGGTGCAGCGCGAGCTGACGCGGAGCATCCTCAGCTCCGACTCGCTCAGCGAGCCGACGCGCAACGCGCTCTTCCAGCACGACCTGGTCGAGCGCTGGGAGGACGATCCTCGGGGGGCCATCGCCGCCCTACACTACCGCGTGGCGCAGGGCAGCGCCCGGCGCAACGACGTCTTCGCCCTCTCGGAGCTCTGCTTCGCCTACGCCGAGACGGCGCACGACCCCGCCTACCACCGCGGCGCGGCAGTCTACGCCTGGCTGTTCCTCTTTCCGAAGGATCGGCCCGCCGAGCTCGACTGGCTGGACTCGCGCACGCGCGTCGCGGCAGACCTCTACAATCGCGGGCTCGCGCAAGGCTTCACCTTCGCGCCAGACGGACATTTCGTGCCGCGCGAAGGCCGCTACGAGGTCCCCTTCGGCCACCTCGACGTCTACTTCGACGCGGCCCAGCTCGAGCTGGGCCGGCGCCGGCTCACCAAGTTCGTCCCGGTGGCCGAGCTGGAAGTCGAGGGCCTCGCGACCCGCTACCGCTCCTCCGGCCTCGGCGCGCCGCTCGCCGCCAGCACCGAGCCCATCGACCCCAGCGCGGGATACGTGGACATGGTCGAGCCGTGGGCCAAGGCCCCGGTGACGGCCCTGCTGCGCATGAGCGACGTCGAGCAGCAGCTGGCGACGGGACGGGTCGCGGCCGAGCTCACGCTCGAGTTCGCCGTCGGCCGCAGCAACGTCGACATCGACGGCGAGCCGGTTCCCCTCGAGACCGAAACCACGGCGTCGCTCGCCTACACGCTGGCCGAGTCGCCGGTCTGGCAGCGCGAGATCGGGGGCTTTCTGCAGCGCATCGGTGCAGTCGACAAGCAGAGCCAGCTCGCCCTGCTGGGCCCCTATCGCCCGGGGCGCATCCCGGTGGTTTTCGTCCACGGCACCGCCTCGAGCCCCGGCCGCTGGGCGGAGATGATGAACGAGCTGGGCAACGACCCGCGCATCGGGCCTCGCGTGCAGGCGTGGCTCTTCACCTACGACACGGGCAACCCCCTGGGGTACTCGGCCATGCTGCTGCGCCAGTCGCTGCGCGAGGCCGTCGCCCGCCTCGACCCCGAGGGCCGTGATCCGGCGCTGCGCGACATGGTCGTCATCGGCCACAGCCAGGGCGGACTGCTCACCAAGACCACCGCGATCGAGAGCGGCGACCGCTTCTGGCACATCATCAGCCACCAGCCCTTCGACGAGATCGATCTCGACCCGAAGGATCGCGACACGCTGCGCAAGGTGGCGTTCATCGAGCCGGTGCCCTCGGTCAAGCGCGTGATCTTCATCGCCACGCCGCACCGCGGGAGCTACGTCGCGGGGAGCTGGCTCGCGCACCAGATGGCGCGGCTCATCGTTCTCCCGGCCGACATCACCCGCCTCAGCACCGAGCTCTTGACGCAGAATCGGGCCGCGCTGGGCGCGCGATTCTCGGGTCTGGCGACCAGCGTGCAGGGGATGACGCCCGGGCATCCGGTGATCGAGACGCTGGTCGAGACCCCGATCGTCCCGGGCGTCAAGGCGCACTCGATCATCGCCGTCGAGGATCCCGACGAGCCGCGCGACCAGGCGACCGACGGCGTCGTGGCGTACACCAGCGCGCACATCGACGGCG
>CAZGUU010000085.1:0-17211 GCA_964529315.1 uncultured Enterobacteriaceae bacterium
CGACCAGCTCCGCGGCGACGCCGGCTGCGACCACGTCGCGGCGCCGCCAGCGCAGGTCGATCATCGCGTGCAGCACGCGATCCACGTCGCGATAGGAGAAGCCGAGCTCGGCTTCGTCGGTCTGCCCGACCCAGAGATCCGCCGAAGGGGGCTTCTCGACCACCTCGACCGGCACGCCGACCTCGGCGGCAAGGCTCCAGACCTGCGTCTTGTAGAGGTCGCCCAGCGGGTTCACCGCCGAGGCCATGTCGCCGTGCAGCGTGCCGTAGCCGAGCAGGAGCTCCGTCTTGTTGCTCGTCCCCAGGACCAGCGCCGAGAGGCGCGCCGAGTGGTCATAGAGGATGGTCATGCGCTCGCGCGCCATCTTGTTTCCCCGGCGCGTGTCGTCGGCGTCCGGGAAGCGGTCGAAGTAGGCATCGATCTGCGGCGTGATGTCGACCGCGAGCGTCTCGATGCCCGAGGCCGCCGCGACCAGATCGGCGTGCGCCAGGCTGTCGCGGCTCGAAGTGCGGTAGGGCATCTCGATGCCCAGGACGTTGCTCGGGCCCAGAGCCTGGGCGGCGAGCATCGCCGCCAGGCTCGAGTCGACGCCGCCCGAGAGCCCGACCACCACGCGCGAGGCACCGGTCTTGCGCACCTCGTCGGCGATGAACGCGACCAGCAGGCGGCGTGCGAGCTCCGGGTTGAGCGGCAGCTCGGGCAGCTCCGGGCGAGCTCCGGTGCCGTCCGCCACAGGCTCGCCGCGGCTCGCGACGGCCTCGCCGCGCCCCCGTGCCTTCACGGGACGCGGCCCCGGATGCGCTGCAGCTCGCGCAGCGTCAAGTCGATGTCCTCGTCGCGCAGCAGCGGCGCGGCGATGCGCTTGCGGCGCGCCGCATCGAGGTCGACCTCGGCCATGACCAGGCTCGGCTCGTAGTACGGCGCCTTGGTGCAGCGCCGTCCGAAGGGGTCGATCAGCTCAGAGCCTCCCCAGAAGCCGACGCCGTCCTCGAAGCCCACGCGGTTCGCGTAGGCGACGAACACGCCGTAGGTCTGCGCGTAGGCCAGGTTGATCAGCTCCCAAAAGCGCGCGTTGTCGTCCTGCTCCGCCTCCGGCGAGAGCCCGCGCGCCGGACTCGACGATGGGCAGATCACCGTCAGCGCGCCGTCGAGCGCCGCCAGGTAGATCGTCGACGCGTGCCACAGATCCTCGCAGACCAGCATCGAGACGCGCCCGAAGCGCGTCTCGAAGGCGCCGACGTGCCCACCACGCGCGAAGTAGCGGTGCTCGTCGAACATGCCGTAGGTCGGCAGGTAGACCTTGCGGTGCACGTGCCCGACCCGCCCCTCGTCGAGCCACACCGCGCTGTTGAAGAAGCGGTAGTCCGCGGTCTCCTCGACCAGGCCGGCGACGATCGCGACGTCACGCGACAGCTCGGCCAGGCGACCGAGCGTCTTCCCGTCCAGGCGCTCGGCCACCGACGGAACGAGGTCCTTCAGGTGGTACCCGGTCAGGCTCAGCTCGGGGAACACCACCAGGTCCGCGCCCTGGCCCCGCGCCTCGGCGATCGCCGCCTCGTACTGGGCGAGATTGGCTGCGACGTCCCCCAGGTGCGGCTTGGTCTGCGCGAGTGCCAGGCAGAAGCGGTCGAGCATGCGTTGAATCTTCGCGCGAAACCTGCCGCAAATCCACCGCGGCCCGGCTCGCGACCGCCTACTCGAGGAAGAAGTGCGCCGAGCGTCCGGCCAGGTCGATCAGCGGGCCCCAGGCCACCCCCAGCACGACGGTGCCGAGCGCGAGCACGCCGAGCAGGATGCCGTTGTGCGCGTCCAGCGTCACGGGCCCCTCGCCGCCCGTCGGCTGCTCGAGGAACATCGTGCGCACCACCTTCGCGTAGTAAAACAGGGACAGCACGCTGTTGGCGATGCCGGCCATGGCCAGCAGGTAGAATTCGCGCTGCACCACGGCAGCGAACAGGTAGAACTTGCCGACGAAGCCGCCGAACGGCGGCAGCCCGGTCAGCGAGAACATGAAGATCGCCATCGCCGCGGCCGGCCAGGCGCCCCCACGCCAGGCGAGCCCGCGCAAGCCCGCGAGGTCCTCGCGTCCGGTGGAGTTCGCCACCACCATGACGACGACGAAGGCGCCCAGGTTCATCACGTAGTAGACGCCGAGGTAGAACAGCATGGCGCGCAGCCCGTCGTCGGTCAGCACGACGAAGCCCATCAGGACGTAGCCGGCGTGCGCGATGCTCGAGTAGGCGAGCAGGCGCTTCAGGTTCGCCTGCTGGTTCAGCGCCGCCAAGTTGCCGAACGTCATCGTCAGGATGGAGAGCGCCAGGAGGAGCTGATCCCAGCTCACTCCACCGACCAGCTCGTAGGCGCCCTCGTCGTTGCCGTGCGCCAGGCTGGTGTAGAAGAAGCGGATCAGCAGCGCGAAGCCCGCGGCCTTGGATCCCACGGCGAGAAAGCCGCTGATCGGGATCGGCGCTCCCTCGTAGACGTCCGGCGCCCACATGTGGAACGGGAACGCGGCGATCTTGAAGCCCAGGCCGGCCAGCGTGAGCAGCAAGCCCACGTAAAGCGGGAGGGCCGCCTCGCCGCCCTGGGCCAAGGCCTCGTGGATCGCGCCGAACTCGAGGCTGCCCGCGAGCCCGTAGACCCAGCTCATCCCGTAGATCATCGCGCCCGAGGCCACGCCGCCGTAGATCAGGTACTTGAGCGACGCCTCGCCCGAGCGCCGGCTGCTGCGCGAATAGCCGGAGAGCACGTACGAGGTCAGGCTCACGAACTCGAGCGAGAGATAGGCCATCAGCAGGTTGCTCGCCGAGGCCATGAAGAGCATGCCCAGCGTGCTCGCCAGCAGCAGCGTGTAGTACTCGCCCTGGCTCGTGCGCTTCACCTCGCGGGAGCCGATCGACATCCAGATCGCGCCGAACCCGGAGAGCGCGAGCAGCAGCTTGAAGTAGACCGAGAAGCCGTCGAGGACGATCGAGCCGTGGAACAGGACGTGGGGCTCGGCCCACAGCTGGCGGATGGTGAGCACCACCACTGCGGCCATGACCACCAGCGCGAGGTCGCCCAGGCGCTCCTTGCGCTCGACGACCAGGTCGACCAGGACCAAGAGCACCACGGCCGCGCCGAGCACCAGCTCGGGCAGCACCTGGGCGAGGCTCGCCAGGTTGTCGAGGCTCGACGACACCATCGACGCCTACCGCGCGCCGGCGACGGCCGCCGCCGAGGCGAGCGCGCTCGCGCTCGCGTGTCCGCCCGCCAGGACGATCTCGTTCAGGTGGCGCAGCGAGACGTCGATCAGGTCGAGCACCGGGTGCGGGTAGACGCCCAGCACGATCACGATGATGCCGAGCGGCACCAGCGTGAACACCTCGCGTGGGCTGATGTCGGTCAGCGTGAGGTACTTCTCGTTGGGCTTGCCCAGGTAGATGCGCTGCATCGCCCAGAGCATGTAGCCCGCGGTGAGCACCACCGCGCTCGCACTGACCACGGTCAGCGCCGGGTAGCGCTGCCAGCCGCCGAGCAGCACCAGCACCTCGGAGATGAACGCCGAGAGCCCGGGCAGGCCCATCGCGGCAAAGAAGGCGAGCGCCGTCCAGCCCGTGTAGAGCGGCATGATCCCGGCGATGCCGCCGAAGCCGTCGATGTCGCGGTGGTGCGCCCGGTCGTAGATCACGCCGACCAGGAGGAAGAGCATGGCCGTGACCGTCCCGTGGTTGAACATCTGCAGGACGGCGCCGTTGATGCCCTCGGTGGTGAGCGTCGCCATGCCGAACATGACGTAGCCCATGTGGCTGATGCTCGAGTAGGCGATCAGCTTCTTGAAGTCCTTCTGCGCCATGGCGCAGAGCGCGCCGTACACGATGTTCCAGGTGCCGAGCGCCACCAGGCACCAGAAGGCGTAGTCCATCGTCGCCTGGGGCAGGACCGCGTAGTTGATGCGCAGAATCCCGTAGGTGCCCATCTTCAGCAGCACGCCCGCCAGGATGACCGAGATCGCCGTGGGCGCCTCGACGTGGGCATCGGGCAGCCAGGTGTGGAACGGGAAGGCGGGAATCTTGATCGCGAAGCCGATGAAGAGCCCGAGCCAGGCCAGGCGCTGGAAGGCGACCGAGTAGCTGCCCGAGTTCTTGGCCAGCTCCAGCATGTCGAAGGTGTGTGGGTCATTGTAGAAGTACAGCGCCAGCATCGCGATCAGCATCAGCACGCTGCCGACCATCGTGTAGAGGAAGAACTTGATCGCGGCGTACTCGCGGCGCGGCCCGCCCCAGATGCCGATCAGGAAGTACATCGGCAGGAGCATGACCTCCCAGAAGACGAAGAAGAGGAAGAAGTCGAGCGCGCAGAATACGCCCATCATCGCCGCGTCGAGCACCAGGAAGAGCGCGAAGTAGGCCTTCACCGCCTTCTCGATCCCGTAGGAGGCGACGATGCAGATGAAGGAGAGCAGCGCAGTCAGCAGGACCATCGTCACCGAGATGCCGTCGATGCCGACGAAGTACTCGATGTTGAAGGAGCGGATCCAAGGCACCTTCGACACCATCTGCATCCCGGCCGTGGTGCGGTCGAAGTGCTGGTACACCCACACGGCCATGAGCAGAGGCGGCACGGTGAAGGCCGTGGCCATGCCCTTGATCAGCCCGTGCGCGTTGCGCGGCAGGCACAGGACCACCACCGCGCCGAGCAGCGGCAGGAAGATCATCCACGTCAAGACATTCGTCGGCATCGGTGCACCTTAGAGCAGCCGCACGAACATGATCACGACGACGCCGATCACGATCGCGTAGAGATACGAATAGATGTGGCCGGTCTGCAGCCGGCGGACGCGGTTTCCGAGCCACAGGCTCAGCGCGCCGATCAGGTTGACCAGCCCGTCGACGACCACCCGGTCGAAGGCACCGTCGAGGCTCGCGATCACCCGGGCGAGCCAGCCGGCTCCGTTGACCAAGCCGTCGACGACCACCCGGTCGAAGGCGGCGAGCAGCCGCGAGAGCACGAGCGTGCCGCGTACCACCGTGGCCTCGTAGAACTCGTCGACCCAGTACTTGTGCAGCAGCAGCCGGTACGGCGCCCCGCCCCACGCCTCGCTGAACGTGGCGGGGTCGATCGCCTTGCGCACGTAGGTGAGCCACGCGAGCACGATGCCCCCCAGCGCCACGAGCACCGAGAAGCTCATCAGGATGTACTCCATGGGGTCGTGCGCCAGGTGCTCGGCCGCATGCTCGACGTCGTGCACCACGGCCTGGACGGCCCCGTGCCCGCCAGCGGCAGCGTGCGGCAGACCGTGCCCGCCCAGCACCGGCGCGAGCCAGTTGGCAAAGGCGTCGTGGCCGCCGAGCGCGACCGGCACGTTCAGGAAGCCCACCAGTGCCGCGCCGGCCGCCAGGACGAGCAGCGGCAAGGTCATGAGCGCGGGCGATTCGTGCGGCTGGTGCCCCCCGTGGCCGTGACCATGCCCGTGCGCGTCGTCGTGGCCGCCGCCGTGCGCACCGTGTCCATCGTCTGCGTGACCGTGCCCGCTGCGCAGCTCCCCGAAGAAGACCATGAACACCTGGCGGAACATGTAGAAGGCAGTCACGCCCGCGGTCGCCGTGCCGATGGCCCAGATCACCGGCGAGCCCAGCGGACTCGAGTAGGCGCGCCAGAGGATCTCGTCCTTGGAGAAGAAGCCCGCGAACGGCGGCATGCCGGCGATCGCCAGCGTCGAGATCAGGAACGTCCAGAAGGTGAGCGGCATGAAGCGGCGCAGACCGCCCATGCGGCGCATGTCCTGCTCGTGGTGCATGGCATGGATCACGCTGCCCGATCCGAGGAACAGGCACGCCTTGAAGAAGGCGTGCGTGAAGAGGTGGAAGATGCCGGCCGCGTACGCACCCACACCCATGGCGATGAACATGAAGCCGAGCTGGGAGACCGTCGAGTAGGCGAGAACCTTCTTGATGTCGTTCTGCGCCACGCCGATGGTCGCGGCGAAGAACGCCGTGGCCGTGCCGACGACGGCGACCACGTGCAGCGTGTCGGGCGCCATGTCGTAGAGGAAGTGCATCCGAGCGATCATGTAGACGCCCGCCGTGACCATCGTCGCAGCGTGGATCAGCGCGGAGACCGGCGTGGGCCCGGCCATCGCATCGGGCAGCCACACGTAGAGCGGGATCTGCGCCGACTTGCCGGTCGCGCCGATGAACATCATGAGCGTGATGAAGGTCGGCGCGGCGACGCCCCAGATCGTCTGGCCCTCGAGGAGGTGGGTGCGCTGCGCGATCTCGCGCACCACCAGCGTGCCCTCGCCGGTGCGGTCGAGCGTCCAGAACAGGGCGAACATGCCGACCACGAAGCCGAAGTCGCCGATGCGGTTGACGATGAACGCCTTCGAGCCGGCGCTGGCGTTCGCCAGGTCCTTGTACCAGAAGCCGATCAGGGCGTACGAGCAGAGCCCGACGCCCTCCCAGCCGACGAAGAGCGTCAGCAGGCTGTCGCCCAGCACGAGCGTCAGCATCGCCGCCATGAATAGGTTCAGGTAGGTGAAGTACCGCCAATAGCTCGGCTCGTCGGCCATGTAGCCGATCGAGTAGAGGTGGATCAGGCCGCCGATCCCGGTCACCACCAGGATCATCACCGCCGAGAGCGGGTCCACCCAGAAGGCGAGGTTCACCTCGAGGTGCCCGATGTCGATCCACTTCGACATCGAGTCGAGCAGGAAGCGATGGTCAGGCTCGAGGCCGAGGAGCTGCGAGAAGGCCGCCACGGCGAGCGCGAAGCTCACCAGAATCGGCGCCACCGCGACGGCGCTCACCGCGTGCTTGCCCAGCCTGCGCTGCAGGGCGGCACCGGCCAGCCCGTTGGTCGCAGCGCCGATCAGCGGCGCGAGCACGACCCAGCGCAGGTAGTCGACTTCGATCGGGTTGGACACTGCCCTCGCCTTCCTCCCTCGGCTCCGCCTCAGCCGCGCAGCGAGTCGGTCGCCTCGACGTCGATCGTCTGAAACTTGCGATAGATGCCCAGCACGATCGCCAGCCCGATCGCCGCCTCGGCCGCCGCGAGCATGATGACGAAGATCGCGAAGACCTGTCCGTCGTAGCCGCCCCCGCCGAAGCGCGAGAAAGCGATGTAGTTGATGTTCGCCGAGTTCAGGATGAGCTCCACGCCCATCAAGACGCCGATCGCGTTGCGCCGGGTGAGCACCGTGAACACTCCCGAGAGGAACACGATCAGCCCGACGAGGAGGAAGTGATTGAGCCCGATCTCCATGCCCGTCCGCGCCACGGCCACGCCGTCAGCCGCGCAGCTCCTTTCGCGAAAGCACGATGGCGCCGATCAGCGCCATGAGGAGAACGATGGAGGCCAGCTCGAAGGGAAGCAGGTACGGGCCCAGGAAGCTGTCGCCGATGCCGTAGGTCGTTCCGGCGCCCGCGGGCAGAGCCGCCGGCGGCGGCCCCAGGCGCCAGGGGGCGCGCAGGAGAGCGTGCGCCATCGCCGCCCCGCCTGCACCGACCAGGAGGAGCGCCGGCACCCGACCCACCGAGCGATTGGACACCTCGACGTCGGAGATCTGGTGGGTCAGCATGATCGCGAACAGCGTCAAAACCAGGATGCCGCCGACGTACACCAGGAGCTGTACGGCGGCGACGAAGTCCGCGGCGAGGAAGACGTAGAGCCCAGCCGCGCCGAGCAGCGCCGCCATCAACGAGAACGCCGAGTAGACTACGTTCGTCGAGAAGGCGACACCCAGGGCCCCGACGACGGTCAGGCCGGCGATCGCATAGAAGAGAGCGGCGTAGATCACTTCAGGGGTTCACCGAGGGGGTGGCAGAGAGCCAGCTCACGACGCGCCTGTCCGCCTACTTCGCGCCGGCGGGGCTAGCAAATTCGTCCAAGTACCGCAAACCGCGCTTGAGCAGAGACGCCACCTCCGGGTTCGTCTCCGGCTCCTTGCCCGGCTTGTAGGCGACCAGTGGCGCCTTCACGAAGCGGCGGATCAGGCTCTCGAGGGAGTAGTCCGCTCCCTCGAACTCCGGCGTGTGGTGGATCGCGCCGGTCGGACACGGCTCCGAGCACAGGCCGCAGTACATGCACTTGGCGAGGTCGATGTCGAAGCGCCGCAGGATCATCTGCCGCGTCTCTTTGTCCTTC
Organism: uncultured Enterobacteriaceae bacterium; assembly: GCA_964529315.1. Classification (GTDB taxonomy): domain Bacteria; phylum Desulfobacterota; class Binatia; order UBA12015; family UBA12015; genus CAZGUU01. Next base: position 8,125 of record CAZGUU010000085.1, read on the forward strand.
TCCACCTCGATCAGGATGCAGTCGATCGGGCAGGCCCGCTCGCAGGCCTGGCAGCCGGTGCAGATCTCGAGGTCGACGTCGAGCAGGCCGCGGTAGCGGAAGGGCAGCGAGTCCTGCACTCGGATGTCGGTCCGGTCCGGGTACTGGATCGTGAAGGGTTTTCGCACCAGGTGCGAGGCGGTGATCGCCAGACCCTCGAAGATCGTGTGGACCGACTCGCGAATGTTCTCGAAGTAACCGGCCATCGCACGTCCCTCAGGCGATCGGGCTCAGGGTGAGCTCGGGCTTCGCCCGTCGCAGGTGGAAGCGAACCCGCGCCAGGAAGCGGAGGAGAACCGCGACGCCGAACAGGAACATCAGGACCTGCATCACGGGGCTGCCCTGCGGGAAGATCGCGAACCACAGGCTCGCGCCCACCAGGTTCACGAAGGAGAGCGGCACCAGGTACTTCCAGCAGAGCGTCATGAGCTGGTCGACCCGCACGCGCGGCAGCGTCGCCCGGATCCACATCGCGACGAAAACCAGGAAATACGACTTCAAGAAGAAGGTCGCGAGTTGGGCGAGTCCGAGCAGGAAGCCGTTCTCGGTGAACGCCGGCACCTGCCAGCCGCCCAGGAAGAGCGTCGTGCACAGCGCGCCGATCACGTAGAGGTTGCCCCACTCGACGAGGAAGAAGAGCAGGCTGCGCAGGCCGCTGTACTCGGTGAACGCTCCGGCGACCAGCTCCGACTCGGCCTCGGGCAGATCGAACGGTGTGCGGTTGCCTTCGGCAAGGGCCGAGACAAAAAACAGGAAGAAGGCGACGAAGGTGAAGGGGTTGGCGAACAGGAACCAGTGCCACGGCGCCCATCCCTGCATGCGGATGATCCCCTGCATGCTGAGCGTGCCGGTGAACAGCACCACGGCGAGGATGGAGAGCGAGGCCGGGATCTCGTAGCTCACGATCTGCGCCGCGGAGCGGATGCCGCCGAGCAGCGCCCACTTGTTGTTCGAGGCCCAGCCCGCCATGAGGATGCCGACCACGACCAGCGAGGTGACCGCCGTCACGTAGAGCACGCCGACGTTCAAGTCGGCCACCACCAGGCTGTCGCCGAAGGGCAGCACGGCGAACGTGGCAAAGAAGCCCATCATCGCCAGGTAGGGCGCCAGCTTGAACAGCGGCCGGTCGGCGGCGCTCGGGACGATGTCCTCCTTGAGCACGTTCTTGATGCCGTCGGCGAGCCACTGGACCACGCCCTGCGGCCCGACCCGATTCGGCCCGACGCGCGACTGGATGCGCGCCCAGACGCGCCGCTCGAGCCAGCTCGTGACGCCGGCCACGAGCATGATGAAGTTCAACAGGACGAACGCGAAGAAGGCCACGACCAGGGCGTAGCCGACGGGCGTCGGCAGCCCCCGCAGGAAGCCTTCGGCGAGCAACGAGTCCGCGAGCTGCTGCATGTTCCTTCCGCCCCGCCCGGCCCGCGCCTAGCGGTCGACCTCCGGTGCGACGATGTCCAGCGAGGCGATCACCGCGACCAGGTCGGCGATCATCAGGCCCCGGCTCAGCTCCTCGATGATCGCCATCGCCGCGAACGAGCCCGTGCGGACGTGGCAGCGCACCGGGAACGCCGTCCCGTCGCTGACCACGTACCAGCCCATGTCGCCACGCGAGGCCTCGACCCGGACGTAGACCTCGCCCGCCGGCGGCTTGAAGTTGCGCGGCACCTTGGCGATTACCGGCCCCTCGGGGATGCCGTCGAGCGCCTGGCGCAGGATGCGGCACGACTCGCGCATCTCCCGCATGCGCACCATGTAGCGGTCGTAGCAGTCGCCGAGCGTGCCGCGCTCGCCAGAGCCCACCGGGACGTCGAACTGGAGCTCCGGGTAGGCCGAGTACGGGACGTCGCGCCGCACGTCGTAGCGGATGCCCGAGCCGCGCAGGTTCGGCCCGACCAGGTTGTAGGCGATCGCCTTCTCGGGCGAGACCACCGCGACGTTGGCCAGGCGCTCGACGTAGATCTTGTTGAACGAGATGAGCTCGTCGTACTCGTGGGTGAGCGGCTCGAATCGGTCGACGAAGCTCCTCGCCCGCGCCACGAAGCCCGGCGGCACGTCCCAGGCGCAGCCGCCGATACGCATGTAGTTGAAGGTGAGGCGCGCACCGCACAGCTCCTCGAGCAGGTCGTTGATCTTCTCGCGCTCGCGGATGGCGTGGGTGAACGGCGTGATCGCGCCGATGTCCATGCCCGTGGTGCCGACCGACACCAGGTGGCTCGCGATGCGCCCGAGCTCGCAGGCGATCACCCGGCAGTACTCGGCCCGGCGCGGCACCTCGATGCCGGCCAGCGCCTCGCAGGCCATCGCCCAGCCCTGGTTGCAGTGCATCGCCGAGACGTAGTCCACGCGGTCGGTGTACGGCATGAAGCCGTGGTAGCCGACCTTCTCGGAGATCTTCTCGATCGAGCGGTGCAGGTAGCCGATGTCGGGGATCGCCCGGCGCATCACCTCGCCGTCGGCTTTGACCACGAAGCGCAGCACCCCGTGCGTCGACGGGTGCTGCGGACCCATGTTCAGGGTCATCTCCTCGGTCTCGAGGCCCGCCGGGGTCTCGCGCTCGACGTCGACTTCGATCGGGTGGCTGCTCATAGCTTCAGCAGGCTCTCGCGCCGCGTCGAGATGCCGTGGTACTCCTCGGGCTCGACGAAGTCCTTGCGCAGCGGGTGTCCGACCCAATCCTCGGGCATCAGCAGGCGGCGCAGGTCGGGGTGATCGGTGAACCGCACTCCGAGCAGGTCCCAGCACTCCCGCTCGAGCCAGTCGGCGATGGGCCAGAGGTGCGAGACCGTCGGCACCACTGGGTCCGGGCGCGGGGTGGCGACCCGCAGCGCGAGCTGGTGGCGGTGGGCATAGGACAGCAGGTGGTAGACGACCTCGATCTCGTCGGAGGCCTTGCGGTCCACGCCGGTCAAGTTGGACAGGCACTCGAAGCGCAGCGCTGCATCGTCGCGCAGGAATCGGCCGACCTCGGCGATGTGGGCGGCCTGCACCGTGCACGAAGGCCACGCGCCCGCCGCGAGCTCGGGGCCGACCGCGTTCGCAAACCGCTCGCGCAGTCGGCGATGGATCTCCGTGGCCTCCATGCTCAGGCCGCTTCCGGCGTCTCGGCGTCCGACCGACGGACCAGCCAGCGCTCCTGCTGCATCTTCTCCTGCAGCTTCAAGATGCCCTCGGTGAGCGCCTCCGGCCGCGGTGGGCAGCCCGGGACGTAGACGTCGACCGGGATGACCTTGTCGACGCCGTCGCACACCGAGTAGGCGAGCTGGAAGAGCCCGCCGCAGTTCGCGCAGCTACCCATCGAGATCACGTAGCGCGGCTCGGCCATCTGCTCGTAGAGCACCTTGGTGCGCAGCGCCATCTTCAGGGTCAGGGTCCCCGAGACGATGATCAGGTCGGAAACCCGCGGCGTGGCGCGGGGCACGGTGCCGAAGCGGTCGAGATCCGAGCGCGGCCCACCCGTCTGCATCATCTCGATCGCGCAGCAGGCCAGGCCGAAGAGCATGTACCAGACCGACGACTTGCGGGTCCAATTGAGAACGTCGTCGAGCTTCGTGGTGACGACGGTCTCCGGAACGCTGTTGATCAGCGACATCGAAAAGGGTCCTCTTCCGACGCGTGCTTCAGCTCGAGCGAGCCACCTTCTTGAGCCACTCGAGGTCCTGCTTCGCCCAGACGTAGACCAGCCCGACGAGCAGGATGAGCACGAAGACGAGCATCTCGCCCAGCGCGAGCAGCCCTCGTCCGCTCAGCACGTAGTCACGATAGGCGACGACGACGGGGTAGACGAACGCCACCTCGACGTCGAAGATCACGAACACCAGCGCGATCAAGTAGAAACGAATGTTGAAGTTGATCCACGCGCTGCCCGAGGGCGGCTCGCCGCACTCGTAGGTGGAGAGCTTGCGCGCCTCGGGATTCGACGGGCGCAAGAGCCAGCCCAGGCCGAGCATCAGCCCCGCGGTGATCGCTCCGAGCAGGAGATAGACGAGAACGTTCGCGAACTGGAATTCCACTGTTCTCTCCGGGAAACGAGGGTTGTTACCACCCGCCATCCACGAGAGTCAACGCGACCCGCAGCCGTGGACGCGCTCGCCGCACGGCTCGCAGAGCCCTGGGGCGCAAGGCTCGGTGGCTTCCCGTTAGCCCGAGCAGGCGTTGCGCAGTAGCGCGACTTACGGAGGCGGCGCGGGCCCCTTTCCATCGCGCGCTCGCAGCCGCTCGCGGTGGTCTCGCGACAGCGGCAGGACGATCGTCAGGCCGGTGACGTCGTTCGGCGCGACGTAGAGCTCGGTGTCGTAGACCGCGCACAGCCGCGGGTAGGTGAGCACCTCCTGCGGCGCGCCGCAGGCGTGCACCGCGCCGCGGCAGAGCAGCAGCAGGCGGTCGCAGTACATGGCGGCGAGGTTCAGATCATGCAAGACGAGCACCACGGCGAGCCGGCGCTCGCGGCACAGGTCGCGCACCAGGTCGAGCAGCAGCACGGCGTGGCGCAGATCGAGGAACGAGGTCGGCTCGTCGAGCAGCAGGACACCCGGCTCCTGGGCCAGCGCCCGGGCGAGCACGACCCGCTGGCGCTCGCCGCCTGAGAGCTCGTCGAGCGGGCGGTCGGCGAGCTCCGTCACCCCGGTGCGCTCCATCGCCTCGTGCACCGCCTGCAGGTCACGGGCCCGCTCCCAACCGAACGGGCCGGTATGCGGCGCGCGCCCCAGGTGCACCAAATCGCGCACCCGCATGGGAAATCCGACGTGCGTCTCCTGGGGCACCAGGGCCACGCACCGGCCGCGCTCGCGCCGGGGCAGGTCGGAGAGCGGCTTGCCGTCGAGCCGCACCGAGCCGCGATCGGGTGGCCGAACACCGGCCAGGACGCGCACCAGCGTCGATTTGCCCGAGCCGTTGGGCCCGATGACCCCGAGCACCTGCCCCCCGGCCACGGATGCGTCGATCCCACAGAGGGCTTCTCGCCGTCCGTAACGCACTGCGACGTCCTGCGCCTCGAGCAAGGGGCTCATTGCACCGCGACCTCGCGCTGCCCCTGACGGCGCAGCAAGGCGAGAAAGAACGGTCCGCCGCACAGGGCGGTGATCACGCCCACGGGCAGCTCGGTGGCGCCGAGCAGCGAGCGCGCCACGGTGTCCGCGACGACCAGGAACACCGCCCCACCCCACATCGAGGCCGGCAGGACGCGACGCTGGTCCGATCCGGTGATCAGCCGGACGCCGTGCGGGACGATCAGGCCGACGAAGCCGATCATCCCCGACACCGGTACGGCGCCGGCCACCAGCAGAGCCACGGCGAGGTAGACCCGCCGGCGCGCCCGGTCGACGTCGACGCCCAGGCTGGACGCACCCTCCTCGCCCAGGCCGAGCGCATTCAGGTCGCGCGCGCTCGCCGAGAGAAGGACCGTCCCGGCGAGCAGGGTGAGCGCGGCGATCGCAGTCCAGGCGGGGCCGCGCACCGTGAGCGTGCCGACCACCCACGAGAGGACGGCCGTCGAGCGGTAGAAGTCGGCCAGCGTGGTGATGAAGGTGATCGCCGCCGCGGCAAAAGCGTTGAAGACCACGCCGGTGAGCAGCAGGGTGTACGGGGTCAGGCGCCCGGTTGCCGCCGCCACGCCCTGGACCAGCGCCGCCGTGCCGAGCGCCCCGGCGAAGGCCGCGGCGGGAACCACCATCAGCACCGCCGGGCCGCCGAGCAGCGAGCTCGCCGTGGCGATCAGGGGCGTGAGCACCATGACGGCGATGCCGCAGAGCGCTGCGCCCCCGGAGATTCCGAGCACGTGCGGGCAGGCCAGCGGATTCTGCAGCAGCGCCTGGAGCGCTGCCCCGGCCAGCCCCAGGGCACCGCCCACCAGCGCGGCCAGTGCCACGCGCGGCGCACGGGCACCGACCAGGATCACGTGCGCCGGGTCGTCGGTGGCGGCCCACCACGCGGTCAGCGGATCGATGTGCACGGCCCCGACGCCGAGCGCGGCCAACCCGACGACGCCGAGCGTCACGGCGCCCACCAGGTGAGCGAGCAGCACCGACGACGGCCGCGCCGCGCGGGCCGACCCGATGCTGGGCGACGCCGCGCCACCCAGCCTCAAGGCTGCCCCTCCCAGACCATGTCGTGCAGAGCTCGCGCCGCCACGCCCAGGCGCGGGCCGGGCCGCAGCAGCTCGTCGGCCGCCTGCGCGCGGATGCGGCCGTCGCGCACCGCCGGCATCGAGCGATACGGCTCCCAGAAGGCGAGCAGCGCCGGGCCTGCCTCCGAGCCCATCGCCCCGTCGATGACCACCTCGGGAGCGGAGGCCAGCACCGCCTCGAGCGAGAGGCGCGGCCAGCGCTCGCCGGCGGGCGCCGCGACGTTCTCGCCCCCGGCGATCTCGATCAGCTCGTCGATGAACAGGCCCCGCCCCGCGGCGACGAACGGGTCGTGCCCGACGACGAACAGCACCCGGCGCGGCCGGCGCCCCTGGGTGCTCCGACGAACCTCTGCCAGCTCCCCCTGGAGCCCGCGGACCATCTCCTGCGCCTGCGCGTCGCGGCCGACCCACTTCCCGACCGCCCGCATCGCCTCCCAGGCATCGTCGAGCGTGGTCTCGCCGACGATCACGACCTTGACCCCGAGATCGCGCAGCTGCTCGATCGGCGCGCGGTTCCCCGGTGTGGGCACACCGATGACCACGTCGGGCCGCAGGGCGACGATCGTCTCGATGCTCGGCGCGAGGTAGGTGCCGGCTCGCGGGATGCGCGCGGCCTCGGGCGGGTAATCGCAATAGCTCGACACGCCGACCAGGCGGCGTCCTTCACCCAGGGCGAAGACCGTCTCGGTGACAGAGGGCACCAACGAGACGATCCGTTGGACCCCCTCCTTCGGCGCTTGCGGCTGTTCCGTGGCGTCCGCCGGCGAGGGAGTGCCCGGCCCCGAAGCTGGCCCACCGGCCCACGCCTCGCCCGTCGCCCCCGGGCCCGGGAGCAGCAGCCGCAGCCCGGCGAGCGCCACGGCGAGCGCCATCGGCGCGCCACGCGCGCAGGCGCGGCGAGGCATGCACCTCACCCGGTCTGCTCTTCTGCCCGCGGGCCGCCAGCCTGGTACATCGTCATTCCTCGTACACCGGCGGCTCTCCGGCTGCCGCGGCGCGGCATCGGTCCCACGCCGCGAGCGCGCGTCCCACGGCCGACACGGGGCCCCCCGGGCGCGCATAGCGGTCCCGCAAAGCAGCGGTCAAGCCTCCGACACCTCCAGGTCCGGCCGCTGCCTCGAGGCGGACAGCCCGGTGACACCACCCGAGCGTCAGCAGCCTGCCCAACCAGCAGTCAGGCATGGCTCCAGCGCTGCCTTTGGCGGCAGCCCTCGCCCGCAAACCGGGCAGATGCGCCCGATCCCGCCCATCCGGACACCGCCGCCGACCCCGCACGGCAGGCGCCACGCAGCATGGCACCGCACTTGCGTAGCTCGCCCGCGCGCCAATGACGCTGCGTGCCATCCGCCCCAATTTCATTGCAATCATGCAGGGCGCTGATAGAAACCGAGCTGGCAACAGGCCGATCATCGCGGTCGGGGACGAGTTGGGCTCGAGGCGAGCTCACCCGGCTGGGTGGCTGATGAAGAGGATGAAGAGGAGGACAACCATGACGACTCGTTTCGCGAAGCTGCTTGCCACCGCAGGCGGAGCCGTTCTCGCGCTCTCCGCCAGCGCGGCCAACGCCGAGAACCTGATGGCCCCCTCGGAGGGCGTGGCCGCCGAGTACGCAAAGCCGGTCGAGGAGGAAAGCAAGGTCCCGGTCGTGCCGCCGCTGCAGTACGTCGACCAGACCTTCGACGGCATCAAGCACTGGTTCGACAAGCGCGGCCTGACGATTGGCTCCGGCCTCTCGTCGGCCTTCCAGTGGGACTTCAACGAGCCGGCGAACCACAAGGTGAGCCTGCGCTCGCTGGACAACTACTGGAGCCAATACCTGGTCGACCTCTTCCAAGTCTCCTTCGGCTACAACCCGACGCCCAAGCCGGGAGAGTTCGGCTTCATGGTCAAGGGCGACGCCGGCCATGCGTCGCGCCGCATGAAGGCCGACTGGAACGGCAGCGGCTTCATCCCCGACACGCAGTGGGAGCACCACGAGGTCGAGCTGCAGGACGCCTACGTCGTCTACAACATTCCGGTGGGCAACGGCATCACCCTCAAGGGCGGCAAGTTCGTCACCCTGATGGGCGCCGAGGTGATCGAGCCCTGGCTCAACCCGACGTTCTCGCGCGGCCTGCTGTTCAGCTATGCGATTCCCTTCACCCACACCGGCGGGCTGGCCACCTACCCGATCACCGACATCGTCAGCGTGACGGCGGGCGGCGTGATCGGCTGGGACAACGTCGAGGACAACAACGATAGCCCGAGCGTGATCGGCCAGGTGGCCGTGGTGCCCAACGATCGGGTCGCGGTCTTCGTCAACGGCATCTACGGGCCCGAGCAGTCGTGCAACCCCGAGCACTCGCTGTTCCCCAACGGCGAAGGCTGCAACAGGAACAAGCGCGGCGTGGTCGACGTGGTGGCCAACGTCAAGCTGCTCGACGAGCTGAGCTTCATCCTGAACGGCGACTGGGGCAGCGAGGACGAGGCGAGCGTGGTCAACCCGGGCCGCCACTCGACGTGGGAGGGCCTCGCCGGGACGGTGGTCTACAACCCGCTCGCCCAGCTCCAGCTCGCGGCTCGCGGCGAGTGGTTCGGCGACCCGCAGGGCTCGCGCACCGGCGCGGGGCAGAACCTCTGGGACGTGACCTTCGACGTGCGCTACCAGCTCTCGAAGTACGTCTACACCCGCGCCGAGTACCGCCACGACGAGTCGGACGAGGCACCGTTCAACTCGGGCAAGAACATCTACCTGCCGGGCCAGGACACCATCGCGCTCGAGCTGGGCTACTTCTTCTGAGAAGAGAGGACGCGATCTGACCCGCTCGCGGCCGCCACCGGGCGGCCGCGAGCGCGATCGCAAGGACGCCGAAGCGCGCCGCGAGGCGCGAGCGAGGGTCGCTCACGACAGCGGGCGGCCCTCGCTCGCGTCTGCAGCCCGACTC
>CAZGUU010000086.1:0-13893 GCA_964529315.1 uncultured Enterobacteriaceae bacterium
CGCCTCGATCTCGAGCATTCCACCCGTCGAGCTGCCGATGGCGAGGCCGATGCGCTCCCCCGGCACGCGGCCGGGCTCGAGCCTGGCCGTGCGCAGGGCTTCGTCGAGCGCCAGCAGGGCCAGGCGGTCCGAGCGCGAGGCGCGCACCCGCGCCGCGGACGGCAGCCGGGGGATGCGCGCCGGCAGGTCGACCTCGCCCGCGAGGCGCTCGCGCAGGCCCGCGGTGTCGAACAGCGTGAGCGGACGGATGCAGGTTCGGCCGGCGTGCAGCGCGGCGCGCAGCGCGGCAATGCCGATGCCGGCGGCGGTCACTGCGCCCATCGCGGTGACCACCGCGCGCGGCACGCTGGCTGCGCGGATCGTTCGAGCGGGCTGGGCGCTGCCCATGCGGCTCCTAGTGCATCGTCAAGCCACCGTCGACCACCAGCGTGGTCCCGGTGACGTAGGCCGCCCGCCCCGAGACCAGGAAGGCCACGGCGTCGGCGATCTCCTCGGTGCGCGCGAAGCGTCCGAGCGGGATCCCGGCCTCGAGCCGCTCGCGCTCGGCTGCGGGCATGCCGGCGATCAGCTCCGTCTCGACGTAGCCCGGGCAGAGCGCGTTCACCGTCACGGCGAAGCGGCCCGCCTCGGCGGCGAGCGACTTGGTCAGCGCGACCAGCGCTCCCTTGGCCGCCGCGTAGTTCGCCGCCCCGGGTTTGCCCAGGAAAGCGGCGGGCGATATCAGGTTCACGATTCGCCCGTGCCGCCCGGCGATCATCGAGCGCAGCGCGGCCCGGCAGCAGTGGAAGGCGCCGTCGAGGCTCGCTGCGAGAACCTCGCGCCACGCCTCGGGGCGCATCATCATGAGCAGGGAGTCCCGTGTGACGGCGGCGTTGTTCACCAGGATGTCGAGGCCGCCCAGCTCTCGCTTGATGTCGGCGAGCATCGCGTCGACCGCGGCGGCATCCGCGACGTCGGCGAAGCGGGCGAGGCTGCCCGGGATCGCCGCGGCCGCCCGCTCGAGGCGCTCGCGGTCGTGCCCGGCATTGAGCACGACCCGCGCCCCCTCCGCGGCGAGCCGCTGTGCGACCGCCAGGCCGATGCCGCGGCTCGAGCCCGTGACCAGGGCGCGCCTGCCTCGCAAGTCGAGTTCCATCGTGATTTCGCCCGGCAGTGTCGCCCAAGCCCGGCGCAGGAGCAACCGCAGGTGAGCGATGGCGCCGCGCTGTTCGCGGCCTTCGACCGCCTGCGTCGCGCCGACGGGCGCGCGCAGGCAGTGCTCGACACCGCCAGCGGGGCCGCCCTGGACCGCGACGCGCTGCTGCGCCTGGTGGACCGCGCCGCGGCGACCATCGCGGCCACACCCTGGCCTGCCGCAGGCCCGATCCCCCTGCAGACCTCGGACGGGGCGGAGCTGATCGCCGGCGTGCTCGCCTGCTGGCGCGAGGGGCGCGTGCCCCTGCCTCTGGACGCGGAGCTGGCAGCGCCCGAGGCTCGCGACTGCTGCGCCCGGCTCGGCGCGCCGGGCCTGCTGCGCGGACCCGGGCTCGCGTTCGCTGCGCTGCCCCAGGCCGAGCCCGGCGCCACACCGGCCACGCTCGCCTCGGGGACGGCCCTGCTCAAGCTCACCTCGGGCACGACGGGCGAGCCGCGCGCCGTCGCGCTGAGCGCGTCCGCGCTGCGCGCCGGCATCGCGCAGATCGCCTCGACCATGGGCATCACCGGCCGCGACCGCAATCTCGCGGCGATCCCGCTCGCGCACTCCTACGGCTTCGACAACGTCGTCCTCGCCCTCGCCGTGCTCGGCACGCCGGCGATCCTGGTGCGCGACTTGACCCCCCGCCATCTGCTGCGCACCGCGCGGCGCACGCGGGCCACGGTACTCCCGACCGTACCCTTCCTGCTCGACGTGCTGGCGCGCTCGGCCGCGGCCGCCGGCTCGCTCGGCGCCGACCTGCGCCTGGTGATCACGGCCGGGGCGCCGCTGCCGCGCGCCACCCGCGAGGCCTTCGCCGCGCGCTTCGGCGTGCGGCCACACACGTTCTACGGCGCCACCGAGTGCGGCGGCATCGCCTTCGACCGCGAGGCCACGCAGGAGACACCCGAGGGTTGCGTCGGCACGCCGCTCGACGGGGTGACGATCGTCCTGCGCGATGCGCAGGACGGCGTCGGCCGGGTCGAGGTGCGCAGTGCCTCGGTCGCAACCGGCTACCTCCCGCCGGCGGCGCTCGGGCCGTCGGATGCGGCGACGCTCGGAGAGGGGGCTTTCCTCACCCCCGACCTCGGCCGCCTCGACGAGCGCGGCCGGCTGCACCTGCTCGGCAGGGCGAGCGAGGTGATCAACGTCGGCGGGCGCAAGGTCTTTCCCGCCGAGGTCGAGCGCGTGATCCGCGCCGTCTCGGGCGTGCGCGACGTGGTCGTGCTCGGCGAGGCGCGCTCGGCGGTCGCCGAAGCGCTGCGCGCCGTGGTGGTCGCCGATCCCGGCGTCGGCCGCGACGCGGTGATCGCCGCCTGCGAGGCTCACCTGGCACGCTACAAGGTGCCGCGTATCGTCGAGCTGCGCGACGCGCTGCCGCGCACCGCGCGCGGCAAGCTCGACCGGCGCAGGCTGTAGGAGCCCGTCCTGGCGGCGGCGCCGTGGCGAGGTGCGCGAGGCGCGCCGGAGCCGAGGCACGGAGTCGCGAGGCGGAGCGGGGCTGCCTCGAGGGCGCTGCGAGGCAGCCCGTCGCGATGCGTCGCGCACGCAGCAGGCGTCCGCTGCGCGGCTGGGCTGCCGACTCGCCGGCTCACCCTTCGCGGGGCGGTGCGAAGGCCGGCCAGCGCGGCAGCGGCTCGCGCAGGCGGACGTGGCGCTGTGCGCGCACCACCAGAAAGAAGAGCGCGAGCTGCAGGCGCAGGCCGAGACGGCGCGAGGGGGTACCGGCGAGCACGCTGTTCACCGCGCGGCGCATGAGCCTGGCGCCGGCCGGCTGCATGAAGACGTCGAGGAACCCGGGGCGGTAGAAGTGGTCGACGAAGCGCCAGTAACGCGCGTTGGTGCGCTCGAGGTCGCGCCCGTGGCGAGCCAGCAGGCGAGCCGCGAGCCGCGGCTCGGCCAGGCAGCCGGCAATCGCTCGGGCGGCCTTCGCCCCGCCCGACATGGCCAGCCACACACCCGAGGAGAAGACCGGATCGAGAAAAGCGTAGGCGTCGCCCGCCGAAACCCAGCCCTCTCCGGCGGCGGCGGCGGTGGTGTACGAGTAGTCGCTGGTCGCGAAGACCTCGGTTGCGCGCCGCGCACGCGACGTTCGACGCCGAACCTCGGGGCAGGACTCCATCGCCCGCTCGAGCGCGACCTCGGGCGCCAGGCCGAGCGCGCGCAGCGCCGGGCCGTCGTACACCAGGCCGATGCTCGTCAGATCCCCGGCCAGGGGAATCAGCCAGAACCACCCGCCGTCGAGGGTGACGATGACGATGTTGCCGGCGTCGATCCCATCGCCGCGCGTCACGCCGTGGAAGTGGGCGTAGAGCGCGGCGCGGCGGTGGCGGGCGACCATGCGCCGGGTGCGGCTGCGCTGCGCGAGGAACGTGTCGCGCCCGCTCGCGTCGACCAGATAGGGGCAGTGGATCTCGTAGCCGGCGGCGCCGCGCGGCTCGACCCTGACGCGCCACTGGTCCGCCACGCGCTCGACGGCCGTCACGGCGTGCTCCTGGCGCACGTCCGCACCGTACCGCGCGCAGGCGTCGAGCAGGATGCGGTCGAACTCGGAGCGCACCACCTGATAGGCGCTCGGCGGGCCGGGCTCGATCCCGTCGCGGAAGTGGAAGGTGTGCGCGTGGCTCCCGTCGCCGGTGACGAACACCGCGCCGTGCTTGGGCACGCTGCCGACGCGCTCGATCTCCTCGCGCACGCCGAGCTCGTCGAGCAGGGGTACGTTGAACGGCAGCAGCGACTCGCCGACGTGGAAACGAGGGAAGCGCTCCCGCTCGAGCAGCGTCACCGTCCAGCCCTCTCGGGCGAGCAAGCTCGCCGCCGTCGACCCCGCCGGGCCGCCACCGATCACCGCCACGTCGCACCTCTCGCTGCGCATCGGATCCTCCCCTTTCCTTTGTCGACCAGCGCCACGAAGGCGCAAGCCCCGGCTCCCCGAGATCGCTCGGGAGGTGGCGCACCTGCGCATGCGCCCTCTCCTCGACGCCCTCGCCGGCGCTGCGTAAGGTCACGCCATGTCGGCGATCCCGCAGCGCGAGCGGGCGAACCTCTGGGCGATCGGTGCGGCGCAGTTCTTGACGCTCGCCGGGATGACCGCGATCGTGCCCCTGCTGCCGCTCTACCTCGAGCAGATCGGCATCGGCGATCGCACCGCCGTCAAGTACTGGACGGGAGCGCTGAGCTCGGCGCCCTTCGCCGTGGCGGTGTTCGCGACGCCGCTTTGGGGCGCGCTCTCGGACCGCTTCGGCTACAAGCCGATGGTGGTGCGCTCGGTGGCCGGGATCGCCGTGGCCACCGTGGGCATGGGCTTCGCCACCGCGCCGGTCGAGCTCCTGCTGTGGCGCAGCGTCCAGGGCGGCGTGAGCGGCGTCTTTCCGGCCGCCGTCGCCCTGATCTCGGCGCTCACCCCCGAGCCGCGGGTCGGGCGCGCCCTGGCGATCCTGCAGAGCACGCGCGCCGCGGGCAGCCTGTGCGGCCCCCTGCTCGGCGGGGTGCTCGCCGACCTGATCGGCATCCACGGGCTGTTCTTCGTGGTGGGTGCCGTCGCGGCAGCGACGACCGTCCTGTGCGCTCTGGTCATCGAGCCCGATCCGCCGCGGCCGGCGGCGCACGCCAGCGCCCAAGACGTGGGCTGGCGTGCGCTGCTCGCCGACCGCGCCACGCTGGTCATGCTCGGGCTGATCGTCCTGTATCAGGTCTCGGTGATGACCTCGTGGCCGACGCTCGCCCTCTTCGTGCAGGGCTTCGGCGTACCCGATGACGCCGTCGCGACGACCACCGGTCTGCTGCTCTTCGTCTCGGGTCTGCCGACCCTGCTGACCTCCACCGCGTGGGCACGGCTCGGCTCACGACGCGGCCTGGTGCCGATGATCGCGGTCTCGCTCGCCGCAACCGGCGCGACCAACGTCGCCGTGGGTCTGCTCGCGACGCGTGTGCCGACGCTGTTCGCCCTGCGCGCCGCGGCTGGCCTGGCTGCGGCCGGCTTCATCCCGCTCTCCTTCGAGTGGATCGCGCAGCGCGCTCCGGCCGGCGCGCGCGGCCGCATGGCCGGTCTCGGCTCCACGGCGATGATGGCCGGCAACGTGGTGGGACCGGCGCTGGGCGGCTGGCTGGCGGTGCACGCCGGCCTGGCGGCGACGTTCTGGGCGCCCGGCATCGCGCTCGCTGCGGTGGGGGTCGCCATGGCCGCACACCCCGGAGCTGGTCGCACGAGGCGATCCGCCGAGGAGCGGCGCAGGCGCGACGAGCACCGGAGCTGAGCCGACCCGGGTCCCGCCCCAGCTCGACCCGGCTGCTCTGGTGCGAGGCGCGGGCCAGTGATAGCTGCGCTCGAGGAGTGCGGGCGCTCGCTTCGCCTGCTCCGGGGACACGCGATGCGAGAAGGAAGGGTCGTCGCGCAGACCGAACCGCAGCCGAACACCGGGGCGGCCGCCGCCCCCAGCGGCGACGCCGGGGGTGGCAAGGCCATCGCGCCCGACGTCGCGTGGCTCCGCGAGGCGCTCGAAGGCAGCTCGAGCCCGATCCTGCTGGTCGCCGCGAGCGGAAGCATCGTCCTGGCCAATCCGGCGGCCCAAGGGCTGTTCGGCTACTCGCAAGCGGAGCTCGAGGGCATGGCGATCGACCAGCTCGTGCCACACGACGCCCGCGCGGAGCACGGGCCCTCGTTCGCCGACTACTTCGCCCGCCCTCGCCTGCGCCTGATGGGCAGCGGGCTCACGCTGCGCGCCAGGTGCCGAGACGGAAGCGAGCTACCCGTGGAGATCGCGCTCGTGCCGCTGCGCGTCGGCGGCGAGGTGCAGGTGGCCGCCCTGGTGCGCGACGTGAGCGAGCGCCTGCGCGTCGAGCAGCGCTTGCAGCGCAGCGAGGAGCGCTTTCGCCGGCTCGTCGAGTCGAACATCATCGGCATGCTGATCGCCGGGACCGACGGCAGCGTGCTCGAGGCGAACGACGCCTTCCTCGACATCATCGGGTACACGCGAGAGGACCTGGCCGCCGGCCGGGTGCGCTGGGACGCGATCACCCCGGACGAGGACCGCGAGCGCGATCGGTGCGCCGTCGAGGACCTGCGCAGAAGGGGCTTCTCCGCCCCCTGGGAGAAGCGCTACGTGCGCAAGGACGGGAGCTTGGTCCCCGTGCTGGTCGGCATCGCCGCTGCGGACACGGCGCTCACGACCGCGGTCGCCTTCGTGCTCGACCTCTCCGTGCGCAAGGGCCTCGAGCAGGCGCTCGAGGCGCGGGCTCGCGAGGCGACCGCCATTGCCCAGCTCGGCCAGCACGCGCTGCGCGACGCCGACCTGCCGACGTTTCTCGATCGGGCCGTGGCCACCGTGGCACGCACCCTGGACGTCGAGTACGCGACGATCGCCGACCTCCTGCCAGGGGGAGACGCCCTGCGGGTGCGCGCCGGCGTCGGCTGGCAGCACGGCGTCGTGGGGAGCGAGACGGTCGGGACGAGCGGCGAGGATCATTTCGGCTACACCTTCGCCTCGAGCCGCGCCGTGACGGTCGAGGATCTGCGCTGCGACTCCCGATTCTCCGGGCCGGCCCTGCTCAAGCGCCACGGAGTGGTCAGCGGTGCGGCCGTCGTGATTCCGGGCCGAGACCGGCCGTTCGGCATCCTCGCCGCGCACAGCCAGCGGGTGGTGCTCTTCAGCCGCGAGAACCTGGACTTCCTGCAGCAGGTGGCAAACCTCGTCGGCCGGCTCGCCGACCACGAGCGCGACCAGGCCGCCCTGCGCGCCAGCGAGGAGCGGCTGCGCCAGGTCCAGCGCCTCGATGCACTCGGCCAGCTCGCCGGCGGCGTGGCGCACGACTTCAACAACCTGCTGACGGTCATCCTCGGCAGCGTGGAGCTCGGCCTGCGCGCACCCGCCATCGGCAGCGACGCACGGGCGAGCTTCGAGGAGATCAAGGAAGCCGCCATCCGGGCGCGCGAGCTCACCGCGCAGCTGCTCGCCTTCAGCCGCCGCCACCCCAACGAGCCGCGGGTGCTCGACGCGAGCGCCGTGGTGCGCGACCTGGCCGGCATGCTGGGACGCCTGATCGGCGAGTCGATCGAGCTCGAGACCGAGCTCGCCCCGGCTCCCACCGCGGTGCGCGGCGACCCGGCCCTACTCGAGCAGGTGATCGTCAACCTCGCGGTCAACGCGCGCGACGCGATGCCCGAAGGCGGGCGGCTGACCATCGCGACGCGCCACGTCGAGCTCGGATCGGGCCTCGCCTCCGAGCACGGACCGATCGCCCAGGGCCGCTGGGTGTGCGTCGAGGTGCGCGACACGGGCTGTGGCATCGACCCGACGATCCGCGGGCGGCTCTTCGAGCCGTTTTTCACCACCAAGCCGCCGGGCAAGGGGACGGGGCTCGGCCTGGCCACGGTCTACGGCATCGTCGCTCAGGCCGAGGGCCACCTGATCGTCGAGAGCGCACCCGGGAAGGGCTCGACGTTTCGCGTCCTGCTGCGGGCGGTCGAAGCCACGCCGGCCGCGACCGCCGAGCCGGAGCCGCGCCAGCTCGAGCTGCACGGCGACTCGGCGGTCGTGCTTGTGGTCGAGGACGAGGCATCGCTACGCGGCCTGACCTGCCGGCTGCTCGCCGCCCTGGGCCACGCGGTGATCGAGGCTTCCTGCGGGGAAGAGGCATTGCGCCTGAGCGAGTCGTACCCCGAGCGCATCGACCTGCTGCTCACCGACGTCGTCATGCCGGGCATGAGCGGTGGCGATCTCGCACTCCAGCTACGCCGCTTCCGCCCCGAGCTGCGCGTCGTCCTGAGCTCCGGCTACGGCCCGGACGCGGCGACGCGGCAGGTCCAGCGAAGGCTCGGTGCCACCTGGCTGCACAAGCCCTTCACGCCCCTGGATCTCGCCTCGAGCGTGCACCAGGCCCTGACCGACGAGCCGGGAGACGGCGCTTGATCCTGGCGATCTCGCGCTTCCGCGTCGCCAACGGCCGCGAGGCCGGCGTCGCCCGGGCGTTCGCCGCACGCCCCCGCCGGGTCGACCGCGAGCCCGGCTTTCTGGGCATCGAGATCTTCACCGCGGCCGCCGACCCGACTGTCTTCCACCTGGTCACTCGCTGGACGGACGTCGACTCCTTCCGCCGCTGGCACGCGAGCGACGCGCATCACGAGTCGCACCGCGGCATCCCGTCCGGCGTGAAGCTCGACCCCGCCTTCACCGAGCTGGTCGTGCTGGAGCGGCTCGCAGCCAGTGATCCAGCGACCCTCCTCGAGCAAGTCGTCGCCGACGGCGCCCCGATGATCGCCGATCACCTCGCCACGTCCAGCCTGCGCGTGATCCGCGCCGACCGCGAGGCCAGGATCCTCGCCTGCAGCGCAGCCGTGGCCCGCCCGCTGCATCGCTCGCCCGAGCAGCTCGCCGGCCGGGGCGTCGGCGAGCTGCTCGTCGCCTCGGACGCCCGTGCTCTCGAGGTCCGCCTGGCGGCCGCCACGCGGGCCGGGCGCGAGCCGTTCCTGCAGAACTTCGTCGACGCGAACGACTCCCCCTTCACCCTCGAGTGCCGGCTCGACGTCCAGCCCGACGGCTTCCTGCTGCTCGGCGAGCCGACCCGCGACACGGACGCCGCCTTCGAGCAGGAGCTCGTCCGCTTGAACAACGAGCTCGCCGTCGCGAGCCGAGAGAACGCCCGCAAGGGGCGCGCCCTGGAGCGCGCCCTGGGCGAGCTGCGCGCCACCCAGTCGCTGCTCGTGCATCGCGAGAAGATGGCCTCGCTGGGCCAGATGACCGCCGGCGTGGCGCACGAGATCAACAATCCCCTGGCCTACGTAGCGAACAACCACGCCACCCTGCGCCGCGACCTCGCCGACCTGCTCGGCCTGGTCGAGATCGTCGGTACGTGGCTGCCCACCCTCGCCGAGAGCTGCCCCCTGGCACACGAATCGATCGTCGCCCGGGCCGCCGAGATCGACCTCGAGTACCTGCAGCAGAGCGTCCCGCGCAAGCTCGCCGCCAACGTCGAGGGGCTCGAGCGCATCAAGCAGATCGTCCTCGACCTGCGCACCTTCTCGCGGCTCGACGAGGCCGAGCTCAAGCTCTGCGATCCCGTGCTCGGCATCGAGGCGGCCGTGCGCTTCCTCGGCCCCTTGCTGCACGAGCGTGGCGTCTCGGTCACCACCGCCTTCGGCTCCCGGGAGCCGATCCCCTGCTCGCCCGGCGCGCTCAACCAGGCGATCGGCAACCTGATCGCCAACGCGGTCCAAGCGAGCCGTGAGGGCCAGACGATTTGCGTTTCCACGGCGCGAGAGGACGATGAGTACGTGATCGAGGTCGCAGACCACGGATCGGGCATCGCTCCGGAGCACCTCGCGCGGGTCTTCGACCCGTTCTTCACCACGAAGGCCGTCGGCGAGGGGACCGGCCTCGGCATGTCGATCGCCCATCAGATCGTCACCGCGCACGGCGGTCGGATCGAGCTCCAGAGCCGGGTCGACGAGGGAACCACGGTGCACGTGCGCCTACCGGTGCATGCGCGGGCGCCAGAGGCCGGCTCGGGCTCGACCGGAGGAGGCTGAAGCATGGCCACAGGCGGGGGATTTGCAGCCGCCCTGGCGGCGCGTCGCGGAGCGCAGGGAGCCGACGAGGCGCGCGGCGCGTTGCTGGTGGTCGACGACGAGGTCGAGGTGGCGACGTCGATCGCCGACCAGCTGCGACGTGGCTACCGGGTGCTCACCGCGTCGAGCGCCGACGAGGCGCTGCGCGTCCTCGCCGAGGAGAACGTCTCGGTGATCGTCACCGACCAGCGCATGCCGGGCAAGACCGGTGTCGAGCTGCTCGCCGAGGCGGCGCGCACCAAGCCCGACGTGGTGCGCATCCTTCTGACCGGCTACTCCGACATCGAGGCGGTGATCCAGGCGGTGAACCAGGGCCGCGTCTACCACTACCTCACCAAGCCGTGGGATCCGCACCAGCTCGAAACCGTGCTGCGCAAGGCCTTCGAGCACCAGGCGCTGGTGCGGGCGAACCGGGCGCTGCTCGAAGAGCTGCGCCAGGCCAATGCCGAGCTCGAGCAGCGGGTGCGCGAGCGCACCGCAGAGCTGGCGGACAAGAACGCCGCCCTCGAGGAGATGAACCGCCTGAAGAACGAGCTGCTCGGCATGGCCGCACACGACCTGCGCTCGCCGATCGGCAACGTCGAGTCGCTCGCCGAGATCCTGCTCGACCCGGGCTTCGCGGTCACGGACGAGGACCGGGACGACTACCTGCGCACCATCCGCGACACCGCGCGCCGCATGCTCGCCCTGCTCGGCGACCTGCTCGACGTGGCGCGCATCGAGACGGGAAAGATCGACCTCGCGCTGGCGCCCCATGCCGTGCGCGAGCTGGTCGCCGAAGCGGTGGCTCACAACCGACTGCGGGCCGCGAAGAAGCACATCGCGCTGCTCGCCGAGGTCGACGCGGACGTCGGCCAAGCCACCTTCGATCGCGCGCGCATCGCCCAGGTGCTCGACAACCTGATCGGCAACGCGCTCAAGTTCTCCTCTGCGCAGACCACGGTGCGCGTGGTCGCCAGGCGAGCGCCGGAGGCGATCGAGCTCGCCGTGATCGACCAGGGCCAGGGCATCCCCGAGGGGGAGATCGGTAAGCTCTTCGGCACCTTTCAGCGCACCACCGTGCGGCCGACCGGCGACGAGCCGAGCAGCGGGCTGGGCCTGGCGATCTGCAAGAAGCTCGTCACGCTGCACGGCGGGACGATCGGCGTGGAAAGCGCCGTCGGGCAGGGCAGCCGCTTCCACTTCTCGCTTCCCTGCACGGCACGAACCGGGTCCGCGAGCGGAGCCGGGCCCAGCGAAGGAGGTGCCGGCGATGGCATCGACGAGCCTGTCGCGAGGTGAAGCCCGCGCTCTGGCGGCAAAGCTGCGCCTGCGCAAGCCCGACGTGGCACTGGCGGTGACCGACGAGTTCCTGCGCCGCCATCCGGATTGGCTGGAGCGCCTCGGCGACGCGGCCCGGGTGCGCGGCCTCGAGGACGCCGGCTACCACGTCGACTTCCTGGCCGGATCCATCGAGTGCGGCCGCTGCGAGCCCTTCGAGGATTACGCGCGCTGGACCTGCCGCGTGCTCGGTGCGCGTGGGATCGCCCCGTCGTTCGTCGCCGAGAACCTCGGCCAGGTGGAGGCTCGGCTGGCGCCAAGCCTGGCGCCAGCCGAGCAAGCCGCGGTCACGACGTTGGTCGCCGCGGCACTGCGAGCCTGCGCCGCCGCCCCCGCCGCGACACCCTGGCCGCAGGAGACCCCGGCGACGCCCCGAGCCGTGCGGGAGGAGCAGGGCCTGGCACTGGCCCGCAGCCTCTTCCTACAGGCGATTCTCGCCGGCCGGCGCAAGGCCGCAGCGACCGTCGCCAGCGAGGCTCTCGCAGCGGGACATCCGGTGCCCGACCTCTACGTGGACGTCTTCCAGGAATCGCTCTACGAGGTCGGCCGGCTCTGGGAGGCCAACCGGGTGACCGTCGCCGAGGAGCACATGGCGACGGCAATCACCCAGTTCGTCCTCGCCGAGACCTATTCGAGGATCGAGATTCCGGGGCAGCAGCATGGCCGGGCGGTAGTGGCCGGCGTCCAGGGAGAGCTCCACCAGGTCGGAGGCAACATGGTCGCCGACATGCTCGAGACCGAGGGCTGGGACGTTCGCTTCCTGGGCACCAACGTGCCGCAACCTGGGGTGCTCCGGGCGCTCGAAGAGCACTCGGCGACGCTGCTCGGCATCACGGCCACCATGCTCTTCAACCTGCCCAGCGTGGCGGAGCTGATCGAGACCGTGCACCGCCACTTCGGCGCCGATCGCCCGAGGGTGATCGTCGGGGGCGGCGCGTTTCGCGTGGCACCCGGACTGTGGTCGGAAATCGGTGCCGACGGCCATGCAGGGGACCTGCGCGGAGCGGTCGCAGCCGCCCGGGGTTAAAGCCGGGCGGCAAGGTGGTCGCCACATCTACGAAGAGGAGACGTGCCCATGGCGAGGATCCTCGTGATCGACGACGAGCGGCAGATCCGCAGCCTCCTGCGGCGCTTGCTCGAGGCGGCCGGCCACGAAGTCGCCGAGGCCGACGAGGGGCGGGCGGGCCTGCGTCAGCTCCGCGAGGCCTCAGCCGGGCTGGTGATCGCCGACATCTTCATGGAGGGAATGGAGGGGATCGAGACGATCCGGGCGATTCGCCGCGAGTTCCCCGAGCTGCCCGTGATCGCGGTGAGCGGCGGCGGGCGGACCGGGGCCGATTTCCTGCCCGTGGCACGGGCTCTGGGAGCGGCACGCACGCTGCACAAGCCCTTCGAGGTGGACGAGCTCCTGGCCGCGGTCGCGGAGCTGCTCCCCGAGCACACCGGGTCCTGACGCACCAGCTCCGCGCGTAGCCCGTGCGAGCGGCGGAGCCCGCCGGGGCAACGCACGATGCACGACCGAGCCCGGGCGGCGGGGGCCCGCGACGTGGCGCCGAGGCCGCACCTTCGGCCCCGGCTCATCCGCCCCGGCGCACCTCGCTACGCTGCCGTCGCCGGAGCAGCCTCCCGGCCCTCACGCGAGCCGGCGAGCCATCCCGCTCGTCGCGAGCCCTCGCACTGCGGGCCGCGCCAACGCCCCCTGGACCGCCGCGAGCAGCGCACCCTCCTTCACCGGCTTGGCCACCAGCATCGTGAAGCCCAGCTCCGGAGCAAGCGTCGCCCGCAGACCGAGCGGGGCGACGAGCGCGACGATCGGCATCGTGCTGCCCCAGGTGGCCGCCCGGATCCAGCGGGCCGTCGTCAGTCCATCGGGGTCCGGCATGGCCAGGTCGAGCAAGACCAGACCGAAGGGGGCGCCGTCGCGTGCCGCGTCGCCGAGCAACGCGCACGCCTCGACGCCATCGCTCGCACCCGCGGCGTGACAGCCCCAGCCATGCAGCACCCGGAGAAGGTGCTCGCGGCTCGCGCGCTGATCGTCGACCACCAGAATGCGCAGCCCACTGGGCAGGGACGGCCGGCGCGGCGGTGCCGCGACCGCCTCGAGCAGTGCCGTGAACCAGAACGTGCTGCCCTCGCCTAGATCCCCCTCGACGCCGATCGCACCACCCATCTGCTGGACCAGCCGCTGTGCGATCGCCAGGCCCAGCCCGGTGCCGCCGAAGCGACGGCTCATCGAGCTGTCGGCCTGGGTGAACGCCTGGAAGATGCCCGGCTGCTGCTCGCGGGCGATGCCGATGCCGGTGTCGTGCACTTCGCCACGAAGCACGAAGGCTCCCCCGGCATCCTCCGACGCGAGCGCGCCACTGGGCAGCCACGTCGCCGATGCACCCGCCCCGCCGGCTGGCCCCTGTGCCATGCGCGCGTCGCGCTCCGGGGACGCCACAGGGGCAGCGCGCCCGCCCGGCTCCAGAGGTCTGCTCCCGGAAGCGCGCCCACCGGGTTCCGCAGACCCACCCTCGACGGCACGGTCGCCCACCGCCGGCTCGAGCCGGATGACGACCTCGCCCCGCTCCGTGAACTTGAGGGCGTTACTGCCCAGGTTGACCAGAATCTGGCGCAAGCGGCCCGGGTCGCCTCGCAGGCGCCCCGGCACGCGGGCGTCGACGTCGCCGACGAACTCGAGGCCCTTGCGATCCGCCTCGACGGCCAACGTGTCGAGCACACCGTCCAGCAAGACACGCGGGTCGAACTCGATCGACTCGAGATCGAGCCGGCCCGCCTCCATCTTGGAGAAGTCGAGCACGTCGTTCAGGATGGTCATCAGCGAGCCGGCACA
>CAZGUU010000086.1:13993-17115 GCA_964529315.1 uncultured Enterobacteriaceae bacterium
TCCAGGTGCCAGTGGACCGGTGGTGGCTGCGGCAGGGACATGGCGAGAATGGCCCAGCCGACCAGCGCGAAGGCGACCGTGCACACCGCCGCCCAGAACTCGAGCAACAGGCAGCCTGCGCCGAGCATCGTGATCGCCAGGGTCATCGCCTGGCCAGGGTCGTGCGAGAAGCCGACCAAGGCGAAGCCATAGCCCTGCGCGAGCAGCGCCGCCAGGAGCAGCACGGGGTTCGCCCATGCCGAGGGCAAGCGATCGATGATCAGACCGAGGGCAAGGAAGGCCACCGCAAACGCCAGAGAGACCTCGATCGAGTGCGGCGCCGGATACAGCACTGGGAAGAGGTAGGCTGTGGCCAGCCCGACGAAGATCGCCGCGATGGCGGGGAGCGCGAGCCGGCCGGCGGCCCGAGCGCGCTCCGCAAGATCATACTCCCGCGACTCCAAACTCTCGCTCCGAGGCAGCTCGCCCTGCGGTGTCTTCGGCTACCGCCTTGCCCGGACTTGAGCAAGCCGAAGAATGCGACCGTGGACCCGGCCGAACGGGGACGGTCCCCGTGCGAGCCCGGCTCCCGCGTGCTTGAGTTGCCCAGCCCGACGTGGGAATCGCAGCCGATGCACATCGAGCCCTACCGAATCGCGGTGCCCGAGGCCGTTCTCACCGACCTGCGCGAGCGCCTGGCGCGCACCCGCTTCCCCGACGAGATCCCCGGCTCGGCCTGGGGCTACGGCGCGGACCTCTCCTACGTCCGAGAGCTGGTCGCCTACTGGCGAGATCGCTTCGACTGGCGCGCCGCCGAGGCCGGGCTGAACCGCTTTCGCCAGCTTCGCGCCACGGTGGGCGGCCTGGGCATCCACTTGATCCACGAGCGCGGTGTCGGCCCGAGTCCCCTGCCGCTGATCGTGACGCACGGCTGGCCGGGGTCGATCGCCGAGTTCAGCAAGATCATCGGACCGCTCACCGACCCGGCGAGCCACGGCGGCGACCCGGCCGATGCCTTCGACGTGGTCGTGCCGGCCATGCCCGGATACGGCTTCTCCGACCACCCCACCGAGCCGGGCATGGACACCGAGCGCATCGCGGCCCTGTGGGTCGAGCTGATGCATGGCCTTGGCTACTCGCGCTTCGGCGCGCAGGGCGGCGACTGGGGCGCCCTGGTGACGACTTACCTCGGTGCGCGCCACCCCGGCTCGCTGGTCGGCATCCACCTCAACATGGTCGTCGCCCTTCCTCCCGACCCGAGCAACCCGACCGAGGGCGCCACGCAGGAGGAGCTCGGCGCGTTGATGGAGACGGCGCAGTTCTTCAAGGACGAGACCGGCTACCAGCAGATTCAGGGGACCAAGCCGCAGACTCTGGCCTTTGGCTTGACCGACTCGCCCGCCGGGCTGGCCGCCTGGATCGTCGAGAAGTTCCATCGCTGGAGCGACTGCGGCGGCGACGTCGAGCGGCGTTTCACCAAGGACGAGCTACTCACCAACATCATGTTCTACTGGGCCACGGCGACGGCGAACTCGTCGTGCCGCCTGTATTGCGAGTCGATGCGCGCCGGGAAGTTCCCTCCCAGCGGCCTGCGGGTCGAGGTGCCGACGGGCTGCGCCATCTTCCCTCGCGAGATCATCCGGCCGCCACGCGCCTGGGCGGAGAGCGCCTACAACGTGACTCGCTGGACGCAGCTGCCCGCCGGTGGGCATTTCGCGGCCATGGAGGAGCCTGCGGCGCTGGTCGAGGACGTGCGGGCGTTCTTCCGCCCGCTGCGCTGAGGGGCCGGCCCCGCCGTGAAGACCGCCGCCCGCATCGTGGTGAGCGTCGCCGTCCTGGCGCTGCTCTTCCTGCGCTTCGGCGTCTCCGACGTCGTGCAGCTCTGCCTGCGCGCCGATCCGGTCGACTTCTTGGCCGCGTTCGCCATCTACATGCTCAGCCAGGTGCTGAGCGCGGTGCGCTGGCTCGCCCTGGCGCGCGGCGTCGGCTTCCGGGTGGGCTTCTCCCGCACGACTCGCTGGTACCTGATCGGCATGTTCTTCGGGCTGGTGGTGCCGAGCACGATCGGCTCCGACGCGGCCCGCGCCCTCTATCTCGGCCAGTCGTCGCCCGGCCGCGCCCAGGCGCTCTCGACGGTGATCTTCGACCGCCTGATCGGCCTGATCGTGCTGGTCGCGATCGCGATCGTGGCGCTGCTGCTCGGGCCGCGCACGGCGCTGCCCGACGGGCTCGAGGCGAGCATCGTGGCCATCGGTGCGCTGCTGGTCGGCGGCTGGATGCTGCTGCCGGCCGCCGTGCGCTGGCTGCGCCCGGGCCAGCGCTGGCGCCGCCTGGTCGAGGAGGACCTCACCCCCTACTTCCGCGACCCGCGCCTGCTTGGTGGGGTCGCGCTGCTCTCGCTCGTCGTCCACGGCCTGCAGATCGTCGCCCAGCGCTACCTGACGCGCGCCATCGGCTTGAAGGTCGCCCTGGGATTCGTCGCCATCTACCACCCGCTGGTGTCGCTCGCGGCCGCTGTGCCGCTGACCATCGGTGGGTTCGGGCTGCGCGAGGCGGCCTACGCCTACCTGCTGCCGTACGAGGGGATCGGCGCCGACGACGCCATCGCGCTCGGCCTGATGTGGTGGGCGGTGGGCGCGCTCGGCGCACTGGTCGGCGGCGCCGTCTACTGGTTGCCCGGTACCGAGACGATCTCGTTGCGCCGGGCGGCGCACCCGCCACAGGGACGGCCCTCCGGCGAGGAGGCCGCGGCGCGACGGACGAGAAGGCAGGGCTGAAGCCCGCCCCGCGACGTCGGGGCGTCCCGGCGAGAGCCGCGCGGTTGAATCCCCGCCGGCGCGGGCGCAGTCTGCCGCCCATGGAGTCGTCGTCTCAGGGCGCCGCCGCCGAGCCGCGGCTGCTCGCCGCGCTGCGCGCGGCGGTGGGCGATGCCCACGTGCTCACCGACCCCGACACCATGGCCTCGTACGAGGCCGACTGGACGGGCCGGTGGCGCGGGCGCGCCGCCTGCGTCGTGCGCCCGGCCGACACCGCGCAGGTGGCGCAGGTGCTGCGCCTCAGCGCCGCCCATGGCGTCGCCGTGGTGCCGCAGGGCGGCAACACCGGCCTGGTCGGTGGCGGCGTGCCCGATGCCAGCGGCACAC
>CAZGUU010000087.1:0-17077 GCA_964529315.1 uncultured Enterobacteriaceae bacterium
CATGGACGGCGGCCGTGCAGCTCGCGGTGCCGTGCGGCGTGCTCGTCGTCCTGCTCGGCGTGCGCGAGCTGGTGGGCCTGCCGCTCGATCCGGTCAACCTGATCGTCCTGCCGCTGACCATCGGCATGGGGGTCGACTACTGCCTCTACGTGGTCGAGCGGTTCCGCGAGACGGGCAGCGCGACGCAGGCCATCGCCCGGACCGGGCGGGCGCTCGCGGTCACCGCGGGTACCACCCTCGTGGGCTTCGGTGCGCTCTCCGTGTCGCGCTACCCGGCACTCTCCGGCCTGGGTGCCCTCGCCGCCTGGGCGATGGGCCTGTGCTTCGCGGCGACGATCACCGTGCTCCCCGCGCTGCTCTCGCCGGCGTGGCTCGAGCGGCCGGACCGGCGCTCGCCGCACGGGGGCGCGCCCGCAGCGGCCCTACCCGACGGATCCACCGCGCGAGCGGCGCCGTGACGGCGCCGTCGCCGCGTCGCACCCGCTTCTGGATCGTGCAGCTCGTCCTGGCCGCGGCGGGGGCGCTGCTGCTCGCCGGCCTGGTCCGCAGCCAGGGTCTGGCCGCGATCGGCGAGCGCCTGGCACAGGTGCGCCCCTGCTGGCTCTTGGCCTACGCGGCGATCGTCGTGGCGGTCCTTCTCGCCTACGCCGCGCGCTGGCGCCTCCTGCTGCGCACGCTCGGCGAGGAGGTGC
This sequence comes from uncultured Enterobacteriaceae bacterium, assembly GCA_964529315.1. Classification (GTDB taxonomy): domain Bacteria; phylum Desulfobacterota; class Binatia; order UBA12015; family UBA12015; genus CAZGUU01. The sequence goes on from CAZGUU010000087.1 coordinate 693, forward strand.
CGCTCGGCCGGCTGCTCGGCTCGCGCCTGGCCGGTCTGGCCGTGGGCGCTCTCACGCCCGGGGCGAAGCTCGGCGGTGAGCCGCTGCGCATGGCGATGCTCTCCGGCGACGGCGTACGCCCGGGATCCGCAGTCGCCAGCGTGGTCGTCGACCGCAGCCTCGAGCTCCTGGCCAACGTCGTGTTCGGCGTCGCCTACTGCGGTCTCTTCGCGCTGCGCGACGGCGGCACCGCGGGACGCCTCCTGCTGATCATCGCCGGCAGCGGCGCGGCCCTCGCGGTCGGTATCCTGCTGCTCCTGCGTCGCCTGGGGCGTGGCGGCTCGCTGGTGCCCGAGGCCTTCGTGCCGCTGCTCGAGCGCCTGGGCGGCAGCCGAAGCGCGGTGGCGGAGACCGACGAGGCGCTCCGCCACCTGGTGCTGCGCGAGCGGCGCGCCGTCGGTTGGGCGATCGTCGCGGCGCTGCTCACCAACGCGCTGATCTTCGCCGAGTACACGGCGCTGCTCTGGGCCTTCGCCGTCTCTCCGACCGTGCCCGAGCTGGCCGGCGCGATGCTCGGCGTGGGGCTGGCGCACGCGCTGCCGATCCCGGCGTCGCTCGGCGCGCTGGAGGGGACGCAGGCGGCGATGATGCACGTCGCCGGCGGCAGCGCGGAGCTGGGGCTCGCCGCGGCGACGGTCGCCCGGCTGCGGGACGTCGTCTGGACGCTGCCTGGCCTGCTCTATCTGGCGGTGGCAGGGTTGCGCCGGCGCAGGTGAGCGGGCGCGGTGCCGCGGCACGGCGCCACCGTCCGCCCCGAGCCGACCCCGGTGCGCGGGCGACGGCCGCGCGGCCATGCGGCGCGAGGGCGGGGCCGAGGCCGAGCGGTGGCGCCCGGGCTTGCCGCCCGGCTCTTCCAGGGCACAGTGGGGAGATGATAGGCACGCCGCTGCCAGGGGTTTCCGAGGAGGGGAGGATCTGATGGTCACGCCAAACATGTCGGCGTGCCCCGCCTCGGCTCACAGAGCCGGGCGGCGCGGCCGTACCCTGCTGGTCCTGGGCGTCTGGCTCTTCGCCGCAGCGTGCGAGCACGCCAAGCCGCCTGCGCCCCCACCGCCCGAGGTCCTGGTGACCGAGGTGCTGCAGCGGGACGTGCCGATCTACGGCGAGTGGGTGGGCACCACGGACGGCCTGGTCAACGCCCAAATCCGCCCCAAGGTGCAGGGCTACCTGCTCTCCCAGGAGTACCAGAACGGCAACTTCGTGCGGACCGGGCAGCTGCTCTTCCGCATCGATCCCCGGCAGTTCCAGGCGGCGCTCGATCAGGCCGTGGGCGTGCTCGGCCGCGCCCAGGCCGCGCTGGGCAAGACGCAGCTCGACGTCGCGCGCTACAGGCCCCTGGCCAAGGAAGGCGCGGTGAGCCAGCAGGAGCTCGACGACGCCGTCCAGCAGAACCTCGCCAACAAGGCCGCCGTCGATGAAGCCCAGGCGCAGGTGGAGCAGGCGAAGCTCAACCTCGGCTGGACCCAGGTCACCTCGCCGATCGATGGCATCGCCGGGATCAACCAGGCGCAGGTCGGCGATCTGGTCAGCCCGACCACGGTCCTCACCACCGTGTCGCAGGTCGACCCGATCAAGGTCGACTTTCCCATCAGCGAGCAGGAGTACATGCGCTTTGCGCGCCGGATCAACGCGCGGGAGCAGGGTGCCCCGGACGCGGGCGGGCCGCCGCTCACCTTGATCCTGGCCGATGGCAGCAGCTTTTCGCAGAAGGGCGACGTCGCCGCGGCCAACCGCCAGGTCGACGCGAAGACCGGCACGATCCTCCTGCAAGGCGTCTTCGGGAATCCCGGCAACCTGCTTCGCCCGGGGCAGTACGCCAAGATCCGCGCGGCGACCTCCGTCGCCGAGGGTGCGCTGCTCGTCCCACAGCGCGCCGTCCGCGAGCTGCAGGGCGACTACCAGGTGGCGGTGGTCGGGCCGGACGGCAAGGTGTCGCTTCGCTCGGTCGAGCCCGGCGAGCGCTCGGGCAGCTTCTGGTTGATCCGCAAGGGGCTCGAGAAGGGCGAGCACGTCGTCGTCGAGGGGCTGCAGAAGGTCCGCGACGGCATGCAGGTGGTCGCCAAGGATGCGCCGCCGGAGCCTGGGGAGGTGCCGCCGGCAGCCGGCGACACCTCGAGCGCGCCGGCCCCGGCTGCGCCCACGGCAGCGGCTCCAGCCGGGGTGCCGCCGGGCGCGACAGGTCCCTCGGCCGCCCGACCGGCCGCGACGAGCGGGAAGTAGAGCATGGCTCGCTTCTTCGTCGAGCGCCCGATCGTGGCGATGGTCATCTCGATCCTGATGACCATCGTCGGGCTGGTCGCGATGGTGCAGCTGCCCACGGCGCAGTTTCCCAACATCGCGCCACCCGAGATCCAGCTTGCGGCGACGTACGTCGGGGCCGATGCGCTGACCGTCGAGGAGTCCGTGTCGACGCCCATCGAGCAGCAGATGAGCGGCGTCGACAACATGATCTACATGTACTCGGTCAACGCGAGCAACGGCCAGGCGACGCTGCGCGTGGACTTCGACGTCTCGACGGACGCGAACATCGACCAGGTCCTGACGCAGATGCGCTACCAGCAGGCCGAGTCGCAGCTGCCGGTCGACGTGCGCAACTACGGCGTCACGGTCAAGAAGTCGACCACCAGCCCGCTCGCGCTGTTCTCGCTGTACTCCCCCGACGGAGCGTACGACGCCCTGTTCCTCGCCAACTACGCCTACATCAACATCAACGATCCGATGACCCGCGTTCCGGGCGTGGGCCAGGTGCAGATCTTCGGCGCCGGCCAGTACGCCATGCGCTTCTGGGTGCGGCCCGACACCCTTGCCAAGCTCGGCATCACGGTGAGCGAGATCGTCGACGCGCTCAACCAGCAGAACACGGTGAACCCCGCCGGGCAGGTCGGCGCCGAGCCGGTCCCCAAGGGCCAGGAGTTCACCTACACGGTGCGCGCCCAGGGCCGCCTGGCGAGCAAGGAGGACTTCGAGAACATCGTCGTGCGAGCCAACCCCGACGGCTCGCTGGTGCGCATGAAGGACGTGGCGCGCGCCGAGCTGGGCGCGCAGACGTACAGCATGAAGGGTCGCCTGAACGGAGCGCCGTCGGCGATCATCGCGATCTACCAGCTGCCCGGGTCGAACGCGATCGACACGATGAACCAGGCCACGGCGCTCATGGAGGACGTGAAGAGCCGCTTTCCGCAGGGGCTCGACTACACCGTCTCGCTGGACACGACGCTGGCCGTGCGCGAGGGCATCACCGAGATCGTCCACACGCTCTGGGAGGCCTTGATCCTGGTCATCCTGGTGGTGTTCGTCTTCCTGCAGGGCTGGCGGGCGACGCTGATCCCGCTGCTCGCCGTTCCGGTCTCCCTGGTCGGCACGTTCATCGTCTTCCCGCTGCTCGGCTTCTCGATCAACACGCTGTCGCTGTTCGGCCTGGTGCTGGCGATCGGCCTGGTGGTCGACGACGCGATCGTCGTGGTCGAGGCCGTCGAGCACCACATCGAGCACGGCATGTCGCCCAAGGACGCGACGCTCAAGGCCATGGAGGAGGTCTCCGGGCCGGTGGTCGCCATCGCCCTGATCCTCGCGGCGGTGTTCATCCCCACGGCGTTCATTCCGGGAATCACCGGGCGCCTCTATCAGCAGTTCGCCCTGACCATCGCGGTTTCGGTGATCATCTCCGCGTTCAACGCGCTCACCCTGAGCCCGGCGCTCGCCGCTCTGATGCTGCGGCCGCGCAAGGAGGCGCGCGGGCCGCTGGGGGCGTTCTTCCGCTGGTTCAACCGCTGGTTCGGGCGCGCCACCGACGGCTACGTGAGCTGGTCGGGCCACCTCATCCGCAAGGCCGGCTTCTCGATGCTTCTGCTCCTGGCGCTGACGGTGGGCGCGGGGCTCTTCGGCTCGCAGCTGCCGGCGGGCTTCCTGCCCGAGGAGGACCAGGGCTACTTCTACATGAACGTCCAGCTCCCGCCGGCGGCTTCACTGCAGCGCACCGACGAGGTGTGCCGGGAGATCGAGAAGATCCTCTCCGAGACGCCCGGCATCCAGACCTACAACACGGTCGTGGGATACAGTCTGCTCTCGACGGTCAACACGACGTACAACGGCTTCTACTTCGTCACGCTGGCCCCCTGGCACGAGCGCGACCCCAAGGGCCTGACCGCCGACGTGATCATGCGCGAGCTGAACCGCAAGCTCGCCGCGCTGCCCGAGGCGCAGGCCTTCGCCTTTGCTCCGCCGGCGATCCCGGGCGTGGGGACCTCCGGCGGCGTCAGCTTCATGCTCGAGGACCGCTCCGGCCAGGACATCGAGTTCTTGGCGCAGAACACGAGCACCTTCATGGCGGCGGCGCGCAAGCGTCCCGAGTTCGCCTTCCTCACGACGACCCTGCTGCCCGACGTCCCGCAGGTGTACGCCAAGGTCGACCGCGACAAGGCGCTCAAGCAGGGCGTTCCGCTCGAGGCGGTCTACAAGACCCTACAAGCCTTCATGGGCGGAATCTTCGTCAACTACTTCAACCGCTTCGGCCGGGTCTGGCAGGTTTACGTGCAGGCCGAGGGCGACTACCGCGGCGAGGCGAAGAACGTCGGCGAGTTCTACGTGCTGAACGACAGCCGCGAGATGGTCCCCCTGGCGACCCTGGTCCGCATGGAGCCGAGCCACGGCCCCGAGTTCACCATCCGCTTCAACGAGTACCGGGCCGCGCAGATCAACGCGACGCTCGCACCGGGCTACAGCTCGGCCCAGGGCATGGCCGCGCTCGAGGAGGTCTTCGCCGAGACCATGCCGCGCGAGATGGGCTACGACTACCTCGGCATGTCCTTCCAGCAGAAGGTGGCCGCCGAGGGCGTGCCGCCGAGTGCCATCTTCGGCTTCTCCCTGCTGGTGGTCTTCCTGCTCCTGGCCGCGCTCTACGAGAGCTGGTCGCTGCCCTTCAGCGTGCTGCTCGCGACGCCCATCGCGGTCTTCGGCGCGTACGTCGGGCTGTGGCTGCGCGGGTTCGAGAGCGACGTCTATGCGCAGATCGGCCTGGTCATGCTGATCGGCCTTTCGGCGAAGAACGCCATCTTGATCGTCGAGTTCGCCAAGGCCGAGCATGAGGCGGGAAAGTCCCCCGCTGAAGCGGCGCTGGCTGCCGCGCGACTGCGCCTGCGTCCCATCCTGATGACGGCGTTCGCGTTCATCCTGGGAGTCGTCCCGCTGGCCACCGCCTCGGGCTCGGGGGCCGAGTCCCGGCGCATCCTCGGCACGGCGGTCATCGGCGGCATGCTGGCCTCCTCGGTGATCGCCATCTTTCTGATCCCGGTGTCGTTCTACGTCGTCGAGAAGCTCGGCCTACGCGGGGAGCCGCCGCCGGACGCAGGCTCGACGAGCCGATCGGGCGAGGCGGGGGGGGTGCACTCATGAGCCGCGACGCGCGCGAGCCCACCGCGGTGGCGGAACGCCGGCGATGCGTCGCGAGCCCGGCGGGCCACTGGCATCGCTGGCCTGCCGTCGCCCTGGCGGCGGCCTTGCTGGCCGGCTGCGCCGTGGGGCCGAACTACACGCGCCCGACCATCCAGGCTCCGGAGGGCTTTCGCGGCCAGGTCGGGCCCGCCGAGGCTGCCTCCCTGGCCGATCTGCCCTGGTGGGAGGTGTTCCAGGATCCGGTCCTGCAGGGCCTGATCCTCGACGCCCTGCAGAGCAACTACGACCTGCGCACCGCGATCGCGCGCGTCGAGCAGGCGCGCGCCCTGGTCGGCGTGGCGCGTGCGCCGCTCTTCCCCCAGGTCGGCTACCAGGGGCAGGCCGCGCGCGGGCGCAGCTTTTTCCCCTCGACCACCAACGCGACCTTCAACGACTTCCTGGGCGCCTTCGATCTCGCCTGGGAGCTCGACGTGTGGGGTCGGATCCGACGCTCGACCGAGGCCGCAGGGGCCGAGCTGCTCGCCGATGAAGAGGTCCGCCGCGGGATCATGCTCTCGCTGGTGAGCGACGTCGCGACGGCTTACCTCGAGCTCCTCGAGCTCGACCTCGAGCTGCAGATCGCCCGCGACACGACCGACTCCTTCCAGCAGACCCTCGACCTCTTCACCCGGCGCTACGAGGGTGGGGTGGGCTCCAAGCTGCAGACCTCGCGCGCCGAGGGCGCCCTGGCCCAGGCCGAGGCGTCGATCCCCGACCTCGAGCGGCGCATCGTGCAGAAAGAGAACCAGATCGCGGTGCTGCTCGGCCGCTCGCCCGGGCCGATCCTACGCGGTATCCCGCTGGTCGAGCAGACGACACCGCCGGCGACGCCGCCCGGCCTGCCGTCGCAGCTCCTCGAGCGTCGGCCCGACGTGCGCCAGGCCGAGGACCTGCTGATCAGCGCCAATGCCCAGGTCGGCGTCGCGGTGGCCAACTTCTTCCCGCGCATCGGCCTCACCAGCCTCTACGGCGGCGAGAGCACGGAGCTCAAGAACGTCGTCAAGGGCGCGGGCAGCATCTGGAGCGTGGCCGGCAGCCTCACCGGTCCGATCTTCACGGGTGGTCAGAACCTCGAGCAGTACCGCGCCCAGGTGGCCGTCTTCGAGCAGTCCAAGGCGCAGTACGAGCAGTCGATCCTGCAGGCGTTGCGCGAGGTGTCCGACGCCCTGGTCGCCCAGACCAAGCTGGTCGGGGTCCGCGCCGCGCGCGAGCGGGCGGTGCGCGCGCTCCAGGAGTCGGTGCGGCTCTCCTTGCTGCGCTATAATCAAGGCTTGGCGAGCTACTACGAGGTGCTCGAGGCGCAGCAGCAGCTCTTCCCGGCGGAGAACGCCCTGGCGCAGGTCGAGCGCGACCAGCTGCTGGTCGTCGTCGGCCTCTACCGGGCGCTGGGTGGAGGATGGCAGCTCGAAGACGCCGCGTGGTCGAGCGCCAAGGCGAGCGGCGGCGGGTCGTGAAGCGAAAGGAGGACAGCGATGCGTAGGACGATTCTCGGGGTCGCCGCCGCGGCGTGGCTATGGGCCGCGCCGGCGTCCGCCGTGACCCCGGACGACTTCATCGTCAAGAATGCCGAGGACGTCGTCGACCTGTGCTCGACGCCCGAGACCGACCCGCTCTACACCGCGGCGATCAACTTCTGCCACGGCTACCTGGTCGGCGCGCTGGCCTACCACCGGGCGCTCTACTCGAAGCAGGGGCACGAGGAGATCGTCTGCTTCCCCGAGCCGCGCCCGCAGCGCTCGCACGGCGTGTCCGAGTTCGTCGTCTGGGCGAAAGCGCACCCCGAGTACAAGGACGAGAACGCCGTCGAGGCGCTGTTCAAGTTCCTCGTCGAGAAGTGGCCTTGTCCCAAGTGACGCGCGGCACGGCGACGAGACGTCGAGGGTGATGCGATGACTGCGAATCAGGTATCGGTGAAGGCACGGGCGGTCGGTGCGGGAGCCGCGCTGCTCCTGGCGCTGGGCGCGTCCGGCTGCTCCAACATGTCGGCGACCCAGCAGCGCACGCTGAGCGGCGGCGCGATCGGCGCCGCAGGTGGTGCGGCAATCGGCGCGATGGCGGGCAACGCCGGCCTGGGAGCGGCGGCCGGCGCTGGCGCGGGGCTGCTCGGCGGCTACCTCTACGATCAGTACGAGAAGTCGAAGGAGTCCTCGTACCAAAAGGGCTATCAGGCGGGCGCGACGTCGCAGCGCAAGAAATCCTCCTCGACCGGCACGACGCAGAGCCAGTAGGGGGGTGGCGACGGCCGGGCACGCGCGGCGCGCGGGGGGTGGTCGGTGAGGCCAGGCGGCGAGGCTCGGAGGGCCGGGGTGGGAGTGCGCGCCGGCGAGGGCAGGGGCCGAGGGGTGGCGCCCGTGCCCAGGGGTGGTCGCGTCGCACTGGTCGTGGCGCTGGGCGCGCTGGTGGCGATCTCGCCGGGCTGCTCGTCCCCCGAGGCCAAGCCCACCCGCAAGCCCCTCCCACCCGAGCCGCGCGTCGCGGCGTTGCGCGTCGGCGTCACCTCGGATGCTCCACCGTTCTGCTTCCGCCAGGGGGATCGCCTGGCAGGCATCGAGCTCGACCTCGCCCACCTGCTGGCACGCGAGCTGCGTCGCGGCGTCGAGGTGGTCGACATCCCGCGCGACGAGCTGATCGATGCGCTGCTCGGCGGCGAGATCGACATGATCATGGCGGGGATGACGATCACCCGCCTGCGCCAGCTACGCGTGGCCTTCGGCAAGCCCTATCTGCAGTCCGGACTCGCGGTGCTGGTGCGACGCAGCGAGTCCGAGCGGACCCGCTCGCCCGCCGCGGCCTTGCGCGCGGCCGAGCGCATCGGGGTCGCCAAGGGGACGACCGGCGAGAAGTACGTCCGCGACGGCTACCACGGCGCCCAGATCTTCACCTACACGAGCAACGCAAGCGGTGTCGCCGACCTCGAGCAGCGGCGCACCGATGCCTTCGTCGGCGACGCGCCGACCGTCGCCTGGTACGCGGCCGAGAACGAGGGCTCCTTGCTGGCGCTGCTCCGCCCGCTGCTCAGCAAGGAGCAGATCGGCTGGGGCTTCCGCCCCGGCGACGACCTGCTGCAGAGCGCCGCCGACGAGGCCCTGGTGCGCTGGAAGCGCGACGGCACGCTGACCGGTGTGCTGCGTCGCTGGCTGCCGCGGTGGGTCGAGGAGGACGGGGTGGGCCCGCGCGCCGCGCTCGGCCCCGCGGCCGGTCCACGGCCCGACCTTGCCGCTGCGCTCAGCCTCGCGACTCGGGGCGCGCCCGGGAGCGGGAGTGCTCGACCTGCAGCGCCACCAGGCGCGCCAGAAGGATTGCCGGGAACAGCTGGCCGGTGAGCCCCTCGAGCATCGCCAGGCGCCGCGCGGCGAGGCTCACCGGCACGACGTCGCCGTAGCCCAGCGTCGTCAGCGTGATGAAGCTGAAGTAGAAGACGGTTTCGAGCCGGCTGTCGCCGCGCGGCTCGGTCGACGAGAAGCGAAGTGCGCCGGGATCGGCGAGCAGCAGCAGTGCGTAGGCGTACGCCCACGCCATGCCGAGCATCAGGTAGGCTGCGATCGCGCCTTGGACGCGGTGGCGCGTGACCTTGCCCTCGGCCAGGACCTGGCGCAGCACCAGGCTGGCGAGCACGACGAAGTAGGCGACTCCGCCGGCCGTGGCCGAGATGGCCAGCGCGGCGGACCCGGTCAAGCGGCCCGCCCAGTCGAGCGAGAGCTCGAGCACGGCGAAGGCGGCCACGGCGATGGTCACCGCGCGGCCCGGGGCGATCGCGGTGACTCCGGAGACCAGGATCAGCGAGAACAGGATCTCGGTCAGCACGCGCGGCAGCTCCCAGACGTCGAGCAAAGGATCGAGGAGGAAGATCTGGACGACTAGGAAGGCGAGCAGGGTGGTCAGGCCCTGATCCGAGGACCAGAAAGCCCGCCAGAAGACGTCCCGCGAGCGCATCGGGCGCCGAATCGAGCACGGCCGGGGCGGCAACTCAACCCGTGCCCCCGGGTGCTCTCGGGCTTGCAAAGCCGCGCCGGTATGGCTAGCTGAATAGATCTACGGCCCTGGCGCTCGGCGGCTGCACCTCGTGCCCCGCCGCTGTGCCCCGCGGACTCAATCGACGAGACGAGCGGCGCTCGAGCTTGGCGCCGCGTCCCGCTGCTGCGGGACGGGAGGGGAGCACGATGCAAAAGCTCGGGATCGCGATTCTCGCGCTGATCGTCCTCGCGGCCACGCCGGTGCGTGGCGAGGATGCCTTCAATCGCCGCAGCGCCTACGTCGGCGGTGGCGGGAGCTACGCGCTCTCGGCCTTCCAGGGCGACCTCCTCGACCTGGGCTTCGACGATGCCCTGGGCTGGAACGTCCGCTTCGGCTACCGGTTCAACGAGTTCTTCGCGCTCGAGGGCATCCACGAGTACCTGGTCGACTTCTCCAAGGAGTTCGAGCCCGGCACCAACGTCGACGTGAGCGTGGCCGACATCTCGGCCGGGCCCAAGCTGATCCTGCCCATGGGGCGCTTTCAGCCCTACCTCATGGGAGGCTTCGGCTGGCTCTACGCCGACTCGAACGACAAGGCCAAGAAAGCAGGTGTCAAGTCACAGACCAACGGCATGGGTGTGGCGGGCCGGCTGACGGCGGGCCTCGACCTCTTCGCGACCGAGGCCTGGTCGATCTACCTCGACGGCACCTACGTCGTGCCGGCGGTCGAGAACCAGGACCTACAGCACTTCTCGGTGGGCTGGGGCTTCAAGTACCACTGGAGCTTCTGAGCCCGAACACCACGGCTGGGTCCGTAGCGAGGCGGTCGAGATGCCAGGCGAGGCGCAGCCTTGCAGGCCCGAGGGCCCGAGTCGTACCTGCATGGTACGACGCAGGGCCCGCAGGGCCGAAAGGCAAGCCGCAGCCGGCAGATCGGCCGCCGCAGTAGGACCCAGCCGTGGCGTTCGGGCTGAGGCGGGTGGCGTCAGCGTGAGGCGGGCGGCGCGGGTGCACTCGCAACCGCAGCCGCCGCCTCACGGGCCAGGTCGCCCAGGGCCTGGCTGAGGGCCGCGACGCAGGCCGCGGTGCTGCGATCGGCCACCGCGTGCGCCACGCGGGCCTCGCCGCTGTGGCGCACGGCTCGCGTAGTCGGATCGCGCACCTCCCAGAGCGCCGTCAGGCGGGCCTGGCCTGCGGAGTCGCACTCGAGCTGCTGCACGTCGATGGACACCTGCACCGCGGGCTGCTCCGTCGGGTACCACGGGAATGCCACCACCTGCTCGACGCCCAAAGCGCGGCGCAGGTCCTCGCGCAGCACCCGGCGCACGCCGTCGGCGAGGGGTTCGGCCCAGCGATCGTTCTCGTGTGGCGTGATCTGCGTGGGGCCCGTGCGGGTCACGATGGTCGGCCGCTGTAGGTAGTCGGGCAGATGGATCGGCCCCAAGCCGATCGAGGCCGGTCGCGCGGCGGACGCTGGCGGCGCGGCACTGCGCGCATCGACGGCAGCGTCGAGCAGGAAGAGCTGCGCGGGCGGAACGCTCGGCCGCAGCAGCGAGCAGGCGCCGAGCGCCAGGCAGGCCGCGAGCGCGCCGGCGCGGCAGATCGATCGCTTCACGGTCCCTCTCCTCCTCCATCGGGTCTGCCGAAGATCACCGCGCTCGGATCGCGGTCGAGCGAGTCGGCGAGCGATTGCACCGCCCGCGCGGCGCCGTGGATCTCGGCGAGCGTCTGGTGGAGCTGCACGACCACCGGCGCCTCGGGGGCGATCACCGCACGCGCCGTCGCGAGCGTCGCGTCCATCTCTCGGCCGACGCTCTTGAGGCTCGCCGCAGCCTCGCGCAGCGTCTCGGTCAGGGGTCGGACCTGGCCCTGCAGGTCGATGGCCACCTTCTGCACGCTGCGCAGCGTCTCGTCGAGCGAGCGCAGCGCGACCTTGATCTCCGGCGATTGCCCCAGGTCGCGGATCGCTTGTGCCGCTTCGGTGAGCTGCACGACCAGCGCCTTGAAGTTGATCTCGTCGAGCTTGGTCAGGATCTCCCGGACGAACGACTGCGCCTGCTCGATGGCCGTGGGCAGCGTGGGGATCTCCTGGACGCCGGTGTAGTTCTGAGTGAGCTCGATCGGCGTGTCGGGGTGATAGTTCAGCTGGACGAACAGGACGCCGGTCACGAGGCTCTCGGCCTGGAGCTGGGCGCGCAGGCCGCGATCGATCGCGCTCTGCATGACGCGCGGGTCCGAGAGGTCGGCGGCGACCCCGGCGGCCTGGAGCATCTCCCGGTCGAGCTCGATGTACACCGGCACGTGCGCGTTCTGGTCCGCCGCGTCGATCTGGATCAGGATGTGTGTGACCGCGCCGATCGGCACGCCCTTGAACTTGACCGGCGCGCCCACGGAGAGGCCGTTCACGTTGCCCTCGAAGAACAGCACGTAGGGGTAGGTCTCGTGGAAGAAGCGCCCCGAGCCGAAGGTGGCGATCCCCGCCACGGCGAGCGCGACGGCGCCCAGGACGAAGCTCCCCACCAGCGTCGGGCTGGCTCGCTTGCTCATGCCTGCAATCTCCCCTGCTCGGCCGGCTCGGCACCGCGGGTCAGGAAGCGGCGCACGTTGGGCTCCGTGCAGTGCGCCAGGAGCTCGCGCGGGTGCCCGTGGGCGGTCATGGTGCGCGACTCGGCATCGAGGAAGACGCCGTTGTCGCCGATCGCGAAGATGCTCGCCAGCTCGTGGCTGACGACCACGATCGTGGCGCCCAGGCTGTCGCGCAGCTCGAGGATCAGGTCGTCGAGCAGGCGCGAGCTCACCGGGTCGAGGCCGGCGCTGGGCTCGTCGAAGAACAGGATCTCGGGGTCGAGCGCCATGGCGCGGGCCAGGCCGGCGCGCTTCTGCATTCCGCCGCTGATCTGGCTCGGGGTGTAGTCCTCGAAGCCCTTCAAGCCGACCAGGGCGAGCTTCAGGCAGGCCACCTCGCGGATCTCGGCCGGGCCGAGACCAGTGTACTCCTGCAGGGGAAGCGCGACGTTCTCGGCGAGCGTCATCGAGCTCCACAGCGCGCCCTGCTGGTAGGTCACGCCGACGCGCCGCAGGAGCTCGTTGCGCCGAGCCGGGTCGGCGCGGGTGAAGCTCTCGTCGCCGTAGAGCACCTCGCCGCGCGCCGGCTCGATCAGGCCGATCATGTGCTTGAGAAGCGTGCTCTTGCCGCAGCCGCTGCCGCCCATGATGACGAAGATGTCGCCTCGACCCACCGTGAAGTCGAGGTCGCGCATCACGACGAACGCGCCGTAGGCCATGGTCAGGCCGCGCACGACGAGGTGCGGCTCGCGCTGCAGCGTGCACGGTGCAGCGGCGCCCACCCTCAGATCCCCAGGATGTTGAACAGGACGGCGAAGAGGCCGTCGGCCACGACGATCAGGACGATGATCGTCACCACGGCGGAGGTCGCGGCGTCGCCCACCGCCGAGGCGCTGCTGCCGCACTGCATGCCGCGCAGGCAGCCGGCCACGGCGATCAGGACGCCGAACACGGCGCTCTTCACGATCCCCGTGCCGAACTGGGTGAGCGTGGCCGCGTGCAGCGTCTGGTGGGTGTACTGCGCCGCGTTGATGCCGAGCAGGCCGACGGACACCGTGGCGCCGCCGACCATGCCGACGAAGTCCGCGTAGATGCACAAGAGCGGCATCATCAGGCTGAGCGCGATCATGCGCGGCAGGACGAGGAACTCGATCGGGTCGATCCCCAGTGTGCGCAGGGCGTCGATCTCCTGGGTCACCTTCATCGTGCCGAGCTGTGCGGCGAACGCGGCGCCGGTGCGCCCGGCCATGATCACGCCGGTCATGATCGCGCCCATCTCGCGCGCCATGCCGACGGCCACCAGGTCCGCCACGTAGATCGTCGCGCCGAACTGCGCCAGCTGCACGGCGCCGACGAAGGCGAGGATCAGGCCGACGAGAAAGCTGATCAGGGTGACGATCGGCAGAGCCTGCGCCCCGCAGCTCTGCAGGAAGAGCAGCAGGTCGGCGCCCTGGAAGCGTGCGCGCATGCGGAGCAGGTTTCCCGCGGCGAGCGTCGCCTCGCCGAGGAAGGCGACGAAGTCGCGCGTGCCCTGCACGGCTGCGAGCGCCGTCCGACCGAGCCGCGCGAGCCACGGCTCGGGTGACGCCGCGGCGCGGGCGCCCTGCTTCTCGGGCACCGCCTCGGCGAGCGCCAGCAGGCGACGGACGCCCGACGGCAGCCCGGCGCGGTCCGCTTCGATGCGTCGCTCCTCGAGCAGCTCGAGGGTGCGCGCCAGGAAGGTGACCAGCGCCGAGTCCCAGGCGAGCAGAGCGCTCGCGTCGAACTCGACCCGGCGCGCGGCGTGGGCGTCGAGCTCGCGCTCGAGCTCGCGCGCTGCGGGGCGCTTGCTCGCCAGGAGCCAGGCGCCGCCCAGCGCGGCGACCAGCGTGCCGTCCGGGCGGCGCGCGAAGCGCAGCTCACCTCGCGAAGGCGACGCCTGGCGGCCGGTCATCGATCGTTCGCCCGACGCCGTGGCGCGGCGTCACGGCACGGCCCCGTCGCCACGCTAGGCACGAGAGATCTTGACGTCCTCGTACTCCAGGCGCTCCTCGTTCCACTGGTGGGCCGAGATGGCCGTGACCGAGTGGCCGTCGACGCCCAGGACGATGTAGACGGCCTCGGGGTAGATGGGCTCGTCCCACATCTTGGCCCGCGCCTCGTCCTCCTTGGAGAAGTAGGCCTTGCCGTTGGGGTGCGAGTGGTAGATGCAGCGCAGCTCGTAGCGGTGCTCGTCCATGCCCTTCTGGAGCTCGAGCAGCTCCCGCTCGTCCATGACGTAGCCGTCGCGCCCGTCGCGCGGGAAGGTCTGCGGGTCCTTCTGGTGGCGCTCGGTCGCCACGTTGCGGACACGCCGCACCAGCTCCACCTCCTCCTCGCCGTCGAAGAGGATGAACCCGCAGCACTCCTCGGGGTAGGCCTCGAGCGCGTGCTTCTTGATCTCGTCCAACAGCTCCTTTGCCAGGCGATACATGCGGCGCACTCTACACCGACCTCCCACCCCGGGGAAAGCCGAACCAGGCCCCCGCCAGCCTCGGCCGCCCCGTACGCACGAGGCGCCGAGCGCGAGCCGCGGATCGAGGCGCAGCCGACGCACGCGGCAGACGGGCCGGCGCGCGCGGGGGCAAGCCGCCACCGCACCCCACGCACGCCGCGAGCGAAGAAGCGAAGCTCTCCGGACGCGCGGATCAGCCAGGGTCGCGAGCCCGCTCCGCCGCGTGCACCGCCGCCACCAGGCGCGCGTTCACCGGCGTGGGCACCCCGAGCCGCGCCCCTGCGCGCACGATCGCCCCGCCGATCGCATCGACCTCGGTCGGCCGCCCGGCCTCGAGGTCCTGCCGCATCGACGAGCGGTGCGCTGCGGTGGGCGGCAGGAGGCGCGCGTAGAAGTACTCGCGGAAGGCCGCGGCGTCGGTCCAGGGGAGCGCGATGCCCGCCGCCCGCGCAACGGCGAAGCCCTCGTCGATCGCCGCCTCGAGCTCGCGCCGCAGGTCGGGTGCGGCGGCGACCTCGCCGTAGGAGAGGCCGTGCACGGCGCCGAGCGGATTCAAGCCGCAGTTGTAGAGCGCCTTCTCCCAGAGGAGCGGCTCGGCCGCTTCGACGGCCTCGCACGGGATGCCGGCGGCGTCGATCGAAGCGGCGACGTCGGTCGCGCGGCGCAAGAGCGCAGCGTCGGCGCGCAGCGGCCCGATCGCTACCGGCTTGGCGTTCACCGTGACGTGGGCGTGTCCGGGAGCGGGCAGCAGGGCGCCGAAGATCACCCGGCCGGCGAGCACGCGCTCGGGTCCGAGGGCGGCGCCGAGCGCCTCGACGTTGCCCAGGCCGTTCTGCAGCGAGACCACCAGCTCGGGCCGCACCCGCCAGGCGGCGAGCGCCGCCGCGACGCGCGCCGTGGCGTGCGACTTGACGCTCACCAGGAGGAGGTCGGTGGGGCGCTCGGCGCCGGCCAGGTCGGTGGCGGTCTCGGGGTGGGCCAGCGTCTCGCCGAACAGCCCACTCGAGCGCAGGCCGGCCCGGCGGATCGCCGACATGTGCGCCTCGCGGCCGACTAGCAGCACCTCGTGTCCGGCTGCCCCGAGGCGTGCGCCGAACACCGAGCCGACCGCCCCGGCGCCCGCGACGACGATGCGCAGGCTACGGGCCAAGGCGTCCCGGGGCCCGCCGCGCTGCGCCGCGGCTCACCGCTCGACCTCGCCGCCCGAGGCGAGCACGAAGGCGTCGCGCAGCTCGTCGTAGGTGTGGGTCACGGGGAACTGCGGGAACTCGTCGATCACGTTCTGCGGCGGACGGAAGAGGATGCCGGCGTCGGCGGCGGCGAGCATCGAGGTGTCGTTGTACGAGTCACCGGCCGCGGCGACGCGGAAGTTCAGCGAGCGCAGCGCCTCTACGGCGCGCCGCTTGCCGTCCTGGATGCGCAGGCGGTAGCCGGTGATGCGCTGCGCGCGGTCGAGCGTCAGGGTGTGGCAGAAGAGGCAGGGGTGGTCGAGCTGGCGCATGAGCGGGGCGGCGAACTGGTAGAACGTGTCGGAGAGGATGATCACCTGGGAACGCTCGCGCAGCCAGTCGATGAACTCCCGTGCCCCGGGCAGCGGGCCCATCGCCGCGATCACCGACTGGATGTCGCGCAGGGTGAGGCCGTGCCGGTCGAGGATCTCGATCCGGGCGCGCATCAGCTTGTCGTAGTCGGGCTCGTCGCGCGTGGTGCGGCGCAGCTCGGGGATGCCGGTCCGCTCGGCGACGTTGATCCAGATCTCCGGAACGAGGACGCCTTCGAGGTCGAGGCACGCGATCATGCGGCGACGCTAGCCGAGGGGTGTGGGGGCGACAAGGTGCGACGGGCGGACCGGCGATGCGGGGGGTGGCGACGGCCGGATGCGGGGCGGCCGACGCGGTGCGAGCCGCGGATGCCGCGCCGCCAT
>CAZGUU010000088.1:0-17073 GCA_964529315.1 uncultured Enterobacteriaceae bacterium
GCCTCGCGTCCATGCGCGGCGAGGGCGCACGCACCCCGTGGCCGGCGCGCTCCACCCGCCCGGGTCGGGCGGCGCGTTGATGGCGATCCCAGGTCGGCGGGGGCGTTCGCAAGGCTCGCCCCGGAGCCGCACGCAGACCCGGGGAGCCTGCGCCAGGGCCTCTCGAGCGCCGGCTCGTCGGCGCTGTCTAGTAGTCGTTCAGGTCTACGGCCTCGATGTCGACGGTCGTGGTGTTGTTCTCGTCGTTCGCGCCGTCGTCGACATCGGGGTCGGTGTCGAGGGCCACCACCGATACGTCGAAGGTGCAGCGCCAGGGCTCATTGCTGCAGCCGGCGGGCCAGATGCTCGCGGCGCGCGTCGAGCTCCCGGGCGCGGGCCTCGGGCGTCACCACCGGGTGGCCGGAGGGAAGGCGCGAGCGCAGCTCGCCGAGCCCGAGGAGCGCGGTCGTCGGTGCCCGGAAGCTGGGGCTCTCCCCGCACTCGGTGAAGCGGAGCACGATCAGGCCCTGGCGCGGCGAATCCCCGCCACCCACGTCGAGCCAGTTCGGCACGCCCGGGTCGCGGTGCGCGAGCACCGCGCGCACTCGCCCGTCGGCGTCGACGTGCGCCTGGGCGCCGTTCAAGCTGACCTGTCGGTTGGCGTAGTCGAGCGATTCGCCGAAGAAGCTGGTCAGCTGGAGGCCCCAGTAGAAGCACGGGGCCGGGGGCTCGAGCTCGACGAGCAGCGCCTGGTCGTCGGCGACCTCGAAGAAGCCCTGTGCGTAGTACTGCCCGGGTAGGCCGGCGATGTCGGGCCGCGAGCGCGGCGTGTCGAGCGCGTTCGGGCCGAGCTCGGCGCGCGTGTCGAGCGTGTTCTGCAACCAGCGCTGCGCCTGAAAGAGCGTCGCGAGGCCCACCTGCTCGAGCTTCGCCGCCAGATCCGCCGGGTCGAGCCGGGGCAGGGCGCCGCGTCCGTCGAGGCGCACGAGGCGCACCTCGAGCGGCGCCTCGTTCTCCCAGTCGGCGAAGGTCTGGCGCAGGAAGACCGTCTGCCGGCCGATGCCGGGCTCGAGGCGAAGCCAGTTGCCCGGCTGCGTGGTGGCGCCGATCAGCACCTCGAAGCTCCCGTCGGGCGCGACCTCGAGCGTGCCGTTGCCGTTGTTGATCGTGTGGCCGGGCACGGGCAGGCCGCCGTCGCGGGGAGCCATGGCATTCAAGCTCAAAAAATGAGGCGGGCGGTAGGCGCGCCCCGTGGGTGGGCCGCACGCGACGCGAAGCCGCGCCTCGTCGAGCGCGATGCCCGCCTGGGCGAGCAGCCGCCTGCAGCGCTCCCCGGGCGGAGCCTGCTCGGGCGGCAGCGCGCGCAGCAGATAGGTTCCTTCCCCCTGCACGGGGAACATCCAGTAGAGCGTGTCCGGGTTGTCGATGGCGAAGGCCGTCGCGAGGTCGAACTGGCGGTTCAGAATCGGTCGCTCCGGGTCGGCGTACTCGACGAGCAGGAGGTCCATGGCCCGCACCAGGCGCAGCAGGCCCCGGTAGAGCTCTGCGTGCATCGCGGGCGTCGCGGAGATCTCGGGCCGGTCCAGAACGGCGCCGGCCGCGCCCAGATGGGCGAGCAGATCCTGCCAGGCCTGGCCGCTCGTCAGCCGCTGCTCCTCGGGCGCGCGGGGCTTCGTCATGTGTCCTCCTCGGATGCGCGTCTCGATCCGTGCCCCGAGGCTTGCCGCGCTGGCCGCCCGGCCGCGCCCGTCGCGCGGCGGCCGGGCGTGCGAGCGCCAGCGCCGCCTCGGGCCGCCTACGCGAACGCCGGCATGACCTCCCGGGCGAATCGCTCGAGCTGCTCGACGTAGTCGGCTGGCGAGCGGAAGGGAAAGACGATGGTCAAGTAGTTGACGCCGGCGTCCCGCCAGCGCTCGACCTCGGCGATGGTCTCCGTCGCGGTCCTTTCGCGGGCCTGGGAGGTCGTGTCTCCGGCGAGCCGCCGCGCCTTGATCACGTCCGGGTCGACGCCGACCGCAAGGCCGTTGAAGCCGAAGTGGAAGGAGTCCGGGTCGCGGCCCGCCCGCTCGGCTCGGCTGCGGATCCAGCGGATGCCGTCGCGCACTTGCTCGAGCGTCCCTCGCATGGGCGTCCAGCCGTCGCCGAGCTCGACCACCCGGCGCAGCGGCCGCGGCCCCGTGCCGCCGATGAGCAGCGGGATGTGGGGCTTCTGTACCGGCTTGGGCAGGAAGCTCACGTTGGAGAACGCCAGGCGCTCCCCCTGGAACGTGGGGGTCTCGGCGGTCCACAGCTCCTTGATCGCGCGCAGCGATTCGTCGAGCAGCGCACCCCGCTGGTCGTAGGGGACGCCGAGCTGCTCGAACTCGTCGCGGTGCGCGCCCACCCCGACGCCGCACAGCACGCGCCCGCGCGAGAGCACGTCGAGCGTGGCCAGCGCCTTGGCCACGCGGAACGGGCTGTCCCAGGGGACGACCCGGACATCGAAGAGCAGCTCGATGCGCGTCGTCGCCGCGGCGAGGTAGGCCGCGAGCGTGATCCCGTCGGGCCAGCTCTCGTTCATGAAGCGCTTGCCCGCAACCCGGGGCAGCAGCAGCCGGTCGGCCAGCTCGACGGCGTAGAACCCGGCTGCCTCGCCCGCCTTGGTGACGTCGACGAAGTCCTGGGGATCCGGGAACCGATCGAAGGGAAAGAGCATGAATCCGAAACGCATCGAGCGTGCCATCGTCTGCACCTCCTCCCGCTCACCGAGGTCGCTGCGCGCCCCAGGGCGATGTCCGATCGGGGGCCCTCCTGTCAAGCACCCCTGCGGCGCACGCCCCGGGGCCTTGCGTGGGCGCCTGCGAGTGCCGCGCCCTGGGTACGCCACGGATCTCCCGCCGCCGAGCCCGACCCCGAGCGCGAGCCCGAGCGTGCCGGCCCGCTCTGCCGAAAATGCGGGCGCGACGCCCATGGAATGGGCAGGCGATGGATCGCTTCGGCTTCGAGCCCGGCCGTCGAATGCGAGCGCAGCAAGGCCGCAGCGTGGTTTCCGGGCTGCGCCAGCGCCCTCGAGCTCTGCGCCCAAGCCTGGCACGGCCTTGCTAGTCGAGGTCCGCTGCACCGAATCGGTGCAAGTCGGCGCGCAGCGAAAATGCGCTCTGCTCGCGGCGCAGGCACACGCGGGTGGGCGTGCTGCGCGGCGCGCGAGGCGAGCCGGACAACGGCACGGGGGCCCAGGCATGACCAGATCGACGTGGACGATCGTCGCGGCGCTGATCGTTTTTCTCCCTCTGACGACGGCGAGCCCGCCGGCGCGAGCCGAGGAGGTGGCCGGTGTCCCCCAGGTGGCGCTCCCGTCCTACTTCTCCGGGGTCAACGCCGATCCGACCAAGCCGGCGTGGCCCGACCCGACGGGCGCCGCCGCAGGCACCTGGATCACACCCGCCGGGGACGGCAAGGGCGACATCCCGGCCAGCCTCGGGGCGAGCGAGATCTACGACCGCGTCGCGCACAACGCATGGTCGATCAACTTCGTCTGGGTGCTGATCGCGGGCTTCATGGTCATGTTCATGCAGACCGGCTTCATGATGGTGGAGACCGGCCTGATCCGGGCGAAGAACGCGGCGCACACCGCGGCGATGAACTTCATGGTCTACCCGCTGGGCTGCCTCGCCTTCTGGGCGTATGGCTTCGCTCTCGGCTGGGGCAACTGGTTCAACGGGCCGGTTCCGCCCGGCTGGTACTCGGCGCTCGGCCCGGGCCTGTCGGTGCTCGACTCCGGTGTGGGTCTCGGCGCGGCGACCGACGCGGCGGGCAATGCGACCGGCGTCTTCGCCTACGGGTTGATGGGCGCCAAGGGCTTCTTCCTGAGCGGTGTCGACGACGTCAGCGTGATGGCGCTGTTCTTCTTCATGATGGTGTTCATGGACACCACGGCCACCATCCCCACCGGTGCCATGGCCGAGCGCTGGGCGTGGAAGAGCTTCTGCCTGTTCTCGCTGTGGGTGGCGCTGCCGTACTGCCTGTACGCCAACTGGGTATGGGGCGGCGGCTTCCTGGCGCAGGGCGGCATCAATTGGGGTCTGGGCCACGGCGCGGTCGACTTCGCCGGCTCGGGCGTGGTGCACGCCATGGGCGGCGTGATCGGGCTCGCCGGAGCGCTCGCCGTGGGGCCGCGCATCGGCAAGTTCGTCAAGGGTCGCCCGCAGGCGCTCCCCGCGCACAACGTGCCCATGGTCGTGGCCGGCACGTTCATCCTCGCCTTCGGCTGGTTCGGCTTCAATCCCGGATCGACGCTCTCGGGCACCGACCTGCGAATCAGCTTCGTGGTCGTGAACACCATGCTCGCCAGCATCGTCGCCGCGATCACCGCGATGCTCACCCTGCAGGCCAAGGGCTTGAAGCCCGACCCCACCATGCTGTGCAACGGCATGCTGGCCGGCCTGGTGGCGATCACCGCCCCCTGCGCCTTCGTCGATCCCTGGGCCGCGGCGGTGATCGGCGGCGTCGCGGGCGTGCTGGTCGTCCTGAGCGTGTTCTTCTTCGAGAACCGCGGGGTGGACGACCCGGTCGGCGCCATCTCGGTGCACGGCGTGAACGGCCTGTGGGGTGTCCTCGCGCTGGGCATCTTCGCCAACGGGCAGTACGGCGCCGGCTGGAACGGCGTGGTGCGCGAGGCCTACGTCGCGACCTACGGCTCCGACGGGGTTCGCGGTCTGCTCTACGGGGATCCCGGCCAGCTCCTCATGCAGGCCATCGACTGCGCGGTGGTCGCGGGATTCGGCTTCGCGATGGCCTGGGCATGGTTCAAGCTGAGCGATCGCATCACCCCGCTGCGCGTCTCCGACGAGGTCGAGCTCGAAGGGCTCGATACCGGAGAGGTCGGCACGCTCGCCTACCCGGACTTCCCGGTGCACGTGGGCACGCGGCTGCGGGAGTAACGGCGGATCGCAGGCGGCCGGATGGCCGGCGCAGAGGGCCCGCCGGGGGGCGGCCGCGAGGCCCAGCCGGTGCGGCCCTCGGCGCGCCGAGGGGGGTAGTCGGATGCCGCTCAAGCCCGGATGCCGACCAGCTCCTCCTTGTACTCGCGCTCCATCAGGGTACGCAGCGCGTCGAGCAGTGGGCGGCGCAGGTGCAGGACGCCGTAGACCTGCTCAGTGATCGGCATCTCGATGCCGGCGCGCTGCGCCAGCGCGCGCGCCGCGACGCAGGTGTAGTAGCCCTCGGCGACGGAGCGCAAGCTCGACAGGTACGCCTCGGGATCGAAGCCCGCCGCGACCTTCAAGCCCAACGTCCGGTTGCGTGACAGGTCGCCGGTGCACGTCAAGACCAGATCGCCCACCCCGGCCAGGCCGAGGAAGGTCAGGGGATCGGCGCCCAGTGCGACTCCGAGCCGGGTGATCTCGGCCAGGCCGCGGGTGATCAGGGCGGCGCGTGCGTTGCTGCCCAGGCCCAGGCCGTCGCAGGCCCCCGCGGCGACGGCGATCACGTTCTTCATGGCGCCGCCCACCTCGACGCCGATCGGGTCGCCGCTCGAGTAGACGCGGAAGGTGGGCGAGTGCAGCCACGGCTGCAGGCGACGGGCGGCCGCCATGCCGCGCGAGGCAGCGACGACGTCGGTGGGCAGGCCGCTTGCGACCTCGCGGGCGAAGGTCGGGCCCGAGAGGAAGGCCAGCCGCTCGGGCCCGACCTCGGGCAGCGTCTCCGCCAGCACCTCGCTCATCAGCGCGAGCCGGTCCTCCTCGATGCCCTTGGAGGCGACGGCGACCACCGCCTGCTGCGGGATCAGCGGCTCGAGCAGGGTGGCGACCTCGCGCAGGTGCTGCGCCGGCGGGACCAGGACGATCAGCTCGGCACCGGCCAGTGCCCGGTCGGGTTCCGTCGAGGCGACGAGCTCCTCGGGCAGCTCGATGCCCGGCAGGAAGAGCGAGTTCTCCCGCTGCGCCGCGATGCTCTCGACCACCTGCGGCTCGCGCACCAGCAGGTGCACGCTGTGGTGCAGGCGCGCCGCGTGCGCGGCAAGCGCCGTCCCCCAGGCCCCCGATCCGATCACTGCAACCTTAGCCATGGCTCTCCTCCAAGAACGACTTCCGCTCGCGGCGGCAAGCGGCCCGAGCCTTCCCAAGAGATCAGATTCGCGCGGGCCGCGCGAAGGGAATGGGCCGCAGAGCACGAAGGGGCCCTGGGTCGGGCCCGATCGCCGGCGTGGGCAGGCGGCTGCGGGGTGGCCAGCAGGGACGTGCGGGCGGTTGCGCGGGTGCAGTGCCCGGCGGGCGGCGGCGAGCGTGCCGTGAAGGGTGGGGTGCGATCCGGGCTGGCGCTCGGCCCCGGCCTTCGGATATCCAGGGGAAATGAGCACGCCTGGCACGAAGCGCACCCACGCCTACCTTCCCGTTTTCGGCCCCGCCGCGGCGCGGCTGGCCCTCATGGCGCTGGCCGCGACGCTGGTTGCGTCCTGCGGTAGCTCGTCGTCGTCGTCGAGCGGCGGGGAGATCGCGCTCGACGTCGCGCATCCCGACCGCTGCGACCCGATCGACACGCGGCACTGCCTGCTGCCCTTCCCGAACGACTTCTTCACCACCGAGGACGCCGCAACCGACACGGGCTTGCGCGTGAACCTGGTGCGCGAGTCGATGCCGACCAACGTGGACGGCGTGCAGGTCGATCCGACCGAGTGGAATCGCAACGACGGCTTCAGCCCCGGTGCGCAGATCGCGACCTTCGTCGCGGGGGTGGACCTGGCGGCTTCCGGCGTGGTCGGTGTGGGCGACGTCGGCGGCTCGCTCGACGCGGACGCGCGCATCGTCCTGCTCGACGCCGACACCGGCGAGCGAAAGCCCTACTGGGCCGAGCTCGACGCGAGCGTCTCGACCGACGCCGACCGGGCGCTGTTCATCCGCCCGGCGATCAACCTCACGGAAGGCCATCGCCACGTGGTTGCCCTGCGCCACCTGAAGGACGCCGCGGGCGAGGAGATCGCCCCGGGCGATGCCTTCCGCGCCCTGCGCGACGAGCTGCACACCAACGTGCCCGAGCTCGAGGCGCGGCGCGACCACTTCGAGCGGCTGTTCGCCGATCTCGAGGCAGCGGACGTGGCGCGCGACGATCTGCTTCTCGCCTGGGACTTCACCGTCGCCAGCCGGCGCAACCTGACCGAGCGGGTCCTGCACATGCGAGACGACGCGTTTGCGCGTCTGGGGTCGGCTGCGCCCACGTTCACCGTGGCCAGCGTCGAGGAGGAGGTGGACGAGCGCATCCAGCGCATCGTGCGCGGATCCTACCAGGTGCCCAAGTACCTCGCTGGCAGCGGCGAGCCGGGCAGCCGCCTGGTGTACGGCGCCGGTGGCCTCCCCGAGGCCAGCGGCACCTTCAGCGCGAAGTTCGTCTGCCTGGTCCCGCGCGCGGCGATCTCCGATCCCGAGGGCGGCGTGGCCGTCGAGGCGCGGGCCTCGCTCTACGGCCACGGACTGCTGGGCAGCGCCGAGGAGGTCGACGCGGGCAACATCCGCGACATGGCCAACGAGCACAACTTCGTCTTCTGCGCGACCGACTGGCTCGGCATGTCGGAGGACGACGTCGGCAACGCGATCACCATCCTGGGCGATCTGTCTCACTTCCCAACGCTGGCCGACCGCGCCCAGCAGGGCTTCGTGAACTTCCTGTATCTCGGCCGCCTGATGATCCACGCCCAGGGCCTGGTCACTGATCCTGCCTTCCAGGACCAGGGCCGACCGGTGATCGACCGCAGTGCCCTGTTCTACGACGGCAACAGCCAGGGTGGCATCATGGGCGGGGCGCTCACCGCGCTGGCCACCGACTTCACTCGTGCCGTGCTCGGCGTGCCGGCGATGAACTACTCGACCCTCCTGCAGCGCAGCGTCGACTGGGAGACCTACCGGCTGGTCTACGACCCGGCCTATCCCGACGAGCTCGAGCGTGGACTGGGCCTGATCCTGATCCAGATGCTCTGGGACCGCGGCGAGGCCAACGGCTACGCGCACCACATGACCTCCGACCCGCTGCCCGGCACGCCGGCACACGAGGTGCTGATGCACGTCGCCTTCGGCGACTGGCAGGTATCGCCGGCCGCCGCAGACGTCGAGGCGCGTACCATCGGCGCGCGAATCCACGTGCCGACCATCACCGAGGGGCGCCTGCCCGGCTACGTCACCCCCTACTGGGGCCTCGAGCCGATCGAGTCGTATCCCTACCAGGGCTCGGCGATGATCGTCTTCGACAGCGGGGCGCCGGCGCCGCCCATGGTGAACCTCGCGCCGAGCGAGGGGCGCGATCCGCATGGGGATCCGCGTGCCTACGTCGAGGCGCGCCGCCAGAAGTCGGAGTTCCTGCGCGCCGGGGGCGCGGTCATCGACGTGTGCGCCGGCGCGCCGTGCATCGCCCCGGAGCGCGACTGAGCGCCGGGGCAGGCTCCTCGGCTCAGCGGCCGGTCGGGCGGGCGGAGCGGGACGGTGCCGCGCCGGACCGGTGGAAGACCCGCGCGCGCAGCCGCTCGAGCAGCGCCGGCACGCCGACACCCAGCGCCAGAGCTTCGAAGGGGAAGGCGAAGCGGGTGTTGCTGTGGAGCAGCACGACGAGCGCGGCGATGCAGACCAGCGGCACGGCCGCGACCGAGGCGGCGTCGGGCCTTCCGGCGCGCAGCGCCGTGGCCGCCCAGACGGCCAGCCCGATCCAGCCGAGCGTGATCAGCGGCTCGACCGCTGCGCAGAGCACCGCGTGGACCGCGCAGCGGGTCGGATCGGGATCGCCCGCGACGGGCGCGGAGAAGCCGCGCAGCGGCTGCTTGGGCGGCAAGCCGCGGCAGGACGGGATCTCCCTGACCACGTCGCCGCGCTCGCTCCAGGGCCCCATGGTGCCGATCGCGGCCTGCCAGACTCCAGCGAGGTAGGCGGCGGGATGGCGGGCGATACGCCCGAACGCCGCCAGCGCGAGCTGCATGTCGCTGCGCCCGCCGGCGCCCTCGCCCTGGCGGTACGCGGAGATGTCGATCGGCTCGCCGACCTGCCGGGCGTTGGCGAACGTGGTGAGCTGCCAGCCCGCGTTGCCCGTGATGCCGTAGATCCCGCGCCGCGCGTTGAAGGCGAGCCACGGCGTCAGGACCAGCGCCAGGCACAGGGCGGTCGCGGCCATCCCCGGGATCGCCGCTGGCCAGGTGCGCGCCGACCCGGTCGCCGATCCGATGGGCGGCGCGCCGGCAGCGTGCAGGAGCGGCGGGGTGCCGCGCGCGATCGGCGCGCAGCGAGACGGCCAGGTGGGCAGGAGGCAGGCGAGCAGCCCTGCGGGCAGCAGGTTCGTCCGGGTCAATGCCGCTGCCCCCAGGGCGATGCCGGCCAGGGCCCGCCAGGCGAGCATGCGCCGAGGGGGCGCGTCCGCGGCGAAAACCAGGCTCGCAGTGCCGAGCGTCAGCAGGAGCTCGGCCAGCGATTCCGAGAGCAGCGTCTGGGCGTAGTAGTGGCGCGCCGGGGCCAGGGCGACCAGGACCGCGCCGAGCAGGGCCGGGCCCTCGGCGAACAGGCGGCGCGCGGCGCGCCAGACGATCCAGCAGGTGGCGATGGCCAGCACCTGCTGCACGAGAGCCACGCCCGCTGGCGAGTCGGTGGCGACGAGGATCAGGCGCAGTAGGGCGGGGTAGGCCGGTGGCGTCCAGTGGTCCCAGCCACCCCGGCGCAGCGCGCGCAGGAAGGCGAAACCGTGGTTGGCGAAGCGCTCCGAGTCGGCCCACAGCACGGGCGGTGTTGCGGCGTAGAAGGTGAGATGGGCGACCGCCGCCACGCCCAGCACGACCGCCGCCTGAAGCGTGCGCCTCGCCGTCGGGGAAGCCACGCCGCGCGCCTTGCGTCTAGCGAGCTGGCGCGATCTCGCGGCTCACCTTCTTCACGGTGATCCAGCGGTCGAGGATCGGTTGCAGCTTGCCCTCCGCGACGAGCTGCGCCAGGGCGAGATTGAGCGCGGCGCCGAGCGTCGCGGCGTCCTCCTTGCGCACGGCCCATGCCAGCTGCTCCTGGGTCAGCGGCCGGTAGAGGCCGATCAGCTGATCGTCGGCGTCGTCGAAGCGGCCGCTCACGCGCCAGACGGTCGGCGCGTCGTGGACGAAGTAGTCGATCTTGCCGTCGCGCAGCGCTCGCACGCCGGCGTCGATCGAGTCGACCTCGACGATCGTCGCCTGGTCGAGCTGGTCACGGGCCCAGCGCGCCCCCGTCGTCAGCCGCTCGACGCCGACGCGCACGCCCTTGCGGTTCATCGCCCCCGGGTCGGAGAGGCGGGTCATGTCGGCCTTGCGGATCAGTGCCATCTGCCCGATCTCGAGGTAGGGCTGGGTGAAGCCGACCAGCTTCTTGCGCCGCTCGGTGATCGAGACGCCCGACATGACGACGTCCACCTTGCGCTCGGCGAGCGCCTCGACGAGCTCGTCCCAGGGCACCTCGACCAGCGTGAAGCGAACGCCGAGCATCTGGGCGAGCTGGCCCGCGAGGTCGGGCTCGATGCCGGCGATCGCGCCGTACTCCTTGAACGCGAGCGGCGGGTAGTTCGGCGTGATCCCGACGCGGACTTCGGCGGGCACTCCTGCGGGAGGCGAGGCAGCCTTCTCTGTCGCGGTGGCCGGCGCAGCTCCGAGCACACCGGCCATGGCGGCGGCGATCACTCCCAGCGCTGCCCCGGCCGCGAGCGCGCCCGGAGCTCGGCCCCGAGGACCTCGATGCCCTAGCCCGGCCCGTGCCGTCTCTTCCGCCTGCTCGCTGATCGCTGCCATGGCCCCTCCTCGTCCCTCGTCGCTCGTCCGCGGCGCGCCCGCTCAGCTACGCGAATCGCGTCACCAGGACAACCGCCGCCGCACAGCTCGTCAGGCCGCGGGGGCGGCGAGGCCCCGCAGCCCCTGCCGGGGGTAGGAGCCGGCAGATCGCCTGCTATAAGGACCGGGCCGCGGGCCCCGGGTCCGCGAGGCGTGGGCGCCGTGCGCCGCCCGCAAGAGCGAGAGATCGAGGGACGACGCGAACATGGCACGATCGACCACCGTCACCCCGGCCCTGGACGATCCGCTGGCCGAGGACGAGGACCGGACACGCGCCGCGGCGGCCGGTTCCGCCGAGCCCGGCCCCTACGACCGGGCGATGCTCGAGGGTGCCGAGCTGCGCCGGCGCCCCTTCAGCGCCGCCGGGACGGTGCAGGTTCTGCGCCAGCACGCCAGGGACCGGATGACCGTCTGGGAGCGCATCGAGGTGCTCCAGGACGAGGGCGTGCAGCCGACCATCCTCTACCAGAACTGGGGCAAGAACCTCGACGGCGCCTCTCTGGTGACGGCCATCCTGCGCATCCGTGGACGCGACGTCGCTCTCTACGGGCACGATTTCTCGGTGCGCGCCGGCTCGATGGACGCGACCAACGGCCGCAAGCTGGCCAACCTGATCTACCTGGCCGGCAACCGGGGCATGCCGCTGATCGGCATGAACGACAGCGCCGGGGCGTTCGTCCCGGCCGGCGTGGGTGGGCTCGACGGTTACGCCGAGGCCTTCACCGCCCTGCGCAAGATCAGCGGCGTGGCGCCGAGCATCATGTGCATGTTCGGCTTCAACGCGGGCGGTGGGTCCTACCTGCCGCGCCAGGGGAGCTTCGTCATCCAGCCGGCGAACACCTTCTTCGGCCTGACCGGACCCGGCGTGATCAAGAGCGTGCTCGGCGAGGACGTGACGCCCGACGACCTGGGCGGGCCCAAGGTGCACGGGGCGAGCGGTGTCGCCGACCTGACCGTGGCCGACGAGGTGGGCGCGCTGCGCACCGCGGAGCGCCTGCTCAGCTACCTGCCGAGCTCGAACCAGGTGCTTGCGCCCTGGGAGCGCACCTCGGACCCGATCGACCGCAGGACCGACGAGATCGACACGCTGCTGCGCAAGGCCTTCAACTCGCCGACCGGCTTCAACACGCCGATCGACGTGTCGGTCCTCATCGAGCGGGTCTGCGACCACGGCGACTACTTCGAGCTGCAGCCCGACCGGGCGCGCAACGCGATCACCGCCTTCGGCCGCCTGGGCGGGCACGTGGTCGGCTTCGTGGCGAACAACAGTGCCGTGGCCAGCGGCCAGATCGACGTCGATTGCGCCTACAAGATCGCGCGCTTCGTGCGCTTCTGCAGCATCTACAACATCCCGATGATCTTCATCGAGGACACCACCGGCTTCCTGCCCGGCCGCGACCAGGAGAGCCGCGGCATCGTCCAGGCCGGCCGGGCGATGCTCGACTCGATCATCGACCTGCGCACCCCGCGCATCCTGCTGATCCTGCGCAACGCCTTCGGTGGCGCCTACGCAGCGTTCAACAGCTACGCGACCGGCGCCGACCTGGTGCTCGCCCTGCCCACGACCCGCCTGGCGGTGATGGGCACGGCCGGCAAGGAGTTCGTCTACAAGCAGGAGCTCCGGAGCGTCCGCGAGGCGGCGGCGGCGCGGCTGCGCGACGAGATCGCCTCGCGGGTAGCGGCGGGCGCCTCGCCCGAGGAGGCTCGCGCCGAGGCGCAGCAGGAGGTCGGCGAGTGGTTGCGGCTGCAGGAGGCGGAGTTCAACCAGCGCTACGAGCGCGAGCTGATGAACCCGCGCGAGGCGCTGAGCCTGGGCTCGATCTCCGAGATCGTCATGCCCGCGGAGCTGCGCGCGGTGCTCGGGCGCAGCCTGGAGTTCCTGCTGCGCCACTACACGCCCGGACCGATGCAGTCCGTGCAGCGGGAGTTCCACTGATGGGCTCGCCGCAGGCGCCCCCGGCGGCCGGGGGCAATCCACTCGTCCACCGCGACCGTCGCCTGGCCCGCTCCAGCTCGGCCTGGGTGCGCTCGTTCTCCTGCGAGGACATGGGCGTGCTGATCGTCTGCCGCGGCCCGATCCGCAAGGAGGCGATCGACGTCTTCCGCGAGATGGGCATGGCGCGCGTCGGCATGCTGCTCTCGGAGCGCGACAGCATCGTCTTCTCCCGCGCGCTCTCGCCGGAGCTGCGCGTCATGGACCCGCGCCGCGTGCACGCGGTCCCCGACTACACGGGCGCGAGCAAGGAGGAGCGCGACCAGCGCATCGGGCAGATCGTCGAGATCTGCCGCGCGCACGGCTACGGCTACGTCTTCGCCGGCTACGGCTTCATGGCCGAGGACCACGGCTTCGTCCGCGCGCTCGAGGACGCGGGCATCGGCTTCGTCGGCCCGTGCTCCGCCACTCAGCGGGCTGCGGGAGCCAAGGACGAGGCCAAGCGGACGGCGATCGAGAACGGCGTCTCGGTCACGCCCGGTCTGAACGACGCGACCGCGCGCACGCTGCTCGCCAAGCACCCCGACCCGGCGGCGTTGCGTCGCCTGGCGCGCGAGGCCGGCCTCGAGGTTCCCGGGATCGACGACGCGGAGCTCGGCCTCGGCACGCTCGCCGAGCGCATCCTCGAGGCAGCCCACGCCCGACACCTCGACCTGTTCACCGTCGACGAGCTGGCCGAGCAGATCCGGCGCGAGGCAGAGCGCCTGCTCGCCGAGAACCCCGGCCGGCGCTTCCGCCTGAAGGCGATCGGCGGTGGCGGCGGCAAGGGGCAGCGCATCTTTTCCGACGCCGAGGCCGTGCCCGGGTTGGTCCGCGAGGTGCTGAGCGAGGTCAAGGCGACCGGCGCGGGCGACAACAAGAACATGCTGATCGAGCTGAACGTCGAGACCACGCGCCACAACGAGATCCAGCTGGTCGGCAACGGCGAGTGGTGCATCTCGCTCGGTGGGCGCGACTGCTCGCTGCAGATGCACGAGCAGAAGCTGGTCGAGGTGTCGATCACCCAGGAGGGACTGCGCGCCACGATCGCCCAGGCGCGCGCCCAGGGGGCCGAGGCCCGCGCGAGAATGCTCGAGGCGGACCTGGGCGTGCTGTGCCGCATGGAAGACGAGGCGGAGCGCTTCGGCCGAGCGGTGGGCCTCGACTCGGCCTCGACCTTCGAGTGCATCGTCGACGGCTCGCGCCACTACTTCATGGAGGTGAACACCCGCATCCAGGTCGAGCACCGGGTCTCCGAGCTCTGCTACGCTCTGCGCTTCGCCAATCCCGACGACCCCGCGGACTTCTTCGACGTCCACTCGCTGGTCGAGTGCATGGCGATCGTCGCCCGGCACAAGCGACGCCTGCCGCGCCCGACGCGCATCGGGCGCGACGGCGCGGCGATCGAGGCGCGGCTCAACGCCACGGATCGCGCGCTCGCGCCCGCCGCCGGAGGGATGATCATCTCCTGGTCCGACCCGATCGACGGAGAGATCCGCGACGATCAGGGGATCTGCATCAAGAACCCGGATACCGGGCTGTTCATGCGCTACCGGCTGGCGGGAGCGTACGACTCCAACGTCGCGCTCCTGCTCGCCACCGGGGCCGACCGCGCCGAGAGCTGGGCGCGTTTGGTCGAGATCCTGCGCCGCACCACGCTGCGCGGCATGGATCTCGCCACCAACCTCGAGTTCCACTACGGACTGCTCACCTGGTTCCTCGCGCGCGACGTCTGGGCGAAGCCGACGACGCGCTTCGTCGTGCCCTACCTGACGCTGGTCGGAGAGATCGCCCGCGAGGCGCAGTCGATCGACTTCGAGTACGCCTTCGAGCGCATCGCCCGCCACGCGACCGAGGGCGCCGCCAAGGAGGCCCTGGCGGCGACGCGCCAGGTGCTGGCGCTCAAGGAGACTCTGCTCGAGCGGCCCATCCACATGCTGGTCGAGGAGCCGCACTTCCTCTCCGCGTGGCTCAGCGCACACCGCGAGGACTTCGCCATCGAGGGCAAGCGTGTGGTGTGGCGGCGCAATCCGGTGGAGATCCTGGCCGAGACCTACGCGTTGCTCCACCTCGACGACCCGCAGGCCGCCGCGGCGCACCGCATCTGGGACCACGACAAGCAGATGCTGGACACGGCGCTGGGCTTCTACGCGCGGCTCGCCGAGCGCGGGGCTCGCGGTGTCGAGTGGCCGGCGCTCGATCGCACGCTGCGCGGCCAGGCGCCCGCCTTCGGAGTCGAGGCGCCGGCCTGGGCGCGGGTGCGCGCGGCGCACGCCGGCCACCAGCTCGGTCTCGAGATCCTCGCCGTGCTGCCGATGATCGCCGCCAAGGTGGGCTTCTACGAGCTGCGCCTCGACGACGACCTGGGCGTGGTCATCCCCGAGCGCCTGCTCGACCCGCAGCACCAGGAGGCGATGCGCCGCGTGCTCGTCCCACCGCCAGCAACCCGTGCGGACGAGATCGTCGCGGCCATGGGCGGCACCTACTACTCGCGCGAGGCGCCGCACCTCGAGCCCTTCGTGACCCGGGGATCGCACTTCGATAAGGGCGAGCCGCTCTACATCATCGAGGTCATGAAGATGTTCAACAAGGTCTACGCGCCGTTCCCAGGCCGCGCCGACGAGCTGCTCGTGCCGAGCGACGGCCTCGTGGTGCGCAAGGGCCAGCCGCTCTTCAAGGTGACCCCCGACGAGCGGATCGTCGAGGAGGACCTCGAGGAGAAGCGCCGGCGCATCCGCGCGAACACCGACGAGTACCTGGCGCGCGCCCTCTGATGCGCGGCTCGAGCGGCGGAGCCGCACCCGAGCCCGGCGCTCGGGTGCGGGCCGAGCGGCCGAAGCTGGCGGCGACGCTCGCCTCCGGCTCCTTCGCCGCGGTGGGAATATGCTTGACTTTGCCCGGAAGCCTGCTGCCGGTGCTCGTCGAGCGCTTCGCCATGGGCTGGATGGAGGCCGGCTCGATGCTCGCCTGCCTGCCCGCCGGCCACCTGACCTCGGTGCTCGCCGCGGCGCGCATCGTGGAGCGGGCGGGCATGCGGCGCACGCTCTCGACGTCGGTTCTGCTGCTCGCCGCAGGCGTGGCGGGCTTCGGGCTGGCGTCGAGCTGGGTCGCGGGTGCGGCGATGCTGCTCGTGGCCGGGCTCGGCATCGGCGTGATGGAGGTGGCGGCCAATACGCTGCTCATTCGCGTGGGCGGCGAGCGCTCGACGAACCTGCTCAACTTCACGCACCTGTTCTTCGGCGTGGGCTCGTTCGTCGCACCGGCGCTGGCCACGCAGGCCGTCGCCTCGGGCCTCTCCTGGCGCGGGCCGTTCCTGGTCGGGGGCGCCCTGATCGGCCTGGTCGGCCTGGGCTGGCGTGCCGTGCCCGACGCCGCGGCCGGTCCCGGCGAGGCGGCCTCGGCGGAGGTCGGCGACCTGCGGGCCCTGCTCCGCGCGATGCTGCCGCTGGCCGCGCTGCTCGGCCTCTACGTCGGCTGCGAGGCCGGGATCGGGTCGTGGGCCACCGAGTACTTGACGTCGGTGCGCGGGCTGCCGCTGGCCGCGGCCGGGCGGGGGGTTGCCGGCTACTGGATGGGCCTGACGGTGGGGCGGATCGTGCTGACGGCGCTCGGGCACCGGGTGGGCGAGGAGCGCCTGCTGCTCGCCTCGACCGCGTTCTCCGCCACGGCCTTCGCCGCGGCGCTGGCCGCGCCAGCGCCGTGGCTCGCGGTGGTGGGTTTGGCGGCGACGGGCTTGGGCTTCGCCGGGATCTTCCCCGCTGGCCTCGCGCTGGGCGGCCGGCTGCGCCCGGCGAGCGTGGCGCGGGTGACGAGCCTGCTGATCGCCGCTGCGGGCATCGGCCAGATCACCATCCCCCTGGCGATGTCGGCGGTGGCCGACCTGGTGGGTCTCACGGCGGGCATGGCGGTGTACGCGGCGCTGATGGCGGCGATGGCCGTGCTCGCGCTCTCGCTGCTCGTCGCGGCCGGTCGCAAGGAAGTCGGCCGGAGGGCGAGCGTCGCGCGCTGAGAGGGCCCGTGGGCCTCAGCGTCGAGTCGGCGGCGGGCGTCGCCGATCCGGTGGGAGTGCAGGTGTCCCGCGTCGAGTCGGATGGCGGGTGCGCGCCGAGCGGCTTCGAGCACACGCCGGCTCAAGCACGCGAGTCGTCCCGCCGAAGCAGCGCCCAGAGCGGGTGGACGTGGCAGCGCCGGTGCGCAAGCGTGCAGCAGGCGTGGCGCGCGGGCACGCGGCACGGCGGATGGGGTCGTCGCTGCGGCGCTGGTCGGCAAGGAGGGCGGCATGGCTCGACGGAGTGCGCAGGGCGGAAGGCGCGGCCTGGCAGCCGCGGGGCTGGTC
>CAZGUU010000089.1:0-17053 GCA_964529315.1 uncultured Enterobacteriaceae bacterium
ACGGCATCGAGCCGGGCAGCGAGCTCTTGCTCGCTCGCCGCGCCCAGGACCAGGGCGCCGCGCAGGGGCGCACGAAGCCCAAGCTCGGCCCGCGCCTCGGCGGCGGGGCCGCCTGCCGTCGCTGCGCCGCTCGACGGTGCGACGGCCTCGGCGGAAGCACGGGCTGGCCGAGTGGCGCGGCTCTCGAGCCGGCCCGGCACGAACTCCTCGAGCACGGCGTGGAAGTTCGTGCCCCCGAAGCCAAAGGCGCTCACCCCGGCGGTGCGCACCCCGCCGCCGCGCGGCGCTTCCCACGGGCGCAGCTCGGTGTTCACCGCGACGGGCGAGCGGCGGAAGTCGAGGCTCGGGTTGGGACGCTCGCAGTGCAGGCTCGGCGGGAGCACCTTCTCGTGCAGGGCCAGCACCGCCTTGAGCAGCCCCGCAGCCCCGGCCGCCGCTTTCAGGTGTCCGATGTTCGACTTGACCGACCCCAGGGCAACCGAGCCCGGGGCGAGGCCGAAGCCGGCGAGAACCTCGCTCAGGCTCTCCACCTCGACGACGTCGCCGACCCTGGTCGAGGTTCCGTGCCCCTCGACCAGGCCGACCGATGCCGGAGAGAGGCCGGCGTCGTGCCAGGCGCGCAGCAGGCAGAGCTTCTGGCCCACCGGGTTCGGCGCCGTGATCCCCTTGCCTCGGCCGTCGCTCGAGCCGCCCAGGCCGCGCAGCACGGCGTAGATCCGGTCGCCCGCGCGCTCGGCGTCCGCCAGGCGCTTGAGCAGGAAGACGACCGCCCCCTCGCCCATCACGAAGCCGTCCGCTCCGTCGGCGTAGGGGCGCGTGCCCGTGGCCGAGAGCGCGCCGATCTTGCAGAACTTGACGTAGGCGTTGATCCCCATGTTGCGGTCGATGCCGCCGGTGACCACCGCGTCGCAGGTGCCGTCGATCAGGCCGCCGGCCGCCGAGGCGATCGCGGCCAGGGCCGAGGCGCAGGCCGCGTCGACGACGTAGTTCGGGCCGTTGAAGTTGAACAGGTTGGCGACCCGCCCGGCGATGCAGTTGGCGAGCTCGCCGGGCATGGTGTCCTCGGTGATCTCCGGGAGCCGGCCGGCCAGCGCCGCCTGGGCCTCACGGGCGATCGCCCGGCGCGCATCCCCGGCCAGGGCGGCGAAGCTCGGCGCCTGGTCGAGGGCGCGTGCGAGCTCGGGGTAGAAGATGCGCAGCGCGGTCCAGTAGTGCTTCTCGCCCGCCATGGCGTTGCCCAGGACCACGGAGGTCCGCTCGGGGTCGAGCGGTCGCTCGGGGTAGCCGTAGTCGGAGAGTGCCTGGCGCGTGCAGGCGATCGCCCACTTCTGGCCGTCGTCCATCGCCTCGGCGACACGCGGCGGGATCGGCAGGCGCCAGCGCATCGGATCCCACTCGAGCTGGCGCACCCAGCCGCCGATCTTCGAGTAGGTCTTGTCGGCAGCGCCCGGGTCGGCGTCGTAGTAGAGCGCGGGATCCCAGCGATCGGGCGTGACCTCGGTGATGCTGTAGCGCCCTTGCTTGACGTTCTGCCAGAACGTGGTCGCGTCCGGCGCGTCCGGAAGGATCGCGCCCACGCCGACCACCGCGATCGCGCGGTGAGCGGTCTCCTCGTCCATCCCAGGCTTCATGATGCCGAATCCCTTCACGTTGCCCGTCACGCCGCCTGCTGCCCTGCCGCGGGCGTCCGGCCGTAGAGCCCGTCGGCCACTGCGTCCATGTCCGCGAGCAGGCCGCGCTGGCCGCGGTGGATCGCCGCCAGGCCCAGGGCCTGCTCGAGCCCGCCAACCTCGGCGTCGCCCACCCCGCCGGCGCCACACACACAGGCCAGCCCTTCGCCGGCGACCCGTGCCGCAGCGTCGCGGGCATGGGTCCGTGCCATGGCGGCCAGGACGGCGGGCGGGAAGCGTTGGTTGGTCTTCTCGACGAGGCGGCCGTCGGCCGCGGCCGCAGCCCGCCGCGCCATGCTGTCGGCGACCTCGGCGGTCGCGATCATCTCCCCGAGGCGGAGCAGGAGGTGCTGGTGGCGGGTGAGGCGAGCGACGCGAGCGCGCTCCATCACCTCGGCGAGCGCGTGCAGGGCCAGCGCCGCAGCAGCCGCGCCGACTTGCGGCGAGCGGGCGTCGAGCTCCTCGAGCTCGCGGGCCCGATCGTGGAAGTGGCGACCGCGGGTCTTCAGGTGGAGCTGCCAGCGGTCCCGGGCGATGGTCATCTCCATGATCTCGGAGGTGCCCTCGTAGATCGTCGTGATGCGCACGTCGCGCTTGATCTTCTCGACCATGTACTCGCGCGTGTAGCCGTACCCGCCGAGTGCCTGGATGGCCGCCTCCGCGGCCTGGTTGCCCGCTTCGGTGGCGGCGTACTTGGCGATCGCGCCCTCGGTGTTCAGACCCTGCTCGCCGGCGTCGATGCGTCCGGCGACGTCCTCGATGTAGGCGCGAGCCGCTTCCAGGCGAATGGCGTGGGGCACGATCAGCTTGTGCGTGTAGCCCTGCTTCTCGGAGAGAGGACCGCCCGCCTGCATCCGTGTGGTCGAGTAGTGGATCGCACGGTCGAGCGCCGCCCAGCCGGCACCGAGACCGAACGCGGCGACCATCAGGCGCGTGTAGCCGAAGACCGCCTGGGCCTGGAGGAGGCCCGAGCCCTCGGCCTCGCCGACCAGGCGGTCGGCATCGACGAAGGCCTCGTCGAGGGAGAGGGCAGCCGTGTTGCTCGCCCGGATGCCGTGCTTGTCCTCCGGCTTGCCATGCTCCAGCCCGGGCGTGTCCTTCTCCAGGACGAACCAGCTCGGGCCACCTGGGGCGTTGGCCAGGATGCAGTAGAGATCGGCGACGCCGCCGTTGCTGATCCACTGCTTCGCTCCGCTGATCCGGTAGCCGACGATCCGGCCCCCCTCCTCGACGCGCGTTGCGACGGTGCGCAGCGCGGCCAGGTCGCTTCCGGCGGCCGGCTCGGTCGCACCGTAGGCCATGAGCAGGCCCTCGTCGGCGATGCGGGTGAGCCAGCGCTGGCGCTGCTCTGGGGTGCCGCCGACGCTGATCGGCTCGCTGCCGAGGAAGGTCGCGAGCAGGCCCGTGGCGACGCCCAGGTCGACCCGCGCCATGCGCTCGCAGATGCGGTAGAGGTCGAACGCACCCGCGCCCATGCCGTGATGCTCCTCGGAGAGGAAGAAGAGCTGGATGCCGAGCTCGGGCCCGCACATCGCGCGCACGATGTCGGCGGGAAACTCGTCCTTGGCGTCCAGCTCGAGGAGCTTCTCCTCGGGCAGGTGGCGCGTGGCGAAATCATCGAGCGCCGCAAGCGCGGCGTCGAGCGTGTCCCTGTCGAGGCCTGCCATGCGTGGCTCCTCCTGCGCTGTGCCGCAGGCCCGGGCGGGCGGCAGCGGGCGCCGCGGCTGCCTTCCTTCGGTGACCGGCGAGTCTTGGCCGCGACAACGCCGCGCTGGGCACACCCGGCTCTCTTCTCCAAATGCTCCTCGCCGAAGACTCGTGCGAACCCCCGTGCTCCGCTCCTCGGGGGCCTCGAGCCTCTGACGTCCCTGTGGCGCAGCGCGACCCGACCGCAGGGCGCCCTGCTCCAAGCGAGTCGCTCGCCGCGCCCGTCACTGCCACTGGCTTCACTCCGCGCAGCCCGACCCTCAAGGTCGCGTTGCAGGTTTCGCACCAGGCTCGGGCGCCACGGTCGGCCTCGCCCATGCTCGTCCGCTCCAGCGCCTCCGGGCGGCGCGCGGCCGCATCCTTTCCCAGCCCGCGGAGTCCGGCTGCGGCTCGTTCTCACGTTCGAGAAGCGCGCTCGAGCGGTTGGCCAGCGGCCCCGGAAGCCGCGTCGCGCTCCGGCGGTGGGCGCACGAGACGGACCTCGAGGCTCGAGCCGAGCCGGCGTGCCGCGGGCGCTTCTAGGCGCCGGCTACGCGTCGCAGGGCCTGCCAGACCCGGTCTGGTGAAAGCGGCATGTCGATGTGCTCGATGCCCAGCGGGGCGAGCGCGTCCATCACGGCGTTGACCACGGCGGGTGGAGCGGCCAGTGCTCCCGATTCCCCGACCCCCTTGGCGCCCAGCGGATTCACCGGCGTGGGCGTCTCGGTGCGGTCCAGCTCGATTTGCGGGAGCAGCGCGCAGGTGGGCAGCGGGTAGTCCATGAGGGAGCCGGTCGTCGGCTGGCCGTCGTCGTCGTAGGCCACCCTCTCGAGCAGGGCCTGGCCGATCCCCTGCGCGATCCCGCCCGCGACCTGCCCCTCCACCACGGGCGGGTTCACGACTACGCCGCAGTCGTCCACCGCGACGTAGCGCAGGATCTCGACCTCGCCCGTGCCGGTGTGCACCTCGGCGACGCAGATGTGAGCCCCGAAGGGATAGGTGAAGTTGGGCGGGTCGAAGGTGCTGGTGGCCTCCAGCCCCGATTTCGCGCCGGCCGCTTCGCCGTCGGTCGCGTGTGCAAGCGCGGCCGCCTCGCCGAGGCTCATGCCGCTCTCGGGCGCGTCGCGCAGGCGAATCCGCCCATCGTCATAGAGCAGGCGCTCCTCCTCCACATGCCAGCTCCGCGCGGCGATGCGCTTGGCCTTCTCCTGGATCTGCCGGAGGCAGAGGAGGAGGGCGCTGCCCCCCACGGCGAGGGAGCGAGCGCTCATGGTGCCCACGCCGTGCGGTACCACGTCGGTGTCGCCGTGGAGCACCTGGACGTCGTCGACGGGGACTCCGAGCTCGGCGGCCGCCATCTGGGCGAACGTGGTCGCCACGCCTTGGCCGTGCGGGGACGTCCCGGTGAGAATCGTCACCCTGCCGCTGGGCGCCACGCGGACCGTGGCGGCTTCCCATCCGCCCGGGGCGAAGCCTGGAACCATGCGGGCGGTCGGCCCGAAGCTGCACTGCTCGACCCAGGTCGAGAGGCCGACGCCCAGGTAGCGGCCTTGGCGGCGCAGCCGCGCCTGCTCGCCGCGGAGCTGCGCGTAGCCGAGCGTCTCGAGGGCGCGGCCCAGGGTGAGCTCGTAGTCCCCCGTGTCGAGGACCAGGCCCATGCTGGTCGTATAGGGGAACTGGTCTCGGCGGATGAAGTTGCGGCGTCGCATCTCTGCCGGGTCCAGGCGCAGCCGCGCCGCCAGCAGGTCCATCGTGCGCTCGATGTAGTAGTTGGCCTCGGGCCGGCCGGCCCCGCGATAAGCGTCCGTCGGCGTCTTGTTGGTGAAGACCCCGACCACCTCGACCTCGCAGGCGGGCACCCGGTAGCAGCCCGGCACCGCCACGGCGGTCAGCGTGGGGATCACGTGCGTCAGCATCTGCAGGTACGCGCCGAGGTCGGCCGTGATGCGTACCCGCAGGGCGGTGAGCGAGCCGTCGCTCGACACTCCAGCCTCGACGCAGGCCGCCTGGCCGCGGCCATGGGTCGTGGCGAGCATGTGCTCGCAGCGGTCCTCGATCCACTTGACGGGCCTTGCCAGGCGCATCGACAACGCCGCCGTCAGGACCTCCTCGGCATAGACGTTGAGCTTGGTGCCGAACGCTCCCCCGACGTCCGGTGCGATCACGCGCACCCGGTCCTCGGGCAGGCCGAGCATCCGGGAGAGGTGGGTGCGCAGGATGTGGGGAACCTGGGTTGCGACCCAGGCGGTGAGCTTCTCGTCGTCGGGCCGGTAGTGGGTAACCATGCCGCGCGTCTCCATCGGGCTCGGGAGCACGCGTGGGTTTTCCATGCGCTGCGCGACGACCAGGTCGGAGCGCCGCAGGGCCGCCGCGGCGTCGTCGCCCAGGCGCAGCCGAAAAGCGACGTTGTCACCCAGCTCGCGGTGCACCAAGGGGGCGCCGGGTGCCAGGGCCGCCTCGGGGTCGACGACCACCGGTAGCGGCTCGTACTCCACGTCGATTCGCTCGAGGGCGTCGCAGGCCAGGTAGGGATCCGATGCCACGACGGCCGCCACGCCCTCGCCGACGAAGCGGACCTCGTCGATCGCCAGCACGCGGTGCTCGGGAATCTTCAAGCCCGGTATCGCGCCCGACATGGTGGGCAGCGGCGGGGCGAGCTCGCGCGCATCCTGCCCCGTGACCACGGCCACCACGCCGGGCATTGCGAGCGCGGCGCTCGGGTCGATGCGCCGGATGCGCGCGTGCGCGAGAGGGCTGCGCAGCACGCGCATGTGGACCATCGCGGGCAGGTGAACGTCGTCGACGTAAGTCGCCTTGCCGGTGACCCGGGGCAGGTCCTCGCGGCGATGCCCCGGGCCTTCGGCCGGCTCTCTCGATCTCGCCTCTGGCATCGGCCGTCCCTACCCGTGTCGTCCTGGTCCGCTTTGCGCCGTGGGGCGTGCTCGGTGCGGCTACCGCGCGACCTCGCCCGCGTCGACTGGCAGGGCCACGCCGTTCACGAACGAGGCGGCGTCGCTGCACAGCCACACCGCGGCCTCGGCCACCTCCTCGGCCCGGGCCATGCGGCCGAAGGGCGACGCCGCGCGCAGCTCCCGCTCCATCGTCTCGCTGCCGCCGACGAGAGCCTGCATCATCGGCGTCCATGTGGTCCCGGGGCAGATGGCGTTCACCCGGACGTTTCTCTGGGCGAGCTCGAGCGCGGCCGACTTCGTGAGCCCCACCACGCCGTGCTTGCTGGCGACGTAGGCGGGCAGGCCTGCGAAGCCGACCAGTCCCGCGCCCGAGGCGGTGTTGACGATCGCCCCGCCGCCCGCCCGGAGCAGCTCGGGAATCTCGTGCTTCATGCACAGCCACACGCCGGTCAAGTTGACGGCGATGGTCGCGGCCCACTGCTCCTCGGTGCAGTCGACGATGCCCGCCGGCGCGCCGCACGTCCCGGCGTTGTTCAGGGCGTAGTCGAGCCGGCCGTACTCGGCCACCGTGCGCGCCACCAGCGCCCGGACCTCGGTGGCGCGGCTGACGTCGACGGCGATCGAGACCGCCGTGCCGCCGGCATCGCCGATCAGCGCCACCGTCCGTGCGGCCTCGACGGCCGCCTGCTGCAGGTCCGCCACGACCACCCTCGCTCCCCTGCGGGCGAAGGCCAGGGCAGCGGCCCGGCCGATGCCGCCGGCTGCACCCGTCACGAGCGCGACCTTGCCGTCCATCCGCGTGCCCGCGCCATCCGTCGACGCGTCCGTTGCGCGGGCTCCCTTGCGCTCGCTGGTCATGGTCGAAGAAGGCCTCCCGCCGTCCGCTACCGGCTCCGTCGGGCTTCGCCCGCCGCGACGCGCCGAGCCGGGGTGCGCCGCGCGCCGTGCTCGATCCGCTCCCGGGCGCGGGTGCGGC
This sequence comes from uncultured Enterobacteriaceae bacterium, assembly GCA_964529315.1. Taxonomy (GTDB): domain Bacteria; phylum Desulfobacterota; class Binatia; order UBA12015; family UBA12015; genus CAZGUU01. The sequence continues at coordinate 7,245 of CAZGUU010000089.1, forward strand.
TCACCCGAGCGCTCCCGCCGGCAGAGGCTCGCCGGGTGTCGCGGCGTCCCGGACCCGGCGCACGTCGACGCACGTGCCCTTGTCGACGTTGTTCGGCTGGTAGTAGAGCGGCTGGTATACCAGGTGCCCGTAGTTGCCGACCATGCCCAGCGGCTTGAGCTGCGAGGCGAAGACCCCGGCGTGGCTCTTGCCGCCGGCGAACATGAAGGTCTCCCAGGCGTGGTACGTGTGCACCTGGCCCGGCTGCATGGCGGGAGTGACGAGCGCCCGGACGCGGTAGCGGCCGACGTCGTTGAACACCTCGACCAGGTCTCCGTCGGCGATGCCGCGCGCCGCGGCATCCGTCGAGTTGAGGTAGACGATCGGCTGGCCACGCTGCAGTCGCAGCATCAGGGCGTCGTCGCGCCACTGCGAGTGGATGCCCCAGCGGGTGTGCCCGCAGGTGATGCGCAGCGGGTGCTCGCCGCCCATGCGCGGCGGGTCGCGGTGCACCGGTAGCTCCTCGCCGAACTCGAGGAACCAGTCGTGGTCGACGTAGAACTGCTGGCGGCCGCTCGCCGTCGGCCAGGGCTGCTTCTTCTCCGTGAAGTCCGTGGCCGGGGTGAAGGGCTTGCCGGCCACGTAGTCTCCGGTCTTGCCGTAGGCGCGGTGCATCGCCGGCCCCGCGTTGCTCCAGTGGGCGATGCCCTTGCGCTCGAGCTCTTCGAGGGAGACGCCCTGGAAGCACGTCGAGTTGCGCATGATCTCCTCGACGATCACCCGCCCGTCGACGTCCTCGGGCCACCTCCCGCCCTCGGTGAAGTCGTCGTACAGCCGGCGGTAGTCGCGGGTGATGCCGAGCAGCTCGTCTTGCTGCGTCGTCACGCCCAGGCTGGGGGCGAGCTCCTGCATCTTCTTGGCGAGCAGCGCGAAGATCGCCCACTCGTCGCGCGACTCGCCGACCGGGCGCACGGCCTGCCCCTTCAGGACGAAGTAGGGGATCTTGGTGTCGGTGAACTTGATCCCGAACGTCTCGTACCAGCTCGCGGCGGGCAGGACGTAGTCCGACTGCATCGCGGTCGAGCTCATGCGGAAGTCGATCGTGAGCACGAGCCCGAGCTTCGGCCAGAGGCGCTCGCGCACGACGTGGTTCATCCGCGCGCGGCGCAGGAGGTTCGAGCCGCATTCGATGAGCGCGCGCGGCTCCTTCCCCGGAGGGGGGAAGACCGGCATCCAGTGCCGCTCGATCGCCTCCATGACGTATTCGTCGCCCGACTTCGGTCCGGGCGTCGGGATCCAGCGGCTCTGCAGCTCGCGCAGGCCGGCGTGCACGTAGAGCCAGGCGGCGGCGCTGCCCGTGCGAGCCTTGCGCAGCTTGGCCGCGAGCGGTGCCGAGAGCAGGTCGAGACCCTCCTGCGGGATCAGGCCGCCGGTCCAGAAGCCGCCGCCCACCTGGCCGGTGTTTCCCGTCAAGGCCGAGAGCAGGATGATGGCGCGCTCGAGCAGGTCGCCGTGATAGAGCTTGGGCAGGCCCCAGCCGCTGTGGATCAGGGCGGGCTTGCGCGTCGCGTACTCGCGGGCGACGCGCTCGATGGTCCGTGCGCCGACGCCGGTGATGCGGGCTGCGATCTCCGGCGTGTGCTCGCGCAGGACGTCCCCGAGCCGCTCGAACACCGGGCGCACGGTGACCGTCCGCCCGTCGCGCAGCCGCACCTCCCACGACCCCTCGATCGCCGGATCGACGCCCGCCAGGCGCAGCGTTCTCTGCGGGGAGCCCTGCGAGCCCGGCGGATGCGCCAGCCGATCTCGTGCGAGGTCCCATACGCAGAAGACCTCCGAGCTCGCGCCGGCCTCGAGGTCCGAGGCGCGCAGCAGCTTTCGCGTGTCGTCGCGCACGAGAAACGGCAGGTCGGTCTGCTCCTTGACGTGCGCGACGTCGTAGAGGCGTTCCCCCACGATGACGCTCGCCATGGCCATGGCGAGCGCCGTGTCGGTCCCGGGCTTGGGGTGGAGCCAGCGGTCGGCGTGGATGGCGCTCGGGTTGTAGTCGGGCGAGATCGAGACGATCGTGGCGCCGTGGTAGCGCGCCTCCCAGAGGTGGTGCGCGTCGGGAATGCGCGTGGCCACGGGGTTGTAGGCCCAGAGCAGGATGTACTTCGAGTACATCCGTGTGTCGCTGCCGCCGTCGAAGCCCTGGCGGCCGGCGGTGATGATCGCGCCGTTGTGCGAGTCGCCGATCTCGCCCGTCACCTCCATGAACACGCCGCCCGCGAGGTCGATGAAGCGGCTCTTGGCCACACCGCCCTTGCTGGCGCCGACCGCCTGCGTGCCGGCGAAGCAGCAGATCGTGTCGGCGCCGTCGTCGCGGACGATCTCGAGCAGCTCGACGGCGATCTCGCCCAACGCCTGGTCCCAGGAGATGCGCTGCCACTTGCCCGAGCCGCGCTCGCCGACGCGCTTGAGAGGGTACTTGATGCGCGTGTGGCTGTACATCTGGTGGCTGTGCGTCGCGCCCTTCTGGCAGCCTTGGGGATTGAAGTCGGGCAGACCGGGGATGCTCTGCGGGTAGGCGGCCGTCTGCTCCTCGCGCCAGACGATCCCGTCGCGCACGTGGACCCTCCACGAGCAGACGTTGTTGCAGTTGCACTCGTGGCTGCTGAAGGCGGTCGAGTCCCAGCGCCACTGCTGCCGGTAGACGTCTTCCCACCTGCGGTACTCCGGGACCGCGGGCAGCGCTCTTGCCGCCTTGGGCGCAGGCGCTCCGCTGGCCGACGAGACGCGCAGGCCTTCGAGGGACAGCAGCAGCGTGGCCGCCCCCGCCGAGGCGAGGAGCTGCCGGCGCGTGCAGCGCGGCTGCTCGGCCGTGCTCATTCGGTCCCCATCGCGTGACGATCCATCCTCTCTCCGTGCGGCAGGAGTAGTCCCTGTCGGCGCGTGGGTGCAAGCTCTGGGCGGCGCGGGGCACCACGCCCGCCAGCGTGGCGGCTGTCGCACCGACCGCCGCCGCGCTGGCGGGAGGCGCGCTCGACCCGGATCCCGGCGTCACCGCCGAATGGCGTCAGCTTCGCGCTCCGGCCCCGGCGCGCACTCGGAGCGCCTGGAGCAGCTCGTTTCTCAGCTCGCGCGGGTCGATCACCCGGTCGTATCCCAAATTGTCTGCGGCCGTCCAGGCGCCCGTCTGGCGATCGCTCATGCGCTCGCGATCCTCCCGCGAGGCACGGGTCGCCGCTGCCCCTCCCAGGCCGGGCATGCCGCCCAAGGAGATGCCCGTGAAGGCGAGCGTTACGGTCTGCCGATCGAACGGGTTCATCGCCATGAGCGAGCTGCCGAAGCCGAATGCCTTGCGCAGGGTGACGTGCAGCTTCGGCGCGCGGATCGCGCGCTGGGCGAGGTACATATCCGCCACTGCCCGCAGCGTGCCGGCGCGCTCCGCCTCGGGGCCGGGCATCACTCCCGGCGTGTCGGCGAGGAAGACCACTGGAAGGCCGAACGATCCCGCCACGCGCAGGAAGTGGGTCGCCTTGCGAGCCGCGTCGATCGTGATCGTGCCGGCCTGGACCGCCGGCTGATTGGCGAGGATCAGGACCGGCTCGCCTCCGATTCGAGCGAACGCGGCCAGGATCGACTGCCCGTAGCGGGGCTGGACCTCGAGAAGAGATCCCGCGTCGACGAGCTGCCCGAGCACGTCGCGCATGTCGTAGGCTCGGAGGTGATTCGTGGGAATCGTGCCGAGAATCCCGTCGAGGCGCCGTGTGCCGGTATCGCCGCCGCCGGGTCCCCGCGGCGGCGGGTCGCCGGCGCGTTGCGGAAAGTAGGAGAGGAAGCGCCGTGCCAGATCGATGGCTTCGCCCTCGCTCGCTGCGAGGTTGTGGGCCACCCCGCTCTCGGTGGTGTGCAGCCGGCCCGAGCCGAGCTCCTCGGCCGTGACCTCGACGCCGAGAGACGCCCGGACCACGGGCGGCCCGGCGGCGAAGAGCGCGGAGCGCTCGGTCATGACGATCAGGTCGGCGAAGACCCCGGTCAGCGCGCCGTGTCCGGCGGAGACGCCGAGCACCAGCGTGATCACCGGCACCTGGCCCTGGAGATCGGCCACGACCTGAAGGTCGTTCGGCGCAAAGGGGTAGCGCTCGAAGACGTTCGTGGCGCGCTCTCCGGCACCGTCGAGCAGCAGCAGGAGCGGAATCCGCTCCTGCTGCGCCAGCATCGCAAGCCGCAGGCGCTTGGCCGCGTTCACGTGACCGATCGACCCGCCCATGACGGTGAAGTCCTCGGCCAGGACGACGGCCGGGCGGCCGTCCACTCGTGCCATCCCACCGACCAGGGCGTCCGCGGGCACCGGCTCGCCTCCGCCGGGATGCGCTGCGCCCCCCAGGGCGCCGACCTCCTGGAAGCTCCCCGCGTCGCACAGGAGCGCGAGCCGCTCGCGCGCGTTCAGTCGGCCTCTTGCCGCTTGGCGCGCCAGCCGCTCGGGCCCGCCCATTGCCGTGGCGGCCTCGGTGCGGCGCCCGAGATCGTCCAGCAGCTCCTCCCAGCCGTGCTCTCCGTCTGCCATCAGATCGCTCTCCTCGCCGGAGGCATCCCTTACCCCAACTCCCTTGCGGCTTCATGGGCTCGGCGCCGACCAGCCCGCAGAGGGGCGCTTCGACGGCGAGGACAACGACTTCGGCATCGTCGACCTGCGCGACGACCTCTATCCCGAGCTGACCCAGCGCATGCGAGAGGTGAACGGGGAGATCCTCGACGCGAGGGGACACGGGGCCAGCGCCACCCGACCGCGGTGACGCCGAGGTCATTGCACACCTCGCAGTCGAGCCAGCGCTCGATCTGCCCCTCGAGGGCGCGGATCTCGAGACGTTTCGCCGGCACACCGGACGCTCGACCCACGGCCCACCCGCGGGGGGCTTGGCCGAGATCTGCTGCATCGTCGTCCGGCAATCTGCCGGGGGATGCCTAGAGGCCGAGCTCGCGCGCGATCATGTCGCGCTGGAGCTCGCTCGAGCCCTCGCCGAGCTCGAAGACCTTGCAGTCGCGGTAGAGGCGCCCGATGGGCGACTCGGACATGAAGCCCGCTGCGCCGTGGTAGTGGAGGGCGCGTTCCACGATCCGCGTGCAGGCCTCCGTCGCGTAGAGCTTCGCCATGCTGGCCTCGCGACCGTGGGGAAGGCCGCGGTCCGCCGCGATCGCCGCGCGGTGGCAGAGCAGTCTTGCGGCTTCGATCCGTACGGCCATGTCCGCGATCCCGAAGCGAACGGCCTGGAAGGAGCCGATCGGCTGCCCGAACTGCACGCGCTGGCCGGCGTAGGCCAGCGTCGCGTCGAAGGCCGCGCGGGCCACGCCCGTGGCGAAGGCCGCCGAGGCGATTCGGCCGAGGGTCAGCGTGCGCAGGGCGTCGAGGAAGCCCCGGTTCTCCCGCCCGATCAGGTTCTCCCGGGGCACCCGGCAGTCCTCGAAGACCAGCTCGGCCATCTCCGAGGCGCGCACGCCCAGCTTCGAGAGCGAGCCGGCCACGCGAAAGCCGGGCCGGTCGCGCTCGACGAGGAAGAGCGAGAGCCCCTTGATTCGCTGCTCGGGCGCCGTCGAGGCCACCACCACCAGGAAGTCCGCGATGGGTCCGTTCGTGATGAAGAGCTTCGCACCGTCGAGGACCCAGGCGTCCCCGTCGGCGACGGCGCGCGTCGCCACGGAGCCGGCGTCGGAGCCAGCGCCGGCTTCGGCGAAGGCCCAGGCCCCTATCTTCTCGCCGCGCAGCGCCGGTGGAAGCCAGGCCTTCTTGAGCGTCTCGCCGCCGAAGGCTTCGAGCGCTGCACATGCAAGCGCCATGTGCACGTAGAAGCCGAGAGCGATGCCCGCCGAGCCGTAGGCCAGCTCCTCGCACAGGATGGCGTAGTCGAGGTTCGTCCCGCCCGAGCCGCCGACCGCCTCTGGGAAGCGCAAGCCCAGGTATCCGAGCTGGCCGAGCCTGGGGAAGAGCTCCACGGGAAAGCGTTCCGCCGCGTCGCACTTTGCCGCAATGGGTGCGATCTCCTTCGCGACGAGATCCCGCAGCGTTCCCTGGAGCAGCCGCTGCTGGTCGGAGAGGTAGAAGTCGGGCTCGGCCATGGCTCAGCGTCCCTTGAAGACCGGCGCGCGCTTCTCGTCGAAGAAGGCTCGTACCCCTTCGCGGTGGTCCTCGGTCTGGATGCAGCTCACCTGGGCGAAGACCTCGTAGTCGAACTCGGCATCCCGGGTGAGATCGAGGGAGCGCCGGATTGCCCGCTTGGTGAAGGCGAGAGCGATGGGCGGCCCGTTGCGGAGGCTCTCGGCGAGCTCTCCGACCTCGGCGTCGAGCGCTTCGGCCGAGACCACCCGGTGGACGAGCCCCAGCGCCAGTGCCTCCTCGGAGCGCACGAGCTTGCCGGTCATCATCATTTCGGTCGCGGCGCCGAGCGGGATGAGCCGGGGCAGATAGTAGCCAGCCGACATGTCGCAGCCGGCCAGCCCGATGCGCACGAAAGGCGCCCCGAGGCGGATGCCCGCGGCGGCGATCCGGAAGTCGCAGGCGATCGCGAGGCCGAAGCCGCCCCCCACCGTGTCACCCTGGAGCCTCGCGATCACCGGGATGTCGAGGTCGGCGATGCGGCGGACCGGGTCCAGATAGTGGTCGACGATCGGCTCCCACTCGGCGGGCTTGCGCTCGATCATCTCGGCGCGATCGGCGCCCGCGCAGAAGGCGCGGCCTTCGGCGGCGAGGATCAGCACTCGGTCCTCGCTGCCTGCCACCGCGTCGAGCGCCGCCACCAGGGCGTCGAGCATCTCGAAGCCGAGCGCGTTCAGGCTCTCTGGCTGTGCCAGCGTGATCGTGGCGATGCCGTCCTTGCGCTCGAGTCGAAGTGGGGCCGTCATGTCTTCTCCAAGGGTCGAAAGGCGTACTCCACCGAAACCTCGGCCACGGTCTCGCCATCGTCTCCCGTGAGCCGTGCGCTGACCGTGAGCTCCGAGCGGCCGTCCCGGGCCAGATCGTCGAGCACACGCCGGATCTCGCCCTTCTCGACCTGGGCCGTGCCGTGCACGGCGCCGCGCGCCGGCCGCCGGTAGAGGATCTGCGCGCGGCGAGCGAAGGGGAATGCGCGGTCGAGGGTCTCGAGGCCGGCGGCGACCCCGGCGAGCGTCTCGCCGAAGGTGTAGAGGAGCCCGGCGTGGACCGTGCCCGCAAGGTTCCGATTCGCGTCGCTGGCGGGGAGCGTCATGCGAATCTCACCCTCGGCGGCGCCATCGAGCGTGAGCCCCAGCTCGCGGGTGTAGGGAATTCTCGCCAGAATGGCGCGCATTGCGCCCACGTCCACGTCAGGCCTCCAGCCCGAAGGCCCGGATCGTGTTGTCGCGCACGATCTTCCGGTAGGCCGTGTCGGAGACGCCGAGGTCGCGAAGCTCGGTGAGCGTGCGATCGAAGGTGAGCAACGGGTAGTCCGTCGCCCAGAGCACCTTGTCCTGGCCGTAGGTGCTCGCGAACTTGACGAAGGACTCGGGCCAGTGCTTGGGCGTCCTCGCGCTCGTTTCCACATAGACGTTCGGGTGCTTCCAGGCGAGGATCATCATCTCCTCGTGCCACGGCTGGCCCAGGTGGCAGCCCAGGATCACGAGCTCGGGGAAGGCGAGGGCCACCTCGTCGAGGTAGATCGGGCGCCCCGCCTCCGACGGGAGCAGCGGGCCCGTGTGCCCGACCTGGATCGCCACCGGGAGCGAGAGCTCCACGCACTTGGCGTAGACAGGCCAGTACATCTTGGCGTTGGGCGGGGCGCCCACGGTGCCGTCGCCGTAGGCGTAGGGCTCGAGGCGAAGGCCCCTGAGGCCGAGCCCCTTGGCCATGCGCTCGATCTCGCGCACCACGTCCATGGGCTTTCCGCGGGGGTCGACGGTGCCGACGCCGGTGAAGCGATCCGGGTGCTCGCCGCAGATCTCGGCGACCTCCTCGTTCGTGATGATGAGGTGGTCGCCGTAGCCGAAGGCGGACAGCATGAGCCGCTCGACGCCGGCGGCGTCCATGTGGTCGATGATCTCCGCGGTGGTCATGCCGCGCTCGAAGAGCTCGAGCGTTCCGTAGCGTCTGAAGATGCTGATGAACTCGGTTGGCCAGCGATCGATCGTGCCGGGACGCACGAGCGTGGCCCAGGCGTCGATGGCTCGCACGGACTCGGTCATGGCGCTCTCCTCTCCCTCGAAGACACCCGCGGCGTCGCCGGATGGGGCCATGGCGTTAACATCTTGACAACTTGCCGTCAACTGTTAACCATGTTCAGCATGACGGCCGAACCCGGGCGCCGCTCCGCCCACCCACCCGACGGCATCCGCGACGGCATCCTCGACGCCGCTCGGCGCCGCTTCCTGCGCTTCGGGGTTCCGAAGACGACCGTGGACGAGGTCGCCCGGGAGGCCGGCTGCTCGCGCACCACTCTCTACGCGCACTTCCGGAACAAGGAGGATCTCTACCGCAGCGTCCTCGAGCAGGACGCCGAGGCCTTCATCCGGGAGGCATCCGCGGTGCTGGCGACCGATGCCAGCGCGGGCAAGAAGATCCGCAGCATCGTGGAGATCACGCGGCGCACGTACGCGCGAAACCACGTCATGCGTCTCGCGCTCGCCCGAGACGCCGAGATGAGCCTCGAGCCCGTCGCGCACGCCTTCACGCGCGAGCAAGAGCAGCGCATCGTGGGGCTGCTGCGCGAGGTGCTCGACGAGGGCGTGGCCGAGGGGGCGCTTCGGAAGGTCGACACCGAGCGCGTCGCGTATCTGATGTTTCACCTGGGGCGCTTCCTCGTCGAGCGCGAGACGGGCGGCGTCGGCGATTACCCCTTCGACGAGATCGTCGCCCTGATGGACGAGGTCTTCGCTCGCGGTATCGGGCGGTCTCGCACGAAGCGCCGGTGAGGAGGGCGCTTGGCCGGCTCCGACTTCTGCGGCGATGATCCCGTCGAGAAGTGGTTCCGCGACGCCGAGATCATGGAGATCTTCGAGGGCACGGGACGGATCCAGCGCGCCGGCATCGCGCAGGAGCCGACCGGCCTCGACTGCAAGTAGGAGACGGCGCCATGGCCTTCCCCCAGTGGACCGAGCAGCACGAGGCCTTCCGTGAGAGCGTGCGGCGCTTCGCGGCCGACGAGATCCGCCCCTTTGCCGAGAAGTGGCAGGCCGAGGGGGGCTTCCCGGACGAGCTCTTTCGCAAGGCGGGCGAGATCGGTCTGCTGGGCGTGCGCTTCGATCCGAGGTGGGGCGGGAGCGGGCTCGACTACTGGTACACGGTGATCCTGGTGGAGGAGCTGGTGCGCGGGCGCGACCTCGGCTGCGTGGTGGGGCTCCTCGTGCAGTGCGAGATGGCCACCGCGGTGATCCACGATCACGGGACCGACGACTTGCGCAAGGAGTGGCTGGTGCCCGCGATCACCGGCGAGCGCATCGCCGCGCTCGGAGTCTCGGAGCCTGGCGGAGGCTCGGACGTGGCGTCGATCCAGACGGCGGCGAAGAGGGACGGCGACGACTACGTGATCCGCGGCTCGAAGATCTTCATCTCGAACGGAGCTCGTGCCGACTTCGTGACGCTCGCCGTGCGCACGGGGGGGCCGGGGCCAGGCGGCGTGAGCCTCGTCGTCTGCCCCACGGATGCCAAGGGCTTCCAGGTGAGCCGGCGGCTGAAGAAGGTGGATCTCCACTCGAGCGACACGGTGGAGCTGTTCTTCGACGACGTGCGGATCCCGCGGCGCAACCTGATCGGCGAGGAGGGCCGCGGCTTCCGCTACGTCATGGGCGCCTTCCAGGGCGAGCGCCTGGTGCTCTCGGTGATGATGAACGCGCTCTGC
>CAZGUU010000090.1:0-16790 GCA_964529315.1 uncultured Enterobacteriaceae bacterium
GGCGGCTTGACGGGCTTCGTCAAGTAGTCGTCCATGCCCGCGGCGAGGCAGCGCTCGCGGTCGCCCGCCATGGCGTTCGCCGTCATGGCGATGATCGGCAAATGGCCACCCAGCCGATCCTCCCGCAGGCGCACCTGCTGCGTGGCCTCGTAGCCGTCGAGCTCGGGCATCTGGCAGTCCATGAGAACCAGGTCGTAAGCCGTGTGGGAGAGCGCCTCGAGCGCTTCGGCCCCGTTGGCCACCAGGCCGACACGGCAGCCCAGCTTCTCGAGCAGACGCACGGCGACCTTCTGATTGATCACGTTGTCCTCGGCGACCAGGACGCGAAGGTCGCGCAGCCGGCCATGGGCCGCCTCGCCGGTGAGACCGCTCGGCGCCAGGTCGGAACGCGACGCCACCTCCGCCGGAGCGCCGACCACGCGCGCGACGGCGGCGAGCAGGGCGCCTCGCCGCACCGGCTTGGTGACCGTAGCGGCAACGGCCTGATCTGCGACCCAGCCGTTGCCGCCGCCGAGACCGATCGGCACCAGAGCGACGAGCGGCGGCGCACCGGGCGATGTCGCGGCCGCCGATTGCACGGCGCTGACGCCGCCGCCCGAGAGCAGCGACGCCTCGAGCAGCAGCGCGGCAAACGGTCGTTCTGCCGGCTCTGCGAGCCGCCGCAGCGCTGCTTCGAGCGAGTCGGCCTCCTCGACCTGCGCGCTCCAGGCTTCGAGCTGCTCGCGCAGGACCTGCCTCGTGAGCCCGTGGTCGTCGACCACCAGCAGACGGCGTCCGGCCAGGGGCGACGGCCCGGCCGTCTCGCAGAGACCCAACTGCGCGGCGCGCTCCAGGGGCAGCTCGACCCAGAACTCGCTGCCTCGACCCGGCTCGCTCGACAGGCCGACGTCGCCGCCCATCAGGCGCGCCAGCCGTCGACAGATCGTCAGGCCGAGGCCCGTGCCGCCGTAGCGACGGCTCGAGCTACCGTCAGCCTGGGTGAAGCTCTCGAACACCGCGTCGTGATGCTCCGGCGGGATGCCGATACCGGTATCGCGCACGGCGATGCGTACCCCGTGGCGTCGGTCGGCCCGCTCGGCCGCCTCGAGCTCGACGGCCACAGCGCCGTGAGTGGTGAACTTGACGGCGTTTGCGGCGAGGTTGGTGACCACCTGGCGGATACGGCCCGGGTCGCCGCGCAGCCGCTCGGGGAAGAGCGGCGGTATGCGACAGAGGAAGTCGACTCCCTTGCGGTGCGCGCTCGGCGCGAGCAGGTCGGCGACCTCCTCGATCAGCGCACGCAGATCGAAGTCCACCGCCTCGATGTCGAGCTTGCCGGCTTCGATCTTGGAGAAGTCGAGGATGTCGTTGATCACCGTGAGGAGGCCGTCGGCGCTGGCGCGGATCGCTTGGGCGTAGTCGCGCTGCTCGCCGTCGAGCGCGGTGTCGAGCAGCAGGGCGGTCATGCCGATCACGCCGTTCATCGGCGTGCGGATCTCGTGGCTCATGTTCGCGAGGAACTCGCTCTTGGCCTGCGTGGCGCGTAGCGCGTGGTCGCGCGCGCCAGCCAGCTCGACCGCCTGCTGCTCGATGCGCTCGCGCGCTGCGACGGCCTCGGCGGCGGAACGCCTGAGCTCGCGCTCCGCCTGCTTGCGCTCGGTGATGTCGTGCGTCACGTAGGCCAGGCACATCGGCTCGCCGGTGCGCGGATCTCGGACGAAGAACAGGCTGTGCACCACCTCCAGGACCCGCCCGGTCTCGAAGTTGACCATCTGGGATTCGCCCACCCAGCGCCCCTCGGAGGCGATCCTCGGCAGGATGACCTCGCGCACCTCCTGGCGCAGATTCACGGGAACGAGCTTCAGCACGTTGGTCCCGATCAGCTGCTCGGGGGCCAACCCGAGCATGCGGCTACCCGCGGGGTTCACGTAGAGGATTCGTCCCTCGAGGTCGGTGATGCCCACCAGGTCGCTGACCGACTCGACGAGCGAGACCAGCTTCTGGCGCTCCTCCTCGTTGCGCAGGCGCTGGCTGACGTCGCGCAGCGACGACTGGAAGCGCGTGGGAGGACCTCCACCGTCGCGGATCGGCGCCGCGACGGCCTCGACCCAGACCCACTGGCCCTCGCGGTGGCGCAGTCGATAGGTCGCCGTGACGCCCTTGCCCTCGCGCAGGTCACGGCCCGCCTGGCGGGCCACCGGCGTGTCCTCGGGGTGGAGGATCTCCACGAAGCGGCGTCCTGTGATCTCCTCGGAGGTCCAGCCGAGCAGCCGCTCGACGGAGGGGCTGGCGTAGGCGAGGCGGCCGTGCTCGGTCACGACGACCACGTCGCTGACGTTGTCGGCGAGCAGCCGGTAGCGACGCTCCTGGGCTCGCAGGGCCTCCTCGGCCCGCCGTCGCTCGGTCAGGTCGCGGCACAACGCGGTGAAGCGCTCGTGCTCCTGCCAGGAGGCCTCGCTGACGCTGACCTCGAGCGGGAACCTCGTCCCGTCGGCGCGCACGCCGATGCACTCGTGCACCAGCTCCCGGCCGGCCACTGGATCGTCGCCCAGCAGCCTGGACCACGGCGACCCCGGATCCATGGCCACCAGGGACTCGATGCTGCGTCCGACGAGAGCCCCGCCCGGCCGGCCGAAGATCCGCTCTGCCGCCGGATTGACGGACTCGATCGTACCCTGCGCATCGAGCACCAGCAGCCCATCGGCGATCGCGTCGACCACCGAGCGCAGGCGCTCCTCTCGGTCGCGCAGCGCCACCTCGGCCCGCCCCTGCGCCGAAACGAACGCCCGCACCATGACCAGCACCGCCAGGCCGAACAGGATGACCATCGTCGCGCCGTAGACCACGGCAGGAACCTCGGGCAGCGCCCTCGGCAGATCGACTCCCGCGGCGGCGAGGATCGCGAACCCGGCGAGCTGCCCGATGGCCAGGGAGCCATAGAGCAGGGCGACTCCCATGCCGAGCGTCAGACCAGCGAGCAGCGAGGGCATGAAGACCCACGCTTGGCCGACCGCCGCGGCACCGCCGAGCCGTGCCTGGAGGAGGAGCAGCAGCAGGGCCAGGTTGATCACCGCAATGTGCGCTGCGAGGCGCACCCGTCCCGTGCGCCGCAGGAGGACCAGATTGACGCAGGCGACGACTCCGGCCAGGGCCGTCGCCACGGCGAGCGCGGGGGCGCCGGCCAGCAGAAAGAGGAGGATCGTCCCCGGCGTGAGCGCGATCAGGATGAGCGCATTCCCATTGACCGCCCGCACGCTCCTGACGAGCATCGGGCCGACCTCGACGCCCTTGGGCGCAGGCAGGCCACCCTCGAAGAGGGTGGCCTGCCAACTCTTGACGGACGCGGACATCTCCTCCCGGATCCCCTCGGGTGAGATCGGCCGTCGCGGCCCGGGGCATTACCCCGAGAGCCCAAGGGCACGAGTCGCAGCTGCCAGGTCGTGTGACGAGGCGAAGCGCATGGCCGGATGGGCCGCGCGGCCCGATCGCGCGGTCGCCCGACGGCCGCCGTCAGACCTCGGCGTAGCCGGCGGCCTGCAGGCGGAACATGCGCGCATAGCGCCGCTCGTTGGCCAGCAGCTCGGCGTGCGTGCCGAGCTCGGTCAGGCGCCCCTCCTCGAATACCGCGATGCGGTCGGCCATGCGGACGGTGGAGAAGCGATGCGTGATCAAGATCGCCGTGCGGTCGGCGGTCAGCTCGCGAAAGCGCGTGAAGATCTCCGCCTCCGCCTCCGCGTCCAGAGCCGCCGTCGGCTCGTCGAGGATCAGCACCGGCGAGCGGCGCATGAAGGCGCGCGCCAGGGCCAGACGCTGCCATTGCCCGACGGAGAGCTCCTCACCGCCGAACCAGCGGCCGAGCCCCTGCGCGTATCCCTCGGGCAGGCGCTCGACCACGCCGTCGATGCCGCCCGCCGTCGCGGCACGCTCGATCGCCCGGCGGTTGGCCATCTCCGGCAGCCAGCCGACGCCGATGTTGTCGGCCACGCTGAAGTGGAAGCGCACGAAATCCTGGAAGATCACGCCGACGCCTGCGCGCAGCTCGGCGGGAGAGAGCGTCGCCACGTCGACGCCGTCGAGCAGGATCACACCGGAGGTCGGCCGGTAGAGCCCGGTGAGCAGCTTGACGAGAGTCGTCTTGCCCGCGCCGTTGGGTCCGACCAGGGCGATCGTCTCGCCGGGCTCGACGACCAAGGATACCTCGCGCAGGGACTCGCGGGCCGCTCCCGGGTAGCGGAACGAGACCTCGTGCAGCTCGAGACGCGGCGGCGGCCCGAGCCGCGCCCTGACGGGGTCCGTATCGGCTCCGGGTCCGAGCGCCGCCGCGATCGCCGCGCGACCGCTGCCGGCGGTCGCCGTCGCTCGCATCCCTCCAACCGGGGCCGCGACATCGTCCGGAAGCGGCTCGTGCGGCTCGTCCTCGGGGAGGGCGAGGTACTCGAAAAGGTTGGTCATGAAGAGGTTGTCCTCGTAGAGCCGGGCAATCGCCAGCAGCGCCGACTGGAAGCTCCCCTGCCCTTCGCGGAACGCGACCAGGTAGAGGGCCATGGCGCCCACCGAGAGATCGCCAGCCACGGCGCGCTGCACCACCCAGGCGTAGCAGCCGTAGAGCGCGAGCGTGCCCAGCGTTCCGAGCGCCAGCGTGGCGCCGGCGCGGCGGCGCGCCAGCGAGGCGTCCTCGGCGTGGAAGCGCTCGTAGAGCGCCCGGTAGCGGCCGAGCAGGAGGCCGGAGAGGGAGAACAGCTTGACCTCCTTGGCGCTCGCCTCCTGCGAGAGGAGCATCTCGAGGTAGTGCGCCTGGCGGTTCTCCAGCGTCCGGCGGCGGCGCAGCAGGAAAGCCTCGCGACCGAAGCGCGCTTCGGCGAAGAAGACCGGCAAGGCCGAGGCGAGCAGCGCCACCACGGCGAGGCCGCTGAAGCCCGCGAGCACCGCGCCGTAGCCCGCCAGCGTGATCGTGTTGCGCGCCATCGCCAGCAACTGGCGCACCACGTCGAGCGGACGGGTGCTGGCCTCGCGGCGCGCCTGAGCGAGCTGGTTGTTGAAGCCGGGATCCTCGAAGTGGCGGTAGCTCACGTTGATCGCCTTCTCGAGGATGCGCGTGTTCACCTCCAGGCCGAGCGACGAGGCGAGCAGGGTCTGGGCGAGGGAGTCGAGCTGGCGCACGGCGGCCCGCGCCAGCATGAGGCCACCCTCGACGGCCACCCAGACCAGTGCTGCCTGGGCGGACTCCCCCGCCGGATCGGACGCCGCCGCGACCACCGCGTCGATGATCCGCTTGCCGACCCAGGCGACTGCGACCGGGAGCGCGGCATCGACTGCCGTCAGCACGAGCAGGCCGACCGCGAGGCGCGGATCGGTCTCGACGAGCAGCCCGAAGGCGTGGCGGGCATTGCCCATCACCCCGACGAGTTCACGCGCCGAGCGGCGTAGGCGGTCCAAGCGGGCGGGTCGTTCAGCGGTGGCGGTCTCTCTCACGCAGCGAGCTTCCGCCATCGAGCCTAACGGGCCGAGCCCCGCCGGTCGACGTGCGCCGGCGCAACGCAGGGCGGTCCGAGCGGCGCCATCTTCCTCCCCGGCCGTGCATGCGGCCGCAGGGCCGCAGGGGTCGCGGCGTGCCCCGGGCCAGCTCGGGCCGAACGTTCCGGGGCTGGCGCAGCGTCGCGCGACCCTGTACGGGGTGCCGAGCCGTCGCGCAGCGGCGCGGCGGTGGGCATCGATGAGGATCTTGGCGCGAGACCAGCTCCGGGCGCGACGAGCGGCGCCCGAGCCTCGTGGCGTGCCGGCCGACCGCACGCGCGGGGCGGGCTGGCGGCGCGCTGCGCGATGGATGCTGGCGGCTGCGCTCGCCGGGCACTTTGGCTTCGCGGCACGCATCCCGGCGGCGTCGGGCACCACGCCTCCGAGCGCGGCTGCCCCGGCAGCCGCCCCGCACCCCAGCATCCTCTTAGTGACGCTCGATACGCTGCGCGCGGACCACACCTCGGTGTACGGCTACTCGCGCCGCACCACCCCGCGCCTCGAGGACGTCGCCCGCGCCGGCGTGGTGCTCGAGCTGGCCTACGCGCCCATGGCGACCACCACGCCGTCTCACGCGACCATGTTCACCGCGCTCGCACCGCGCAGCCACGGGGTAACGCGCAACGGCCATCGGCTCGCCGCGGACCGCGTGACGCTCGCCGAGATCCTGGCGCGCAACGGCTACCGAACGGGGGCCGTCGTCAGCTCCTACCCCCTGCACCGCGAGTTCGGCCTGGCGCAGGGCTTCGCCACCTACGACGACCACTTCGAGCCGGGCAAGGGCTCGAAGTCCAAGGCGCTGGGCAAGGCCGAGACCGTGTGGGAGGGCATCCGCGTCGAGGGCGAGTTCGACCGGCGGGGCGACGACACCCGAGCCCGCGCCGTCGCCTGGCTGGAGCAGCAGGGCTACCTGCCCCCGGCCACGCAGCCCACCGGCGCGCCCCCCGCAGACGTAGGATCGCCGGGCGGGGCCCCGCCGCGCGCAGCCTCTGCGAGCAACGCGCCCGCCGACAGGCCCGCACCGGGCGCGCCCGCCGCAGGCGCACCCGGGCAAGCTGCTCCGGCGACGCGCCCTCCGTTCTTCCTCTGGGTGCACTTCTTCGACCCGCACCACCCCTACGACCCGCCCGAGGAGGATGCCGCCCTCTTCCGCCCCCAGAGCCCGAGCCCGACCGCCATCGAACAGGAGATCGCCGCCTACGACGGCGACATCCACTTCGCCGACCGCCAGCTGGGCCAGCTGCTCGATCGCATGGACGCGGCCGGCATCCTCGACGAGACGCTGGTGGTCGTGGTCGGCGACCACGGCGAGGGCTTGCTCGACCACGGCTGGATGTTCCACGGCCTGATGATCTACGAGGAGGCGGTACGCGTACCGCTCGTCCTGCGCTGGCCGCGCGCCCTGCCGGCCGGGCGGCGCGTCGCCACACCGGCCCAGCTCGTCGACCTGGCGCCGACCATCCTCGATCTCGCCGGGCTGGCCGAGCGCCCACCCACCACGCAAGGCGCCAGCATCGTCCCCTGGCTGCGCGGCGAGCGGCCCGAGGACCCCGAGCGGCCGGTGTTCGTCCAGCGCCGCTCGTACGACGCTCGCGTCGTCGAGGGTCGGCGGGTGGCCGGCGAGAAGCTCGCCGTGCGCGCAGGCCGCTGGAAGTACATCGAGGCGCGCGAGGAGGATTCGTTCGAGCTCTACGACCTCGAGCAGGACCCGCGCGAGCTCGACAACCAGCACTCGCGCCGCCCCGAGGAAGCGAGACGTCTCGCCGCGCGCCTGCACGAGTGGCGCGCAGGGGCGGACGCCACCACACCCGCTGCGAACGGCTCCGAGGCGGCCTCGCAGTCGGTGTCCGAGGAGAGCGCCCGGCGGCTGCGCGCACTGGGCTACGTGCAGTAGGCAGGTCGACGAGCGTAGGCGAATGACGGTACCGCGCGCGCTGCTGCGCACCCTGTCGGAGCTGGCGGCCTACACGGCGCTGTTCGCGCTCCTCGCCTGGCCGTGGCTGCGCGAGGCCCACCATGCCCTCCCGGCGGGCTACGAGCTCAGCACGCCGAACGATGCGCGGCTGATCGTCTGGGTTCTCGCCTGGGTGACCCGCGCCCTCACGACCGCCCCCACGCAGCTCTTCCACGCGCCGATCTTCTACCCGGCACCCGACCAGCTGGCCGGCTCCGAGAGCTTCCTCTCGGCCCAGGTCGCCTTTGCGCCGCTGTTCCTCGTCACGGGGAACGCGACCTGGGCCACGTCGCTCACGATCTTCCTGACCTACCCGCTTGCCGGGCTGGCCATGAGCCGGCTGCTCCGCGCGCTGGGCTGTGGTGCCGGCGTCGCCTTCGTCGGCGGCCTGCTGCTCGCGCTGGGACCGCTGCGCGTGCCAGCCAACACGCAGAGCCTGCAGTACCCCAACTTCTACCTTCCCTGGGTCGCTCTCGGCCTGACCCGGCTCCGCAGCCGTCCTGCGGCGGGTCCGGCCGCCGCCCTCGCGCTGGCGCTCTGCACGGCCGCCCTGGCCTCCTACTACACGGCCGTCATGGCCGCGGTGACCGCGCTGATTTGGGGCGCGGGCGAGCTGCTGCGCCGCGGCCCGGGGCGCGTGCGCTTCGCGGCGCTGGCAGGCGCAGCCGCCGCGAGCACGTCGCTTCTCGTCGGCGTCGTGTCGCTGCCGTATCTCCGCCGCAGCGCGGACTCCGTGTGGCATTCGGTTTCGATGCTGGAGACCACGGACCTGCCCGGAGCCTATCGCCTGGCCGCCAAAGCGGTCCTCGAGAGCGCCGGCCCGCTGGCGCTCTCGCTGGCGGCCGCGGGCACTGCCGCCCTGATCTCCACGGTGCCCGGGGCTCGCCGCACCGCACGCTTCGGGCTGGCCCTGGGGATCGTGGCGATTTTCTTCATGCTCGGACCGGAGCAGAGCATCGCCGGAGCTCGCATCCCGTTGCCGTTTGCGCTGCTGACCACCGGCGTCACGGGCTTCTTCCGTTCTCCGTGGCGCTTCGCCGTAGTGGCGGGCTTCGGGATGTCGCTGCTCGGCTCCGCGGCCCTCGAGCTGGCGAGCCGCCGCCTGCCGCGCCCGGCGGCCGCCGGGCTCGGTCTCGCTGCGGCTGGGCTGCTGCTCGCCAGCCGCGGCACGCAGCTCTGGCGGGCGCCGCTCGACGTCGTCACGGCCCAGGACGAGCCGGCCTACGACCAGGCGCGGGCCGCCAGCCTGCGCTGGGGTCCGGGGCCGCTACTCGAGCTGCCGACCTGGACGCACAGCACGGGCAAGACGCTGGTCCCCGAAGCCATGGTCGGCAGCATTCGGCACGGCCTTCCGCTGCTCACCGGCTTCACCGGCTACCTCCCGCCACACGCGCACTTCCTCGATGCCAGCGTGGCGGCGCTCGGCTCGCCGGGCTCCCTCGAGGCGCTGGTCGACGCGACCCACCTGCGCTGGATCCTGCTGCGGCCCGCCGCGCAGTGGAACAACCCGCGGCAGCGGCAGGCGATTGCGCAGCGCTTGCGCGCCGCGCGCGTCGCTTCGAGCAATGGATGGGACATCTTCCGGGTGGACATCACACCCAGGCGCCCCGAGTGGTTCCGCGCCCTGTGGGAGGGCCAGCGGCCGGGCAGGACGGTGCTCGGAACCCCGATCGAGCCGCTGCGCGCGCCACGCGCGGCAGTCGCCGTCGTCGGCGCTTCTCCCGTGGTGCCGCCGGCCAAGGGCTTCTTCTTCCCGCTGCAGATCGACAATCGGGGCACCGAGCCCTGGCCAGCCGCGAGCGCGGCGCCGGGGCAGCGCAAGGAGCTGAGCGTGGAGATGCGCGCCAAGGTCGTCGCGCCGCCGGTGTCGGGCCGGGAGGCCGCCCCGGCGAACGCCTACGACGTGACCATCGGGTTGCCGCGCGACGTACCCGCGGGCGACGCGCTCGTCCTGCGGCTGCCGGTGGAGGCTCCCGGCGAGGCCGGGGACTTCGCGCTCGAGGTGGAGATTCGTCAAGTAGGGAGCGACTCGTTCCGCGAGGCGGGCAACCAGCCCGTCCGGCTTCCGTTCCGCGTCGAGCCGCAGGCTTCCGAGCGGGGCGTCACGGCTCCCAAGTCGTGAATTACTCCCCTTCCCGGGCTATGCTGCGCGCATGTGGGAGGACGAGCGCTACATCAGCCTGGTCACGTTTCGCCGCGACGGCTCCGAGGTGGCGACGCCGGTCTGGTTCGCCGAGCTCGGCGGCCGCTACTACGTGTTCACGGAGGGCGACGCGTACAAGGTGAAGCGGCTGCGTCGCAATCGAAGCGTTCGCGCAGCGCCGTGCGGCGTGCTCGGCAAGGTGACCGGCGATTGGGTGGCAGGAGCCGGCCGCATCCTCGAGGATCGCGACCTGATTGCGCGTGCCGAGCGCGCGGTACAGGCGAAGTACGGCTGGCAGGTCCACCTGCTCGACTTCTTCTCCAAGCTCGCCGGCAAGTACCCCAAGCGCGCCTGGCTCGAGCTCGAGCTCACGACCTGATCGAGCGGCGAGCGAGATCCGTGGCGCCCCGAGCCCTTCGGCGACCACGGCCGACCCGGCAACGCTCCTCGGCGGCCCAGCGCGCCTCCTCTACGATCTCTCGACAGAAGGCGCGCGACTGTGCTCGAAGGTGGCTCGAGCGAAAGGAGCTCCCATGCCCGAGCCCAGCCCCGCCGAGATCTTCCACGACGCCGACGCCGACCCGGCGGCGCTGGCCGGCAAGGCCGTCGCCGTCATCGGCTACGGCAACCAAGGCCGCTCGCAGGCGCAGAACCTGCGCGACAGCGGCCTGGCGGTGATCGTCGGCAACCGCGACGACGAGTACGCCGCGCAGGCCGGCGCCGATGGCTTCGCGGTGCATCCCATCGGCGACGCCTGCGCGCGCGCCGAGGTGATCCTGCTGCTCGTTCCCGACGAGGTGATGCCGGCGGTGTACGAGGACTCCGTGCGGCCGCACCTCGCGGCCGGCAAGGTGCTCGACTTCGCCTCCGGCTACAACGTCGCCTTCGACCTCATCGCACCGCCGCCCGGCGTGGACGTGATCTTGATCGCGCCGCGCATGATCGGCCCCGGCGTGCGCGAAGGCTACGTGCAGGGCCGCGGCTTTCCCTCCTTCGTCGCGCTCCACCAGGACGCATCGGGTGCCGGCATGGCGCGACTCCTGGCGCTGGCCCATGCGCTGGGCACGACGCGCGCCGGGTGCATCCTCATGTCGATGCACGACGAGGCCACGCTCGACCTGTTCACCGAGCAGGCTTTCGGGCCCGCCTTCGGTCGGGTCTTCATGGCGGCGGTCGAGACCCTGATCGGCGCCGGCTACCCACCCGAGGCCGTGCTCCTCGAGCTCTACCTCTCGGGCGAGCTGGTCTACGCCTTCGAGAAGATCCGCCAGGTGGGGATGATGAAGCAGATGGACTTCCACTCCCACACCTCGCAATACGGCTCGCTCACCCGCAGCGCTCGCTTCTCGGACCTCGATCTCGAGTCGCGCATGGCCACGGTGCTGCGCGAGATCCAGGACGGCACCTTCGCCCGAGAGTGGTCGGGCGCGGGGCCGCAGGCCGAGGAGATGCTGGCGCGCGTCAAGGCGCTGCGCGACCAGCTGCCGCTCACCGGCTGGGAGGACCGCACCCGCCGGGCCTTCGGCATCGGCGACGCCGCGGTGAAGTGACCGCGTGCGCGGCTCGAGCCCTCGCGATTCCGCTTCGCCCCGCTCCGCAGGTCGTGCCGCACCACGTGCGTCGGGCGCCTCGCCCCTGGTCCGCGTCAGCGGCGGATGCGGACCGCCCCTTCGCCGGTCAGGCCGTCGAGACGCAGGATCGGCTCCGTCCAGGACCACGTTCCCGTCAGGCCGTCGAGCTCGACGGTCTCTGGAGGGCCGAAGTCGGCGAGGTCGAGCTCGAGCGTGCCATCCGCGCCGCGGCCGCGGATCTCGAGCCAGCGTGCGCTCGCCTGCGTGCGTGCCTCGGCGCCGAGCAGCGTGAAGCCCGCCACGCGCCGGCTCACCACGCCCGCCACGTCCAGCCCGGCGCGCGCCGCCCGGATCCCCTCCTCGGGCGCTCGGCGCACGAAGGTGATCGGGTTGCTCAGCACTTTGGCGCCTCCGTCGCTGCCGACGACGTCGAAGCGGACCACCGTGGGCAGCTCGGCGTGCAGGCGCACGGCATGCGTCTCTACGACGTCGGGGCCCGCGAAGGGCAGGCTGCGCGTGACCTCGCCCGACTCGACCACTCGCACCGCGTCGCCCGGCTCGAGCCCGCGGACGTCGATCGCCAGCTGCTCCGCGGCGCGGTCGGAGAGCACGATCTGGCCCATGCGGAAGCCACGCGGGGCGGTCAGGTCGAGCGTTCCGTGGAACCGCACCAGGTCGCCGAAGAACACCCGGCCGGCGCGCAGGCCCTCGATCAGGTCGGCCTTCGACGGAGAGGGGGCGTAGATCCACGAGAGGAAGTTGTTCTTGCCGGTGCGCCAGCGCTGGTCGTCGCCGCCGTGCGAGTCGCTCACCCCGGTGCCGACCAGGTGCAGGCCCTGCGCGGCCAGGCGGTCCCAGACCCAGAGGTGATCGTCGAGCGAGTGGCCACCGCGATCGCGGTAGCCCACCTCGAGCAGGTCGGCGCCGTAGGCTCGCGTGGCGAGCAGGCGCTCCAGCGTCTCCTCGCGAGTGCGCTTGGCCTCGGCCCCTTCCATGCCTGTGCCGTACATGTGGTTGTACGAGACCAGCCCGCCGCGCGCGTGCGCCGCGGCGACGGCGCTGTGCGCCAGGCGATCGCGCACGCGCTCGCCCAAGCCTCGCCCATCGCGACGCGCGTCCTCGGTGCCGCCCAGCAGGGCGTCGTAGTCGAGCAGTTGGGTATCGACGCTGAGCTCGTTCAGGTGCTGGCCGCCGTAGGAGATCTCGACGCCTTGGAGCTGCTCGAGCTTCGGGTAGCCGGCGCCCACGGCGGCGATCAGCCTGCGCTGCTCGTCGAAGGCGCGCGGGCCGGAGATCTCCTGGCGAATCCGCAGGCGGTCGAACAGGGCCGCTCCCTCGGCGCCGCGGCGCACCTCGACGCCCAGCGCGATCTGCGCCAGGCTGTTGTCCTCGCCGTGAATCCTCGGGAAGCCGCGCACCGCGTCGTCGGTCACGGGAAGAGAGAGCCGGTTCCACTGGCTGGGGCGCAGGCGCAGCGGCACGTAGAGGGTCGGCCCCTCGCGCCACGGCTCCGTCCGCTCGTCGTCCATGACGTAGTAGATGCGGTACACGCCAAACGGCACGTCCTCGTGCGGCGCGTGCTCGGAGAGCACGGCGACCACCATGGGGCGGGCATCGGCCGTCCCCGCCTCGGGCCACACCGAAAGCTCGACGGTCACCCGCGAGGCGAGCGGCCGCTTGAAGAGGCCCCGGTCCGCCTCGAGGCCGTACACGTGGGCTTGAAATCCCGGCGCATCGCTTCGTGCTCGCACGCGCAGGCTGTGCTCGCCCTCCTCGGCGCGCTCGGCCGTGATCTCGGCCGAGCCCGTGGCAAGGCTCTCGAAGGCCTCGCGCGAGACCCCCTTGACGCGTGCCGCGCCGTGCCCCGCACCCTCGCCCTCGATCGCCCGGCCCGCCCACGCCTCGCCCCGATCGAGCGGCTCCGTCCAGGCCTCGAAGCCCAAGTGCGCGACGTGCCGGTACGAGGTGATGCGGAAGTCGTGGTCGCTCCACCACAGCACGTCGGCGCCCACGTCGCTCGCCTCGAAGCCGTGCGAGTCGAGGCTGCCCATCCCCTCGCTGAACGAGCCGTGCAGGTGGAGCTGCACGGACCAGGCGCGCTCGGCTCCCAGCCGTGCGCGCCCGGGACCGGAAGGAGCGGGCGTCGCGGCGATCTGCGGGGACCTCGTGGGACCCACCGCCACCGCGGCGCCGAGCGCGCCGCTCGCCTCGCCGGCGCCGCTGCACGCCGCGGCGAGCAGCGCGCCGGCGAGCGCGCCGGCAAGGCCGGCTCGGGCCATGCGAGATGCCTGCACGTGCGCCCTTGCCATGCGCCCCTGCGGCGGGCAAGGTCCACCGCTCCACCATGAAGAAAGCGACCAGAGGCCGCACCGGTCTCGTGCTGGGGACGCTCCTGCTGATCGCCGCGGCGTTGCGCGTGGCCGCCGTCATGACGGTGGGTGACGTGCCGGCACCGCACGGCGACGAGCGCTACTACGTGGCGAGCGGACGAGCCCTGGCAGCGGGCGCCGTGTACGGCGACTCGATGCGTGCCCCGGGCTTCGCGGCCCTGCTCGGCCTCGCCTTCCGCCTGGGCGGCGACGACCTGGCCGTGGGCCGCCTGGCACAGATCCCCGTGGCCCTGCTCGGCATCGCCCTGGTCTTCGACCTGGTGCGCCGTCGTTTCGGCACGCGAGCTGCGGCGCTCTCCGGCCTGGTGTGCGCCCTCCACCCGACCCTCGTGCAGTACACCCACTTCCTGTGGTCGGAGAACCTCTACGCGACCTGTCTGCTGCTCGCCCTGTGGTGCCTCGCCCGGCTCGATGCGACGCAGCGCTGGACCTGGCTCGTCGCGGCGGGGGCGACGCTCGCGCTGGGCATCCTGACCCGCGAGGTGCTGCTCTACTTCGCCCCGCTGGCCGCCCTCTGGGTCTGGGCCTCGGGCACCGTGCCCACCCGCACCCGAGCCGCGCGCGCCGGGCTTCTGCTGGTCTGCGCGGCAGCGCTGGTCGCGCCCTGGACGCTGCGCAACCAAGCCCGGCTCGGCCGCTTCGTGCTGGTCACGACCAACCGCTGGTACCCGATCGCCGTGGGCAACCTCCTGCCGCCCGGGCGGATCCTCGGCATGAGCACGGAGCAGCGGGGCTTCGTGCAGCGCTTCAACCAGATCCCCGACGAGGTGGATCGCGAGGCATTCGCCCGCACGACGGCGCTGCGCACCATCGCCGGGGCGCAGCCGATGTGGCTCCCGCGCAAGGTGCTGCGCAACGGCTACTACCTGCTCTCGACCGCGAGCCAGCTCGGGCGCTTTCGCGCCGCCGGCTGGCTGCGCCCGGGCAACGAGGCGCTCGCCGCACGCCTGGTCCGGGCGGAGGCGGCTTTCTACGTGATGCAGATGGCGCTGGGCATCGCCGCGCTGTGGCTCGTCCCCGGCGGCCGCACCCAGCAGCTCGTCGTCGCCCTCCTGCTGCTGCACGTGGCGATCTACGTCGCGGCAAACGCGACGAATCGCTTTCGCGTGCCGCTCCTGCCCCTGCTCTCCCTCTACATCGGACCTCTGCTGTGCGGTGCCATCGTGCACGGTCGCGCTCTGCGCCACCGGTCCCTCGGCGCGGGCCTGTGCCTGGCCGCGTTCGCCGCGGTCGTCGCCACGCCCCTCGTCCTGCGTTCGACGGCAGAGGCCGGCTCGGAGGAGGACGATCCCCCATCCACGGGCCGTGGGAAGCCCGCCGTCCCCCCGAGCATCGTCCTGATCTCGATCGACACGCTGCGCGCCGACCACCTGTCGAGCTACGGCTACGCGAGGCCGACCTCGCCGCAGATCGACGCCCTGGCCCATCAGGGCGTGCTGTTCGAGCACGCGTACTCGCCGAGCTCTTGGACGCTGCCGGCGCACGCCTCGATGCTGAGCGGGCTCTCTCCCTTTCGCCACGGTGCGGTCGGTGGTGGCACCCGGATCCGCGACGACGCCCCGCTGCTCGCCGAGCTGCTGCGCGGGCACGGCTACGCGACGGCCGCGGTGGTGAGTGCACCGTTCGTCGCCGAGCGCTTCGGCTTCGCCCGCGGCTTCGATGTCTTCACCGAGCGCCTGACCGGCAACCGCGACACGAGCGCCTACCACGGGCTCGTCCTGGAGACGCTGCGCGACGTGGCGCAACGTGCCCAGCCACCGCCCGCCGCCGCGCAGCCGAGCGACGCACGACGGCGACCGTTCTTCCTGTTTGCGCACTACATGGACGTCCACTCCCCCTATGTCCCCCCGCGCGAGCACAACCGCTTCGCCGCCCGCCCCTCACCCAACTCGATCTTCCGCGAGCGCAGCTACGACTTCCAGGAGCTCGAGCGCCGCCTCGCCGCGGGCACGACCACTCTGTCCGCAGAGGAGCGCCAGCTCCTGGTCGACCTCTACGACGGCGAGGTCCTGGCCATCGACGCCAAGATCGCCGAGCTCGTCGCGGCGATCCGCGACGTCGCACCGCGCGGCACGATCGTCGTGCTCACCTCCGACCACGGCGAGGAGTTCCTCGAGCACGGCGGCGTGCTGCACGGCCGCACGCTCTACGACGAGGTGCTGCACGTGCCGCTGATCGTCTTCGGCGACCACGTGGCGCGCGGCCGCCGGGTCACCACCCCCGTCTCGCTGCTCGACATCGTACCGACGCTGCTCGAGCGGGCGGGGGTGGCGCCTGCGGTCGCGCTCGAGGGCCGCACGCTCGAGCCCTGGCTCGCCCCCGATGCGACTCCACCCGCGAGCGAGACAGCCGAGCGCGAGCTCACCCTGCACACGCGCGCGCACGACGGCAGCGTCGACCTGCGCGGTCTGCGCACCGAGCGGAGCAAGCTGATCGTCGATCGGCGCCTGGGGCGCAGCCTGCTCTTCGACCTGCTCCGCGATCCCGGCGAGCAGCAAGGCCGCGAGCCCGACGCGCGCCTCGCCGAGCTCGGCCGCGGACTCGACGCCCTGGAGGTCGCGCCCTCGGCGATCGCGCCGCAGCCCGATCCGGCCGTCGTCGAGTCGTTGCGTGCCCTGGGCTACCTCTGAGATCCGGGCGCGACGACTCCCACGATCCCGGCCCGGCCATTCTTCGGCACGCGGCGATCGCCCCACGCCAGGCAACCTGCTGAGAGCGTGAGCGGGAATCCCCGGAAAAGCCCAGGGTTCCTGTGGTCCGCCGCGACGGGAGGGGACGGGATTCCTGCTCACGCTCCGAGGCGTGCATCACCGGGCCTCGTCCCGGCCGGCCGACCTCGGCGGCCGCAGGAGGAGCTCGACGGTGTAGCCGCCCGGACGGGCACGCAGCTCGACGCGCTCCCAGCCCGCGCGTCGCTCGAGCTGCCGGGCCAGACGCAGCGTGGGACACACCACGCCGTCGAGCCCGGCCGCCTCGACCATGCGGCGCAGGGCATCGCTCGAGCGCTCGTCCGCCGAGGCGCGGAAGTACCAGTGCGCCGCGCGGTTCCAGAAGGCGAACGGCAGGTGGTTGGGCAAGCCGGCGAGCAGGATCTGCTCGGCGCAGCCGACGAAGCCCAGCCGCAGCCCGGCCGTGCGCGCGGCGAGCGCCCGCGCCACCTCACGCTGCTCGGCCAGGCTCGCCGCGCCGCGCGTGATCTGCCGAGGAAACGAGATCTCGCCGCGCGGCAAGCCGGGCCG
>CAZGUU010000091.1:0-12581 GCA_964529315.1 uncultured Enterobacteriaceae bacterium
GCGCTCGCTCGGATCGAGGGCTGGCGCGAGCGTCGCGCAGATGGGGGTCAGGGCGCGGCCCGAGCGCGTCTCGACGGAGAAGTCGCCCGGGTCGAGCGTCTCGCGGACGACGCGCCCCGCGAACACGGCGGGCATTCCGTCCATGCCTGCGCCGCGGCCATCGCAGAGCGCGTTCACGACGGTGGGTAGACCGTCGTCGAGGCCGAAGAACGCGGAGAGGATACGGGCGTCGGAGCCGCTCGCCGTCGGCGTGTCGGAGCAGCCGGCGGCGAACAGCGCAAGCGTGGCGACGAACGCGAGGGCAGCGACGGCCGCGCCTCGCGACCCGAGCTTCGTTTCGATGTGCACGAGACAACCTACCGCGGCCCCGCGCACCGAGGAAGAAGCCGGCTCGGCAGAGACCGCAATCGCTCGGTGAGCGTGCGGGCCGGAGCTGCGCCGTTCGCCGGGGACGGCAGCCGCCGTCGGGTGCCAGCGCCTGGGCACCCGAGTCCGTGGGTCCGCGACACGTCACCGCCTCGGCGGCCTCGAGCGATCCTGAGGCGAGCACGACCTCGAGGCTGTTCGTGCTCTCGCCCGACTCACCGGTGCGGAGATTGCCCGCGGACGTCACCCGCGGCCAGATGGGCCAGGGCGAGCAGCTGCGGAGCTCAACGCGGGAGCACGACCGAGAAGCCGAGCGCGCGCGCCCCCCGGGCCTGCGCGTCGTCATTGGTCAGGAGGCGGCGAGCGTCGAGCGCCTTCATTGCGGCGAGGTGAAGGCGATCGAGCGTCGGGCAGTAGGCCTCACGGCGCAGCTGGCGCGCCTGCTTCTCGGCGAGGTCCAGGGTCGCGACAGGTACTCGGGCGACATCGTACGGCGCGCGGCGAAGCAGCTCCTCGAGGCGTCGGATCAGCTGCTGGGCGGCGGGCCGCGGGAGAAGCCCGCCGGACACCCGGGCGTGAATCTGGACGACCGTCTCGAGGCGAGCGAGGCTGGAAACCAGGACGTGCTCCTCGGCCGCCACGAGCTGCATGACCCGCGCCGTTTCGGCTTCGGGGAAGAGCACCTTCAGCAGGCAGCTCGTGTCGATGTAGAGGCTCACCCGCCGTCAGGCCTCCCGGTCGCGCCGCAGGAGGTCGTCTGTCGACGGGCCGGGCGATCGGTTTCGCCAGAAACGGGCGAGCCAACGCTCCTGCTCGGCCGGATCGAAACGTGCGCGCCGCCCGCGCGACGCCGGCTCGTAGGGAAGGAGCCGCGCCACGGGCTTGGAATCCCTCGTGACCACGATCTCGCCGATCCGTGCCAGGGCTCGCTCCGCCTCGGGCCACTTCAAGCGCACCTCGCGCACCGTCATCGTCTTCACGACACGCTCCGATAACATGTTACACACACGCCGCAAAGTGGCGGCAAGTGGACGCCGGCGGCCTCCGCCTCAAGCCGTCGGCCCGGCCGGCGACCCCAGCTCTCGCCTCATCTCCCGCACGACCGCCCCCGGATCCGGGGCCTCGAGGATCGCGCCGATCACCGCCACTCCGGCCGCACCGGCCGCCCGCACCGCGGCGATTCGCGCGGGCGTGATGCCGCCGACGGCAATCACCGGGAGCTCGCTCGCTCGGCACAGCTCGGCGAGCCGGGCGATCCCCTGCGGCGGCCCGAAGGAGCGCTTGCTCGGCGTCTCGAAGACCGGGCCGAAGACGACGAAGTCCGCGCCGGCAGCGGCGCCCAGCTCGTCGACCCGGTGCACCGAGCGCCCGACGAGGGCCCGCTCGCCGAGCAGCTCTCGAGCCTCGTGCACGGGCAGGCCGTCGCCGGGCAGGTGGACGCCGTCGGCGCCGGCGGCGAGCGCCACGTCGACCCGGTCGTTGACCAGGAGCCGGACGCCAGCTCGCCGGCAGCGCGCCAGCAGGCGCTCGGCGCGCGCCAGGAGCGGGCCGCCGTCGAGGTCTTTCTCGCGCAGCTGGATCGCGCCCACACCGGCGTCGATCGCCGCCTCGAGCGCGCGCCACTCGGCGTCGCAGAGCACCTCGCCCGCCTGCGCGGCCGGGAAGCGGCGGCGATCCGTGATCAGGTAGAGCGGCGGGTCGAACGGCAGCGCGCTCAGTCGAGCATCCCCTCGATCGGGCTCGAGGCCGTGGCGTAGAGCTTGCGCGCGATGCGCCCGGCGAGGAACGAGTGGCGCCCCGCCTCCACGGCCAGGCGCATCGCCTCGGCCATGCGCACCGGATCCTGCGCCCCGGCGATCGCCGTGTTCATCAGCACCGCATCGCAGCCCAGCTCGAGCGCCCGCGCGGCATCCGAGGCGCAGCCCACACCCGCATCGACGATCACCGGCACGCGGCTCTGCTCGATGATGATCTTCAGGTTGTACGGGTTGCGGATGCCCAGCCCCGAGCCGATCGGCGCCGCGAGCGGCATCACCGCCGCGCAGCCGATCTCCTCCAGTCGCCGGCAGGCCACCGGGTCGTCGGTGACGTAGGGCAGGACGACGAAGCCCTCCTCGACCAGGACTCGTGACGCCTCGATGGTGGCCGGGACATCCGGGAAGAGCGTCTTCTCGTCGCCGATCACCTCGACCTTGACCAGGTTGCCGACCCCGGCCTCGCGCGCCAGGCGTGCCGTGCGGATCGCCTCCTCGGCGGTGTAGCAGCCGGCGGTGTTGGGCAGGATGGTGAAGCGATCGGGCGGCACGTGGTCGAGCAGGTTCTCCCGGGAGGGGTCGGTGATGTTCACCCGGCGCACCGCCACGGTGACGATCTCGGCGCCGCTCGCGTCGATCGCGCGGCGCGTCTCGGCGAAGTCGCGGTACTTGCCCGTGCCGACGATCAGGCGGGAGCGATAGCGGCGCCCGCCGAGCTCGAAGACGTCTTCCATGGCCCCGCTCTCAGCCACCGCCGACGAACTGCACGACCTCGACCACGTCGCCCGGCGAAAGCCGCGTGCTCGAGAAGCGCTCGCGCGAGACGATGTCGCGATTGAGCTCGACCGCGACGCGACGGCCGCCCAGGCCGAGCGAGGCGATCAGCTCGTCGACCGAGGCGTCGTCGGCAACCGCCTTGATCTCTCCGTTGAGACGAATCTCCACGTCGCTCGACGATAGTCAGGGCGCCCCACCTTTACAACCAGGGGTGTCCTCTGGTAGCCGCGGCTTGTCATCGAGACGCGAGCACGCACCGCAGGGGAAGGGCGAGGGGTCTGCGCGATCGACCTCGATGCCCTGGCTCACAATCTCGCCGAGGTGCGCCGCGTCGTCGGCCCACGGGTGCGCATCTGCGGCGTGGTCAAGGCCGACGCCTACGGCCACGGCGCGCTGCCGGTCTCGCGCACCCTGCTCGCACGGGGCGCCGACGCGCTGGCGGTCGCATCGCTCGACGAGGCGCGCGAGCTGCGCCGCGGCGGCCTGGCCGCACCGCTGCTCGTGCTCGGCGGGGTCGCGCCCTCCACGGCGGCTGCGGCCGTCGAGCTCGGGCTCTCGGTGGTCGTCGCGGACGAGGAGAGCGCCCGCCAGCTCGCCGAGGCGCTGCCGGCCGGGCGCCGGCTGCGCGTGCACCTCGAGGTCGACACCGGGATGACGCGCCGGGGCACCGCGCTCGCCGATCTGGGCGGCCTCGCCGATGCGCTGCGCGCGCTGCCGCTCGAGGTGGAGGGTGTGATGTCGCACCTCGCCTGCGGCGAGCAGCCGGGCCACGAGAGCGTCGCCCGCCAGCGTCGCACCTTCGACGAGGCCCTGGCCGCGCTCGGCGCTGCCGGCATCCGGCCCGCCCTGCGCCACCTGGCCAACAGCGGTGGGCTGCTCGGCGACCCGGCGACGCACTACGACCTGGTGCGGCCGGGGATCGCGCTCTACGGCGGCCTGCCCGACCCGGCGCTCGCCGACCGGGTCGACCTGCGCCCGGTGATGCAGCTGCGCACCTACGTCGAGCAGGTGCGCACGGCTCCAGCCGGCACCGGCGTCGGCTACGGCCTGACCTTCACCACGCGGCGCGAAAGCCGCCTGGCCGTGCTGCGCATGGGCTACGCCCAGGGCTACCCCCGCTCGCTGTCCAACCGCGGGCAGGTGGTGGTGCGCGACCGCCTCGCGCCGGTCGTCGGCATCGTCTCCATGGACCACGTCACGATCGACGTGACCGACGTCCCCGGAGTGCGCAGCGGCGACGAGGTGATCCTCTGGGGTCGAGCCGCGGAGCCGCGGCTCGACGTGATGGAGGTGGGCGAGCGGGCGGGGACGCTGGGCTACGAGCTCCTGACCCGCGTCGGCCGGTCGATTCCCAGGGTCTACACCGGTGCCGAGAGAATCGCTAAAGAAGCCGTCGGGGAGCACGCGTAGGAGCCCCTCCGAGAAGGGACATGGGAGCGGAGAGCACGGCCTCGCGCGGAGCGGCTCCCCGCCGCGCTCCCGGCCGGGCCGCCGGCCGGCGCGGGCGGCGGCGCTCTCCTTCATCGCAGCGGCATTCGAGGTGGATCGAGAGATGAGTCAGCACGAACCGGACGCCCGGATGCGGCGAGCCCTGCTCTCCGTGAGCGACAAGACCGGCCTCCTGGAGCTCGCCCGCGGGCTCGCAGCCCAGGACGTGGAGCTGCTCTCCACCGGGGGCACCGCCAAGCTGTTGCGCGAGGCCGGCCTTCCGGTGCGCGAGGTCGCCGACTACACGGGCTTCCCCGAGATGCTCGACGGGCGCGTCAAGACGCTCCACCCCAAGATCCACGGCGGCCTGCTCGGCCGGCGCGATCTCCCCGAGCACCTCGCGGCCATGGCGAAGCACGACATCCCGCCCATCGACCTGGTGTGCGTGAATCTCTACCCGTTCCGCGAGGTCACGGCGCGCGGCTGCTCGCTCGAGGAGGCGATCGAGAACATCGACATCGGCGGCCCCTCGATGCTGCGCTCGGCGGCCAAGAACCACGCCGCGGTGACCGTGCTGGTCGACCCGGCCGACTACGGCCCGGTGCTCGAGGAGATGCGCGCCCACGGCGGCGCGACCACGCTGGCGACGCGCGCGCGCCTGGCCAAGAAGGTGTTCCGCACCACCGCCGCCTACGACGGGATGATCGCCGACCACCTGGGCGGGCTCGAGCGCAGCGCGCAGGAGCCCTTCGGCGAGACCCTCCACCTGCCGCTCGTGCGCTCGGCGCACCTGCGCTACGGCGAGAACCCGCACCAGCACGCCGCCGTCTACGGCGACTTCTCGCGGATCCTCGAGCAGCTCCACGGCAAGGAGCTCTCCTACAACAACATCGTCGACATCGACGCGGCGCTGCGCCTGATGGCCGACTTCGCCGCCGACCTGCGCGCCGTGGTCGCGATCTTGAAGCACAACACCCCGTGCGGCGTCGGCGCCGGCGAGAGCGTGCTCGACGCCTACCGCAAGGCTTTCGCCACCGACCCGGAGTCGCCCTTCGGCGGCATCCTGATCGCCAATCGCACCTGGGACCTGGCGCTGGCCAGCGCGGTCGACGAGATCTTCAGCGAGGTGCTGATCGCGCCCGACTTCACCGCCGACGCACTCGAGCTGCTGCGCAAGAAGAAGAACCGCCGCCTGATGCGCTGGCACGTCGACCGGATGCCCGAGAGCGCCCTCGACCTGCGCAGCGTGGTCGGCGGCGTGCTCGTCCAGGACCAGGACCGGGCGACCGAGGACCCGGCCGCGGCCCAGGTCGCCACGCAGCGTGCGCCGACCGCGGAGGAGCTCGCCGCGATGGCCTTCGGCTGGCGCGTGGTCAAGCATGTGAAGTCGAACGCGATCGTCTTCGCCGGGCCGGATCGCACGCTGGCGATCGGCGGCGGGCAGACCTCGCGCGTCGACGCCGTGCTGCTGGCGATCGACAAGGCGGGCCGGCAGAAGATCTCGCTCGCCGGCAGCACGCTCGCCAGCGACGCCTTCTTCCCCTTCCCCGACGGGGTCGAGCACGCGCTCGCCGCAGGCGCTCGCGCCGTGATCCAGCCGGGCGGCAGCGTGCGCGACGCGGAGGCCGTCGCCGCCGCCGATGCGCGCGGTGCCACCATGGTGCTCACCGGCGTGCGCCACTTCCGCCACTGAGCGAGCGGTCCCTCGTGTCGGAGCAGATCGACATCCTGCTGGTCGGCTCGGGCGGGCGCGAGCACGCGCTGGCCTGGAAGTTTCGCCAGTCGCCCCGCACGCGCCGCCTGCTGTGCGCGCCGGGCAACGGGGGCATCGCGGAGATCGCCGAGAACGCGGCGGTCGCGGCGGACGACGTGCCCGGGCTGGTCGCCCTGGCCGAGCGCGAGCGGATCGGCCTCACGGTCGTCGGCCCCGAGCTGCCCCTCACCCTGGGCCTGGTCGACGCGCTCGCCGCTCGCGGCCTGCGCGCCTTCGGCCCGACGCACCAGGGCGCGCGTCTCGAGGGGAGCAAGGCCTTCGCCAAGGAGGTGATGCGCGAGGCCGGCGTGCCGACGGCGGACTTCGCCGTGGCGACCGACGCGGCGGCGGCGCACCGCCACGTGGAGCGCCTCGGCGCGCCGATCGTCGTCAAGGCCGACGGGCTCGCGGCGGGCAAGGGGGTCGTCGTCTGCGAGACCGCCGGCCAGGCGCACCGGGCGATCGACGAGATGATGGGCGAGCGGGTCTTCGGCGAGGCCGGAGCGACCCTCGTCCTCGAGCAGCGGCTGTGCGGCGAGGAGGCCTCCTTCATCGCGCTGACCGACGGCGAGACGGTGCTGCCGCTGGCGACCTCGCAGGATCACAAGCGCATCGGCGACGGGGACACCGGGCCGAACACCGGGGGCATGGGAGCGTACTCTCCGGCGCCGATCGTCGGCCCGGAGCTCGAGCGCGAGGTCGTCGAGCGCGTGCTGCGCCCGGTGGTGCGCGTGCTGCGCGCGCGCGGCATCGACTACCGGGGCGTGCTCTACGCGGGCTTGATGATCGAACGTGGCCGCGCGAGCGTGCTCGAGTTCAACGTGCGCTTCGGCGACCCCGAGTGCCAGCCGCTGATGCTGCGCCTGCAGAGCGACCTGGTCGATCTCTGCGAGGCGGTGATCGACCGCCGCCTGCACGAGGTGCGCCTCGCGTGGGATCTGCGGCCGGCCGCCTGCGTGGTGCTGGCCGCGCCCGGATACCCGGGCCGCGTCGAGAAGGGCGCGCCGATCGAGGGGCTCGATGCGGCGGCACGGGAGCCCGACGCGGTGGTGTTCCACGCCGGGACCGCGCGCGCGCCCGACGGGCGCGTGCTCACCGCGGGCGGGCGCGTCCTGGGTGTCACGGCTCTGGGCCCGACGATCGGCGCGGCGGTCGAGCGCGCTTACGCCACGGTGGCGCACGTCGGCTTTCCAGGCATGCAGTACCGCCGCGACATCGGGCACCGCGCGCTCGGTGCCGCGGCGCCCGGCCCGTCGTGAGGTGCAGGTTGGCCGAAGCCGAAGGCGACGCGGGACGCCGGCGTGCGAGCGAGGCGGCCTTCGCCGAGGCGGTTGCGGCGCTGCGCCGCGGCGAGCTGGTGGTGTTCCCCACCGAGACGCTCTACGGCATCGGCTGCGACGCCCTCGACGTCGCGGCGCTCGACCGGCTGCGCGCTGCCAAGCGGAGGCCCGCAGAAAAGGGGATCGCGGTCATCGTCGGCGACCTCGCCATGCTCGAGCTGGTCGCCCGCGAGATCCCCGCGGCGGCACGCCGGCTGATCGAGGGACTGTGGCCGGGACCGCTCACGGTCCTGCTGCCGGCCCGCCCCGGCCTGCCCGAGCCGCTGGTCGTCGAGGGGCGGGTCGCCGTCCGGCTGTCCGGCCACCCGGTTGCGCGCCGGCTGTCGCAGGCTCTGGGTGGGCCGATCGCGGCGCCGAGCGCCAATCTCTCGGGAGAGGCGCCGGCGCGCGACGTGGCCGCCGCCCGGGCCTGCTTCGCCCAGCGCGTCGCCGTCTACCTCGACCTGGGGCCGATCGAGGGTGCACCGTCCACCCTGGTCGACCCCGGTCCTCCCTTGCGCATCCTGCGCGAGGGAGCGATGCCCAGGACGAGGATCGAAGCCGTGCTGCGCGACCAGCCGCGCGCCGCGCGCCACTGAGACGATCGCGCCGAAATCGAAGCAGCACCAGACAGGAGCTCCCCTTGGCCGTCATCCGACCGTTTCGCGCCCTGCGCTTCACCCCCACTGCCGGACCGCTCGAAGCGCTGGTCGCCCCACCCTACGACGTGATCTCCCCCGAGGAGCGGGCACGCCTGGCGGCGAGCCACTCGGGCAACGCGATCCACCTGATCTTGCCCGGCGGCGAGCGGCCGTACGACACTGCCGCTGCGCTGCTCGAGCGCTGGCGGCGCGACGGCTGGCTCGCCGTCGACGATGCGCCGGCGATGCTGCTCTACGCGCAGTCCTTCTCGGTGCGCGGCGCGCCCGTCGAGCGCTGGGGTGTGCTGGTCGCCTTGCGCCTCGAGCCGCTCGACGGCGGCGTCGTCCTGCCGCACGAGCGGACCCTGGCCGCGCCCAAAGCCGACCGCCTCCACCTGATCCGCGCCTGTCGCACCAACCTGAGCCCGATCTTCGGGATGGTCGACGTGGTGCTCGATCTGCCGGCGCTGGCCAGCCGCGCCGAGCCCGTCGCCCGCTTCGCCTCGGGCGACGTCGAGCATCGCCTGTGGCGGCTCTCCGACCCGGCGGCGAGCGGCGAGCTCGTTCGCCGCGTGGCCGCCGAGCAGGTGTTCATCGCCGACGGCCACCACCGCTACGAGACGGCGCTCGCTTACCGCGACGAGCGCCGCAGCGCGGCGCCGACGCGATCCGGCGAGGCGGCCTACGACTTCGTGCTCACCTACCTGTGCTCGACGCGCGATCCCGGGCTGGTCGTGCTGCCCACGCACCGCCTGCTCGCCGAGCGGCTCGACGACGCGACGATCGCTGCCGGCCTCGCAGGGTGCAGCACGGTCGCCTTGGCCGATCCAGAGGCGCTGGCGCGAGCCCTGGGCTCGGCACCCTCGGCCCCCGGGCGGCCACGCGTCGGCTTGGTGCGCCACGGCGACCCCGCCTGCTGGCTGCTCGAGGCGACGCCCGGCTCCGCGGCTGCCCGACGGCTCGAGGAGCTCCCGGCTCCGCTGCGCACGCTCGACGTGTCCTTGCTGCACCACGTCGTCCTGCCGGGCGTCGCGGCCGACCGCTTCACCTACACGCACGACGACGCCACCGCGCTGGGCGCGGTGGCGAGCGGCGCGGCGAGCCTG
Source organism: uncultured Enterobacteriaceae bacterium (assembly GCA_964529315.1). Lineage (GTDB taxonomy): Bacteria > Desulfobacterota > Binatia > UBA12015 > UBA12015 > CAZGUU01. Next base: position 9,145 of record CAZGUU010000091.1, read on the forward strand.
GCGGCTCTGGTCCCGCCGCCGCGGGTCACGGACGTGCTGGCGATCTCCCGCGCCGGCCTGACGATGCCGCAGAAGTCCACGTACTTCCACCCCAAGGTCCTGACCGGACTCGCCTTCCACCCACTCGACGGGTGAGCCGCCGGCACCGGCCCCCACCCGTCGCTCGAATGCGCGCTCACTCGCCGGGCTTCGCCTCGGGCGAGGAGAGCCGCGTCAGGCGCACCGGGCCTTGGCTGTCGAGCGAGGCGAGCGCCGTTGCCAGGACCACCTTGGAGCGCTCGAAGGCAGAGCCGAGCACCGAGCGCGGCCCGCAACGCGGCGGCGGGCCCACCTCGAGCGGATCGACGTACTTCTCGCCCTCGAGCAGGGCGAAGTGCAGGTGGGGTCCGGTGGCCAGGCCGCTCTGGCCGACGTGGCCGACGATCTGGCCCTTGCGCACGCCGCTGCCGACCGCGGCGTCGTGCGAGATCCGCGCCAGGTGCCCGTAAAGCGAGTCGTGGGGCAGCACGCCGGCGTGCGAGATGCGCACCGTCCAGCCGAGACCGCTCTTCCACCCCGCGCTCTCGACCACACCATCGGCGATGGCCCGCACCGGCGTGCCGGTCGGTGCGGCGAAGTCCACGCCGTGGTGCGGGCGGCTGCGCCGCAGGACGGGGTGGAGGCGCGAGGCGGCAAAGCCCGACGAGATGCGCGCGAGCTCGAGCGGATAGCGCAGCCGGCCCCGGTCGAGCGAGCGCCCCTCCAGGTCGAAGTAGCCCGCGAACCCGTCGTCGTCGATGTGCTGGATGGCCGTGAGCAAGCGCTCGCCCCGCTGGATCTCGGCCGCGACCAGGGCGCCGGTCTGCACGACCTCGCCGCGCTCGCCGACGGCGACCTCGTAGAGCGCGCGCACGCGGTCTCCCGGGCGAAGCTCGTCGAGGTCGATCTCCCAGGCGAAGACATCGGTGAGCTCGCTCACGATGCGCTCGGGAACCCGCGCCTCCAGGCAGTCGGTGGCCACGCTCGCGCCGATCGTCCCCGAGACGCCGCGGATCTCGACCGAGGCCGGCGTGCGGGCCAGGCGCGCTTCGAGCGCCCCGTCGGGGCCCTGCTCGACGACCAGAACCTCCCGGGCGCTGACCGAGTACTCGAGCGCCGCGAGCTCGTCGCTCTCGCGATCGAAGAACAGCGTGAGCGAGCGCTTGGGGCGGATGCGCGAGAGATCGAAAGCGCCGCGAGCCGCTCGCTCGAAGGCGAGCGCGCGCGCGCGGGAGACGTCGTACATCCGCATCAGGCGGGCGAAGCTCTCGCCGCGGCGCACCGTCGCGTGGCGCTCGACGAAGCGCGGTCCGCGATACCCCTGGACGCCGGAGGCGCCGAACGCCAGAAGATCGACGGGCGACACCAGGCTCAAGGGGTGCCGGCGCATCTCGTCGGCGGGCCGCGCTCTGCGCTCGACGCCGCGCACCGACGAGGCCGGCCGCTCGCTGCCGCGGCCGATCGACGGCAAGCATAACAAGAGCAAGGCGAGGCACGCCACCGCGGCCGGCGCGCCACTCCCGCGGTGCGCCGCCGCACGAGATTTCCTGGATTGCAGCGGGATTCCTCCTCTTCGAGGCGCGCCCTGGTTGGCAAGAGCGTCCGGGGATGTCAACCACCGACGAGCGCACGCCGGCACCCGCACCGGTCGCGCTCGGCCGCGGTGCGTTCTACACTTCCGGCCACCGATGGGGAAAAGGCTCGTCGTCTCGCTGATCTGCATCAGCTCGGTCGCTGCCGCGCTCGGCGCACTCTGGCTGTGGTCGGGCGTCGCGCGAACCGCTCCGGTGCAGCCCGCGCCGGTCGTCGTCGCCGTCGCCGAGGGCGAATCGCTGCGCGATCTGGCGCGACGGCTCGAGGAGCAACGGCTGATCCGCGACGCCACCGCCTTCGCTCTGCTCGCCCGGTGGCGCGGCCTCGACCGCCGCATCCGCAGCGGGAGCTACGAGCTGCCCGGCGGGCAGACGGCCTCCGAGGTGCTCGACGCGCTCGCCTTCGGCCGACGGCGGCTGTCGATGGTGACCATTCCCGAGGGCTTGACCGTCGACGAGATCACCAGACTCGTCACGGCCGCCGGCCTGGCCGATCTCGAGGAGCTCCGTGCGACGGCTCGCGATCCCGACTTCCTGGCCTCGCTCGGACTGCCGGGAGACCCTCCGGGGCTCGAGGGATACCTCTTCCCGGACACCTACGCGTTTCGTCAGGGCTCCACGGGGCGCGAGATCTTCGCGCGCATGGCACGTCGCTTCGTCGAGGTCTTCTCGCCGGAGCTCGTACGGGCCGCTGCCGAAGCGGGTCTGACCGCGCACCAGGCGGTCACCCTGGCCTCGCTGATCGAGGAGGAGGCCGCCGTCGACGCCGAGCGCCCGGTGATCTCGGCCGTGTTCCACAATCGCCTGCGCCTCGGCATGCCGCTGCAGTCCGACCCCACGGCGGTCTACGGCGTCGAGGGCCACCGCGGACGGATCCGCCGGCAGGACATCGAGCGCCCGACCTCGCACAACACCTACCTCCTCCCTGGCCTCCCCCCGGGGCCGATCGCCAACCCCGGTCGAGCCTCGCTCGAGGCCGCCGTCCGCCCCGCGCGCGGAGTGAGCGCGCTGTACTTCGTGGCGCGCAACGACCGAACGCACGAGTTCAGCGCGACGATCGCCGAGCACCGCCGGGCCGTCGGACGCTACCAGCGCTCGACGCCGTGAGCGGCACGAGCGGCGCAAGGGCCGCGCTGCGGCAACGCATCGTACTTTAGCCTTGATATCCGGCGGCTGGGAGGCGGCCGCGCAGCTGCATTGCGTGGCGTCATGGCGCGACGCGGCACGCGAATTCCCTTGCGGGACGGGCCCTGCGTGTGGCATACGGCCGGTCGTGACGTCGCGTGCGTCGGTCCCCGAGGTCCTTTCGGTCACTACCGAGTAGCCCGGAGAGTCCGGAGCCGCCGAACGGCAGCCCGCACCACCCCCTCCCACTCCCGACTCCACACCCGTGCTCGTCCGCCGTCCGGCCGCCTCGTGGTCCGCTCGCGGCGCAAGTCGCAAAGCAACCATGTCCAGTCTGACGCTCCCCTCGGGTGCCGCCGACACGCGGGCCATGCGCCGATGCACCACGCTCGGTCGGCTGCGCATCGCTGGGCTACTCGCCGTGGCCCTTGGCCTGGGCTCGATGCTCCTCTCGCCGTGGGGTGGCGCCACGGCAGCGTCCACGGGCGCCCTCGCGCCCGCCTGCGTGGGGATCGGCCTGCTCCTGATCGTCGCCCCTGCCTGGGGGCCGCTGCGCCGGCGAGCCGGCTCTCTGGCAGTCGGCGCCGGCCTGGCTTTCGCCGCGCTGATCGGCGTGATGGGTACGAGCGACCTGCCGCTTGCCGTCGGGGCAGGCTGTGTTCTCCTGCCGGCCTTCGCCGCGCTCCTGGCGCTCGGCTGGCC
>CAZGUU010000091.1:12591-16634 GCA_964529315.1 uncultured Enterobacteriaceae bacterium
TGGCCGGTGCAGCTCGGCCTGGGAGCGGCGACCACCGCGCTCCTCACCGGAGTGACGCTGGCGGGCGAGAGCCCGCGCGGGGCGATGCTCGTCGCTGCGGCTCTCTCGCTGGCGACCGCGGCGTCGATGTCGATCGCGGGCCTGCTCGACGCACGGCGGTCTCGCCTGCTCGCCCGGGTCGCCCGACTGCGCCGGCTGCGCCGCCGCCGGCCACGAGCGCAGGCGCGGCCGGGCTCGGGCGACGAGCGCATCGCCAGCCTGAGCCACGATCTGCGCAACCCGCTCGCGGTCGCCCTGGGCTACGCCGACATGGCCGCGGACGAAGATCTACCGCTCGAGGAGCGCGCACGTTCGCTCTCCCGGGTGAAGCGCTCGCTCTGGGAGCTCACGCAGATGGTCGAGAACGTCCTCGACAGCTCGGCCGAAGAGGCGGGAGCCCTGGTGCTCACCCCGGAGGTCGTCGAGGTCGGCACTCTGTGTGCGGACCTTTGCGACGCCGTCGAGGTGCTGGCGCGCGGGAAGCCGCTGCGCATCCGCGTTCACGGCGCGCCGGGCCTGCGCGTCCTGGCCGACCGCCAGCGCCTGGCTCGGGTGCTGGGCAACCTCCTGGGCAATGCCGTCAAGTACACCGCCCAGGGCGAGATCGTCCTGCGCGCCGAGCGCGACGGCGATCGCGTGCTCTTCGAGGTCAGCGACACCGGGCCGGGCATCGCGGCCGACGAGCTGCCGACGATCTTCGAGGCCTACCGCCAGGGCAACGGCGCCGCCCGCGGCGGCGTCGGCCTCGGGCTGGCGATCTCGCGCATCTTGACCGAGCGCATGGGTGGCAGCCTGCACGTCGAGAGCACACCCGGCGCGGGATCGTGCTTCTCGGTCTCGCTGCCGGCCGCAGCCGAGCCGCACCGCCGGTCAGCCGCCGCGGCATAGCTCGTATCTCTCGCCGGCCTGGCAACCGGGTGGCGCATGGAGTCGCGCCGACCGCCACCCTTCAGAGGGTGAGAACGACCTTGCCGAGGTGCTCGCCCGCGGCGACCGCGCGGTGCGCCTCGGCGACCCGCTCGATGGGCAGCACGCGGTCGACGACCACCCGCAGCCGACCAGCCTCGAGCGCCGCGCCGAAGCGCTCGACGAAGCCCGCGACGATGGCCGCCTTCTCCGAGCTCGGCCGCGAGCGCAAGGTCGATCCGATCAGCTCCAGGCGGCGCGTGAGCACCGCGCCCAGGTTCAACGTGCCGCTTGCGCCGCCGGTCAGCCCGATCACCACCAGGCGCCCGCCGACGGCGAGGCTCGCTAGATTGGCCTCGAGGTAGGGGCCGCCGACGCAGTCGAGCACCACTGCGACACCCGCGCCGCCGGTGATCTCGCGGACGCGCGCGGCGAAGTCCTCGGTGCGGTACTGAATCGCCGCGGCCGCGCCGAGCTCGACGCAGCGGCGGCACCTCTCCTCGCTCCCGGCCGTGACCAGGCAGCGTACCTCGGCCTCGCGGCAGAGCTGGATCGCCGCCGTGCCGACGCCGCTGCCGCCCCCGTGCACCAGGACCGTCGCCCCCGCCTGGGCGCCGCCGATGCGAAAGAGGTTCAGGTAGGCGGTCAGGTACACCTCCGCGAAGCCACCAGCGGCCACGAGATCCAGCGACGGCGGGACCCGCATCACCGAGCCGTGGTGCACGACGGCCTGCTCGGCGTAGCCGCCTCCGGCGAGCAGGGCCATGACCCGATCCCCGACGGCGAGCCCCGGCGGAACCTCGCTGCCCACCTCTGCGATCTCGCCCGCGCACTCGAGGCCGAGGATCTCCGAGGCGCCCGGTGGCGGCGGATAGAAGCCGCGGCGCTGCAGCAGGTCGGCGCGGTTGACCGACGTCGAGCGCACCCGGATGCGCACCTCCTGCGGCCCCATCGCCGGCTCCGGCGCCTCGCCCAGGCGCATCACGTCCTCGCCTCCCGGCCGATCCACGATCACTGCCCGCATGGTCCCTCCACTCCAGTCCCGACATCCGGCCTTTACCACTCGCCGCGCGCTCCATATAGGAGAGCCCGCCGACAGCCACTCGCTGCCGCGCCGGGCAACCGAAGCCGGGCCGGCGGCACCCATGCGCAAGCGAGGTCCGCCATGACGTCCCCGGCGAGAGTCCCTACACACCGCGCCTGCCCCGCAGCGACGGGGCTCGCCTGCCTGCTCTTCGCGCTCGCCGCGTCGCTCGCCGCCCAGGGCTGCGGCAACGACTCCAGCGCCTCGCCGTCGACCCAGCCCGCGGCCGAGGAGCTGCGCCAGAGCGGCTTCGGCGACTACCTGGGCGTGCAGGCGCCGTCGAGCAGCGAGGCGAGCGGCCAGTGGACCCACCTCTTCTTCGACCCCTCGCTCGAGCAAGCGGTCTGCCTGGCGGGCGCCACGTACCAGGTGAGCTTCCGCCACGGGAAGAGCGACCAGGTGCTGCTCTACCTCCAAGGCGGCGGCGCCTGCTGGGATCACTTCAGCTGCTACGTCGCCCGCACCGCGACCACCACCGCCAACGGTCCCGTGGCGATCGGCTCGCTCGACCTGGACGACCCCGACAGCCCGTTTGCCGACTACGACGTCGTCTACGCGCCGTACTGCGACGGCTCGGTATTCACCGGTGACGCCACCGTCGACTACGAAGGCGAGCGCACCTTCCACCACGGCCTGCGCAACCTCTCGGTCGCGATCGATGCCGTCAAGAAAGAGTTCCCCAGCGCGCCGCGCATCGTCGTCGCCGGCAGCAGCGCCGGCGGCTACGGCACGTTTGCCGGGTACGCCGCCACGCGAGTGGCCTTCCCGAGCACCGAGATCGTCGTGTTCAACGACTCGGGGCCGGGCCTGCAGAACCCCGACGCCACGGAGGACGTGCAGAGCCGGGTCGCCAACTGGAGCTTCACCGCGCGCATCCCGGAGAGCTGCACCGAGTGCGACACCCAGTACACCTACCTGCTCGACTGGGCCTTCCGTCGCGACGGCTCGCTGCGCACCGCGCTGTACTCCTACCAGGAGGACCAGGTGATCCGCGGCTTCCTCGACCTTTCGGGAAGCGGCTACCGGGATCTGCTGCTCGACGTCACCGGCGAGCTCGTGCGGCGCAACCCCGACCGCTTCAAGCGCTTCTTGCCGCTCGGCGACGGGCACACCGTCCTGCAGTCCACGAGCTTCTACTCGCAGTCGATCGACGGCACCACGGTGCGCGACTGGACGCAGGCCTTCCTCGACGACGCCCCCGGCTGGACCGACCTCGTCGAGTAGCCGCGCCGCCGCAAGCCGCTCCCCTGCGGCGCTCGACCCGACTTCCTCGATGCGAGAGCCCTTGGGGGGACGCCGCTGCGGCAACGGCATCGCCGCTCAACGATCCGGGTGCTCGATCAGCAGCGTGGGTACGCCGGCGGTGCCCGAGCGCACCGTCGCGACCTGGGTGCCGGGCTTGTGGCCCAGACGGGCCGGGCTCACCTCGATCCCGCCGCGCTCGAGACGCGCCCGAGCGGCGTCCAGATCGCGCACCGCGTAGGCCAGGCCGTGCAAACGGTCGCGGCTGGTCGGCGAGCAGGCGCCCAGGGGGCTCACCATCTCGAGCGTCACGCCGCCGCTGCGAAAGAACAGCATGCGTAGGCCACGCGCCGGGAATTCCCGGTCGAGCGCGAGACGCACGCCCAACGCGTCGCGCCACAGCCGCACGGCTCGCTCCGCAGCCTCCGTGTGCACCACCACGTGGTCGATCGCATGGATGCAGCCCGCCGCGGGTGCGGTGTCGCGCACGGCCGCTGATGCCGCGTCGCGTGCCGCGGCGGGCGCGGTGTCGCCGGGCACCGCGAGGCCGGCCATCGCCGTCGCCCCGGGCCGCTCCGCGTCGCACGCCGCCTGCACCACGGGCGTCACGCGCACCTCGAGGCCGTGGAAGTCGACCCGTGCCGCCCAGAGCTCCAGCCGCCCGGCGGCGACCGCGAAGCGCAGCGATCGCAGCCTGCACTCCTCGTCGCCCGCCTCGATCTCGATCGCGCCGCGCTCGAGCTGGAAGCGCCGCGCCCCCGAGGCTAGCTCG
>CAZGUU010000092.1:0-16519 GCA_964529315.1 uncultured Enterobacteriaceae bacterium
CCGCGCGCCGCTCGCGCCTGCTGCTCCCTGCTCCGACATGGCTCGATTCTCCTCGCTTGGGGACGCGTCGCCGTGCGCCACGCGCCCACTGGGATCTGTGTCAGCGCACCGGATCCATAGACGTCGCGCACCAGGCAGAAATCAGTCTACCGAACGGTCGGATGGCTGATATGACGATCGTCATATCAGCTGCTGATCCGGCGCACATCACTCTTTCCAATCTCGCTCCCGGCCACCCCGGCAGGAGCCCCGGAGCGCAGTGAACCGTCGTTCGCATGGGGATGACAGGCCTGCTATCCGGCAACTCCGAGATTCGCCAGGGATAGCACTGTTCCAATCCATCGACAAACGTTTGTTGGCATCAGTCGCGCTTCACCGATAGGATCGCCCGAGTTCCGGTACCCACGGGTCGACGACACACAGAGGTGCCCCACCATGGCCGAGGACTGGATCCAGCAGCTGATTCGCGACTACCAGGACACCATCACCAAGGGCCTCTACGAAGGGATCTACCGCCTCGAGCCCAAGCAGCTCGATGGAGTCATGCAGTGTCAGGCGCACGCCTGCTTCGAGGCTTTCGTCAAGCTCTACGACATCCCCGAGGAGCTCGACCTCGATGCGTTCCTCGAGCGAATGTCGATCGGTGGGCCGAGCAAGATCGCCATCCGCCGCGACGGCGACACCATCCTGTGGGAGGAGCTGCACGAGGGCCAGTGCATGTGCCCGCTGGTCAAGCGCGAGGTGGTGGCGCTCGAGCCGGGGCTGTGCGTGTGCGCCGTTCACTGGGTGCGCAAGCTGATCGAGCGCCACGCGCGGCGGCCGGCGCGTGTCGAGATGCTCGAGTCGGTCGCCACGGGATCGCGCAACTGCGTGTTCCGCATCACGCTCGAGGGCTGAGCGGCCGCGACGCGCGCCGCGATCCGGACGCGCGGAGCACCGAGTGCCGATGAAGGAGATCCTGGCCGATCTCGACCGCTGGCAGGCGCAGGGCGAGGCGATCGCGCTGGCGACGGTCGTCGCGGCACACGGATCCTCGCCGAGGCCGCCCGGTGCGCGCTTCGCGGTGACCCGCAGCCGCCGCATGACGGGCTCGGTCAGCGGCGGCTGCGTCGAGAGCGACGTCTTCGAGCGCGCCATGGAGGTGCTCGACGCCGGCCGCCCGGCGATCGCCACCTACGAGGTCGCCGGGGAGGAGGATCTCGGCGTGGGCCTGAGCTGCGGAGGCTCGATCGACGTCCTGATCGAGGCCTTCGCGGCGGACGATGCCTGGATCTCGGCTCGGACAGCGATCGAGGAGGAGCGTCCGGCGGTGCTAGCCATCTGCACCACGCCCGGCCCGTTGCTCGGCCGCAAGCTCGCGCTGCTCGCCGACGGCCGCCGCGTGAGCTCGATCGATCCGGCGCTGGATGCGCAGGTCGCCGACCAGGCGGGATGCCTGCTGCTCCCGGGGGGAACGCGCGACCTCACCCTGCTCCGCCGCGGCGAGGTCGTACGCGTGTTCGTCGAGGCCTTCCCGGCCGCGCCGCGCCTCTACGTGGTCGGGGCGACCCACGCCGCCGTCGCGCTGTGTCGCATGGCCAAGGTGGCGGGCTTTCGCGTCGCGGTGATCGACGCGCGCGGCGCGTACGCCACGCCGGAGCGCTTCGTCGAGGCCGACGATCTCGTCGTCGACGCGCCCGGCCCGGCCCTGGATCGGGCCCGCCTCGATTCCTCCTGCTTCGTCGTGGTCCTGACCCACGATCCAAAATTCGACCTGCCGGCCCTGAGCAGCGCGCTGCGCACGCCGGCCTGCTACGTCGGCGCGATCGGCAGCCGGGCCACCCACGCGCAGCGGGTGGCCCGGCTGCGCGAGCAGGGCCTCTCCGAGGAGGAGATCGCCCGCATCCACGCACCGATCGGCCTCGACCTGGGCGGCCGCAGCCCCGAAGAGATGGCGGTCGCCATCTTGGCCGAGATGATCGCCGTGCGCCATCGGCGCGACGCACGACCGCTCACCGGCAAGGCAGAGCCCATCCATGACCGCACCTGACCAGCCCGCGCGGCCCTCGCTCGCCGGAGTTCTCCTGGCAGCCGGGGCGTCGCGCCGGATGGGCCGGCCCAAGCAGCTCCTCCCGCTGCGCGGCGCACCGCTCCTGCAGCACGCACTCGACCGCGCCGCCGAGCTCGACCTCGACGAGATCGTCGTGGTCCTCGGACACCACGCGGAGGAGATCCGCGAGGCGCTGCGCCTGCCCGCCGGACCAGCGGTGCGCGTCGTGGTGAACCCGGAGCCCTCGCGCGGCCAGAGCTCCTCGCTGCGCGTCGCGCTGCGCTCGCTCGGCGCCGGCGTCGACGCCGCGGTCGTCCTGCTCGGCGACCAGCCCGAGGTCGGCCACGCGGTGCTCGGGCGCGTCGTCGCGGCCTTCACCGCCGGCGACCGACCGATGGCCCGGCCGTCGTACCTGGACCGCGAGGGCCGGCGCGTTCCCGGCCACCCGGTGATCCTGGCGCGCGACATCTGGCCCCAGGTCGAGGCCCTGCACGGCGATCGTGGAGCGCGCGCCCTGATCGCGGAGCACCCGGGCTGGGTGCTCGAGGTGCCGATCGACGAGCCGCCACCCGCCGACGTCGACACCTGGCACGACTACGAGGAAATGTTACAGGGCGCGCCGGAATCGAGCGGCAGCGGCGAGCGGACGGCGGACCCGGGCCACCCGGATCGCCGAGCCGCGCCGCCGCAGGAGAAGGAAGGACGCTGATGGCCACGATCGAGATGCGAGAGACGTTCCAGGTCCGCGCGCCGATCGACGTGGTCTGGCCCTTCCTGATCGACCCGCGCAAGGTGGTCGGCTGCATGCCGGGGGCGAAGCTCGACGAGGTGGTCGACGACTCCACCTTCATGGGCACGGTGACGGTCAAGATCGGCGCCATCACCGCCGCCTACAAGGGGCGCGTACAGCTCACCCGGGTGGACGCAGCCGAGCACGCCGTAGAGCTGGTGGCCGAGGGCCGCGAGAAGGGTGGCGGGCTCGCCAAGGGTGCCGTGTCCTCGAGCATGCGAACCCTCGCCGATGGCCAAACCGAGGTGGTCGCCGTCGCGACGGTCGACTTGACCGGCCGCGTGGTGCAGGTCGGCCGCAGCATGATCCAGGGGGTTTCGCAGCAGCTCTTCGCGCAATTCGCGGCCAGCTTGAAGCAGCAGCTCGAGGTGCAGGGGCCGCAGGGCAACGGCAGCGGAGCCGAGGGCTCCGAGGCAGTCCGACCCGCGCCGGCACTTGCCGCCGAGCAGCCGATCCGCGTCCTGCCGCTCCTCGCCAAGGCCCTCTGGGCGGCCATCGGTCGGCTGCTGCGCCGCCTGCTCGGGCGACCCGAGCCACCGCGCTGACCCTCCACGACGAGCCGGCGTACGCCAGCATAGCAGGCCCGCCCGCCGAGCGGCCCACCTCCGATCGCCTCCGCCAGCGGTGACATGCCCCGCGAGCTCCGCTCCTCGGACGGCTGCACGGGCGAGGCGCTTCCTTGCCACCCTGCCTTCGCGACCCTGCCCCAGCGCCACCCGGGGACGACTTCCCTGCCGCGGTCTCGCCGAGCGGAGGTCGCCCGACACCGGATTCATGCCCCGCCAGCGCTTCGCCGGGACCGAAAGAGGCGTTCCCGGCAGCGCACCCGGCAGAAGTCTCCTCCCGAGGCGCAAAGAGTCATCTCTTTCCTTCGCGCTGCTCATTCGCTAGGTGCCTCCCGCACGCTACCGATCTCCCCCCAGCGGAGGCTCTCGCCAACGAGCCGACCGACGGACCCGAAACCCGGGGGTTCGCCCGCCGGGCCCAGTACGCAACAGCTTGAGGAAGGACGATGACGCGATACCTCGTTGCCTCGGACGCGGGCGGAACCATGACGGACGTCATCGTCGTCGATCAGGACGGCAGGTTCGTCATCGGCAAGGCGCCGACGACGCGCCACGACGAGAGCATCGGCTACATCGAGTCGCTCGATGACGCGTTGCACTATTGGGGCCTCGACCTCGAAAAGAACGGTCGCGAGGTGCTCGGCAACACCGAGACTGTGATCTACGCCGGCACGGCGATGCTCAACTCGCTGATCAACCGCGACGGGTTGAAGACCGGCCTGCTCGTCACCCGCGGCTTCGAGGACGTGATCGTTCAGGGCCGCGGCCGCCAGACCTTCATCGGCGCCGACTGGCCCGAGGTCACGCACATGCAGTACCGCAAGCACGGCGTGCCCCTCGTGCCGCGGTCGCTGACCCGTGGCGTGACCGAGCGCGTCGACATGTTCGGCAAGGCCGTGGTCCCGATCTACGAGCAGGAGGTGCACCAGGCGGTGCGCGAGCTGCTCGACCAGGGCATCGAGTCGCTGGCGATCGTCTTCCTGTTCTCGTTCACCAACCCCGCCCACGAGGCGCGCGCCCGCGAGATCGCCGTCGAGGCGATCGCCAAGACCGGCCGCACCATCCCGGTGGTGATCTCGAGCGAGGTCGCACCCGTGCAGCGCGAGATCTCGCGCGCCAACGCAACCGTGATCCAGGCCTACGCCGCCGAGCCGGCGCGCAAGGTCTTCCTCACCGTCGAGGGCAAGCTCGCCGCGCACGGCTACGACCGCTCGCTCAAGACCGTGCTCTGCTACGGCGGCGTGACCAACATCCGCTACCCGCGCTTGTTCGAAACCGTCATGTCGGGGCCGGTCGGCGGCCTGATGGGCGGGCACTACCTCGGGCAGAAGCTGGGCATCGAGAACATGGTGTGCTCGGACATGGGTGGCACGAGCTTCGACGCCGGCTGCATCACCGCCGGCATCCTGCCCATCGACCGCGAGCCGGCCTTCATGCAGATGTTCGTCAACGTGCCGATGCTCGACATTCGCTCGATCGGCGCGGGGACCGGCACCTACATCCGCATCGACCCGCACACCAAGCGCATCAAGCTCGGGCCCGACAGTGCCGGCGGATCGCCTGGCCCGGTCTTCCAGGAAACCGGCAACGAGACGCCGACGATCTGCGACTGCGACCTGCTGCTCGGCGTGATCAACCCGGACTACTACCTGGGCGGCCGGGTGAAGGTGAACCAGGAGAAGTCGCTGCGCATCTTCGAGGAGAAGGTCGCGCGCCCGCTCGGCCTGGATCCCTACGTGGCCGCAGAGCAGTGCGTGAACCTGGTCAACGTGATGATGCGCGAGCACCTCGTCCGCTCGCTCATGCTGGGCTACGATCTGCGCGACTACGTCCTGCTCGGCTACGGCGGCGCGGGCCCGATGCACCTGGTGGGCTACGCCGGCGATTTCCCGTGGAAGGGCATCGCCACCGCGCCGCACGCCGCGGCGTTCTCGGCCTGGGGCGGCGCCTGCATGGACTACGCGCACCGCCGGCACAAGAGCGTCTCGGCGATGATCGCGCCGCAGAGCACGCCCGGCGCGACGCGCCTGGACGCGGCGCGGATCATCGGCGGCGCCTGGCGCGAGCTCGAGGCGGACCTGCTCGGCGAGCTGCTGCGCGAGGGCTTCCGCCGCGACCAGATCTCGCTGCGCCACCTCGCCTACATGAAGTACTACGGCCAGCTCGAGGACGTCGAGGTCGAGTCGCCGGTGCCGGCTCTCCAGTCGGAGGGCGACGTCGACCGGCTGATCACGCGCTTCGAGGAGATCTTCGCCAAGATGTTCACGCTCGCCGGCAAGCCGCCGGCGCCCACCTACCTGGTGACGGAGGTGGGCTTGATCGCCGAGGTGCAGACTCTCAAGCCGGCGATCGTGAAGCACGAGCTGGAGGACAAGAAGCCTCGCAAGCAGGCCCAGAAGGGCACCCGCAAGCTGTTCCACGGCGGAAAGTGGAGCGAGGCGAAGCTCTACGAGATGGAGGAGCTGCGCCCGGGTAACGTGATCGACGGCCTGGCCGTCGTCGAGGCACCGAACACGACGTTCTTCCTTCCCGCCCGCTGCCGGGCGCGGATCGACGAGCACGGAATCTACTGGATCGAGCGCGGGGGTGTAGCGTGACCGGCACGGGGAAGCGAGACCGGCTCTCGCTCAAGGAGCAAGTCGAGCGCAACGACCGGCTGCTCGGCGAGACGGGGCATCTGTTCGGCCTGGAGCGGATGCCGCGCAAGGAGCAGGATCCGGGCACCTACGAGGCCGTGTGGCACATCCTGCTGAACATCTGTGATGCGGGCTGGGTGGTCGGCTGCAAGGTGTCGTCCTCGCCGGTCGCGGCCGAGGGCGGCGACGCGCTGTGGAGCCTCCACCTGCCCACCGGCGAGGCGGTCTGCACCTCGAAGGGCATCGTCTCCCACCCGGGCCTGCTCTCGATGCTGCTTCGCTCGTACGCCCTGGAGGGCTACGAGGACGACCCCGGCATCCGGCCGGGCGACATCTTCGAGAACAACGACCCGCACTACGGCGGCATCCACACGCCCGACTTCCAGACCACCATCCCGATCTTCTACGGCGACGAGCTGATCGCCTGGGCCGGGTCGGTGACCCACGTGATGGACTCGGGCTTCGTCCTGCCGGGATCGATCGGCTTCATCAATCCCGACTGCTTCAGCGACGGCGTCCCGGTCACCATGGAGCGGGTCGGCCAGAACGACCGCTTCCACCCCTGGTACGAGAAGCGCATGCGCTCGCGCACCCGCGTGCCCGACTGGGTGATGGGCGATGCGCGCGGCCGCCTGGCGGGCTGCATCACCATCCGCGAGCGCCTGCTCGGCCTGGTCGAGAAGTACGGTCTGGACTTCTTCCGCGACGCGGCTCGCGAGTACGTCGAGGACAGCCGGCGCTACGCCCTGGCTCGCGTCAAGTCGCAGGCCATCCCCGGCCGCATCCGCAAGTCGAACTTCAAGGATCTGGCGATGGCCGGCAAGCGCCTCATCCTGCCCAGCCAGAACATCGACTGCATGTTCCACCTGCCGATGCAGATCGACATCGGCGGCGACGCCCGGGTGACCTTCAGCATGTCCGGGGCGAGCGGCTGGGTGCCGTTCGGGCAGAACATCACCCCGCCGGCGGTCATCTCGGCGCTGATGAACGGCTACTCGCACGTGGTCGGCTTCGATATGTTCAACTGGGGCTGCGTCGCGGCCTGGAAGCTCGAGACACCCCCCGCCGGCTCCTGGGCGAACCCCCTGCCGGTGAACTTCTTCGCCTCCTCGGGCGTGGCCTGGGCGCCGGCCGTGTGCTGGTTGAGCTCGCTCTACGAAGCGTTCGGGCGCGTCTACTTCAGCCGGGGCTTCGTCGAGGAAATGGCCGCAGGCGCCGGAACGACGCTCACCGCCGAGTTCTCCGGCACAAACCAGTACGGCATCTACACCGCCGGCATGACGCTCGAGCAGGCGTGCAACGGCGCCCCGGCGCGCGGCATGGCCGACGGCGAGAACAGCGCCTGGTGCATCTACACGCCCAACGCCGACTTCGGCAACGCCGAGGTGACCGAGCTCTACTACCCGATCCTCTTCCTCGGCCGGAATCTCGAGCCCGACTCGGGTGGCTACGGCAAGTTCCGCGGCGGCCTCGGCCACACGGCGATCTGGCTGATCAAGAACACCCCGGGCATCGAGTACCAGTGCGGCTGCGCCGGGATGCGCAGCAAGGTGGTCGCCAACCACGGCATGTTCGGCGCCTACCCCGCGCCGCCGGACCGGCCGAGCTTCGCCAGCGGCACCAACGTCGAGCAGCTCATCGAGGCCCACCGGCCGCTGGTCCACGAGCGCGGCGATCCCGAGGCACCCGACATCGCCAAGAACATCGAGGCCGAGGTGCTCGAGACCAACGCCATCGCCCCGTTCGTCACGCCCCGCCCGCTCCAGGAGTACGACGTGGTGATCCACCCGGTCTCCGGCGCGCAGGGCCAGGGAGACCCGCTCGAACGCGACCCCGAGCTGGTGCGCTCCGACCTCGACAGCGGGTGGACCCGCGAGCGCGTGGCGCGCGAGGTGCACGGCGTGGTCGCCAAGCAGGATGCGACGACACGCGCCTGGACCGTGGACGCGGACGCCACGGCGCGCCGGCGCGAGGAGATCCGCCGCGAGCGCAAGCGCCGCGGCATCCCCTTCCACGAGTGGTGGTCCGCGGAGCGGGCCAGGATCCTGGCGCGCGAGAACATGGCCCCGCCGGTCCTCGAGATGTGGCGGACCGCGATGCTCTACTCGCCGGACTATGCCCGCGAGCTGCGGGCCTTCTGGAACCTCCCAGAGGACTTCACCTTTTAGCCGCAGGAGCACCCCGTGTCCGAGTACGACATCCACGAGATCGAGCAGCTGGCCGACGGCGAGCTTCCCTGGCATCGCGTCCAGGAGATCATGAAGGCGCCCAAGGACGCGGACCGCTTCGACAAGTGGGTCCGCATCCTCCAGGCACGGGTTCCCTGGAAGGAGCAGATCCTGCTCCCCTTGACGCCGCACCTGTTCGTCGTCCGCAAGGGCTCCGAGCGCATCGTCAAGTGCAGCTGCGGACAGGAGTTCGGCGACTACCGGGTGAACTGGAAGCTGCACGCGGTGATCTTCGTCCGCGACTCCGAGGAAGCCCTGCGCGAGGTGTACCGCGGCCGCGAGCAGCCCGACCCGAGCTGGATGCAGATCCGCGAGTACTACTGCCCGGGCTGCAGCGCCCAGCTCGAGGTCGAGGCGATGCCGCGCGGCTGCCCGCCGGACTTCGAGTTTCTGCCCGACCTCGACACCTTCTACCGCGACTGGCTGGGCCGCCCGCTGCCCGATCGGGTCGAGTTCGTCGACCGGACGCTCGAGACCACCCGCGAGTGGGCCGGGGCGCCGGCCGCCAAGCGCTCCTGAGGGAGCGAGCGGCGACGCGCGGCGAGGGCTTCGCATGGGCAAGGCTCTGGAAGGGGTCCTGGTCCTCGACCTGACCACCGAGCTGTGGGCATCGCTGGGCGCGGCGATGCTCGGCGACTTCGGCGCCCGGGTCGTCAAGCTAGAGATCCCCGAAGAGGTCCGTCGCCGCCGCGCCGCAGAGCGCGCCGAGCTCGGCGCCGAGCCCTTCGACCACCGCAGCGAGCTGGTCGATCGCAACAAGACGAGCCTCGGCCTGGATCTCGCACACCCGGCGGCGCGCGAGATCCTGCACGGGCTGGTGCGCCGCGCCGACGTCGTGGTCACCGACCGGCCGGCGGCGTGGCTGCACGAGCAGGGGATCGACTACGCCGGCGCGGCGGCGCTCGCCCCAGGCCTGATCTACGCGCGCGGCTCGGGCCTGGGCCCGGCCGGCCCCGACGCCGACCTGCCGGCGATCGATGAGCTCGCCGCGGCCCGCACCGGCATGATGGAGATCCTGCCGCAGCCGGGACAGCCACCGGTCTACGCCGGCCACGGGCAGACCTACACCAGCGTCATGCTGGCCTTCGGCGTGGTCACCGCCCTGCTGCACCGCCAGGAGACCGGCCTGGGCCAGGAGGTCGACGTCTCCCTGTTGGCGGGCAACATGTACGCCGCGAGCCTCGACCTCCAGGCCTTTCTCGCCATCGGCGGCGAACGCTTCCTCCACCCCGTCTCGCGCCTGGACGCCGGCAACCCGATGAGCGGCACGCTCTACCCGACGGCCGACGGCCTGTGGGTCACGCTCACCATGCCCGAGACCGACCGCTGGTGGCCGGCGCTCGCCGAGGTGACCGGGCTCGATGCGGGCGACCCGCGCTTTGCCAGCCACGACCTGCGCTGCGGCGAGGGCCGCCTCGAGCTGATGCGCCTGCTCGACGCGAGCTTCCGCAAGCAGCCCGCCGCCCACTGGCGACGCGTGTTCGACGAGCGCCAGATGTCGGCCGACGTGATCGAGACCTACGACTACCCGACGGAGGACCCCCAGGCGCGGCGCAACCGCTACATCCTCGACCTGGAGCACCCCAGCCTCGGGACGGTGAGCCTGCTCGGCTTCCCGATCTCGATGTCCGACACCCCGCCCCGGCTCGATCGCATGGCCCCGTGCCTCGGGCAGCACTCGGCCGAGATCCTGCGCGACCTGCTCGACTTCCCCGAGGACCGGATCGTCGATCTCGAGGCAGAGGGGGTCATCGCATGACGACCAAGGGCCCGCTCGACGGCATCCGCGTGGTCGACCTGACGGTCTGGTTCCAGGGGCCGGTCGCGGCGCAGCACCTGGCCGACTTCGGCGCCGAGGTGATCCACGTCGAGCGCCCGCAGGGCGGCGACCTGGGGCGCGGCGTGCGCACCATCAAGGCCCTGCCGGTGGGCGACTGGAACCAGTACTTCCTGGTGATCAACCGCAACAAGAAGAGCCTGGCGGTCGACCTGAACAAGCCCGAGGGCCAGGCGATCCTGCACCGGCTGATCGAGCGCTCCGACGTCTTCCTGTCCAACCTGAGCGCCAAGGCCCTGGCCAAGTGGCAGCTCTCCTACGAGCAGCTCGACCGCATCAACCCGCGCCTGATCTACGCCATCGGCAGCGGCTACGGGCCGCGCAGCGAAACCACCAAGCCGGCCTTCGACTTGACCGTGCAGGCCCTGATCGGCGTGATGAGCCGCCTGGGCGAGCCCGGCCAGCCGCCGATCTACCTCGGCATGGGCTCGGGCGACGCGATGGGCGGCCTGATGGGCGCGCTGGGCATCGCGCTCGCGCTGCACGCGCGCAAGCGCACCGGACGCGGTCAGCTGGTCGACGCCTCGCTCTACGGCGCGCAGCTCTTCATGGCCGCGCCGACGCTGCAGGGCTACCTGGCCACGCGCGACCCCGCCTACTCGCGCCAGCAATCGCGCAGCGCGCCGCGCAACCCACTGTGGAACACCTACCCGACGGCCGACCGCTGGGTGTTCCTCTGCCTGCCCAACGACGACGCGAGCTGGACGCATCTGTGCGAGACCCTCGAGGACGCCGAGCTGGCGGCCGACGCGGCCTTCGCCTCGGCGCAGTCGCGGCGCGAGAACGCAAGCGCTCTGGTCGCGCGGCTCGACACGGTGCTGCGCCGGCAGACGGCCGAGCACTGGGTGGCGCGCTGGCGCGAGCGCGGCATCCCGTCGAGCCGCATCCAGAACCTCGCCGAGCTGGCACGCGACCCGCAGGCCTGGGAGAATGGCTACTTCCTCGAGGCGTGGTGCGAGGAGGTGCAGCGCCAGGTGACGATCCGCGGCCTGCCCGTGCGCCTGGGCAAGACCCCGGGCGCGGTCCACGCGCTGGGCCCGGAGCTGGGACAGCACACCGAGGAGATCCTCGTCGACACTCTGGGGTACTCGTGGGAAGAGATCGGAACGCTGAAGGACCAGGGAGCGATCCTCTGAGCGCCGACGGGTCCGCCAGCCCCGGCGTGCCGTCGCCCGAAGAGGGCTCGGGCGGCCCGGGGCCGCTCGCCGGCATCCGCGTGCTCGAGGCTGCGACCATGATGGCCGGGCCCTACGGCGCCACGCTTCTCGGCGACCTCGGTGCCGAGGTGATCAAGCTCGAGGCGCCGGGCGGCGAGGACAGCCGGCACCTGGGACCCGAGCGCGACGGCGAGCGCGGCCCGTTTCTCGGCTTGAACCGCAACAAACGCAGCCTGGTGCTCGACCTCGAGCGCCCGACGCACCGCGAGGCGCTCGACCGCCTGCTCGCGACGACCGACATCCTGATCACCAACGTGCGCGAGCCCGCCGCCACGCGCCTGGGCCTCTCCTACGACGAGGCGCGCCGGCAGCGCGAGGACATCATCTGGGTCGGGGTCACCGCCTTCGGCGCCGACGGGCCCTACGCCGGCCGACCGGGGATCGACTTCCTCGCCCAGGGCTACGCCGGCCTGCTCGCGCTCACCGGCGAGCCGGGCGCGCCGCCGGTGCGCGTGAGCGTTCCGGTGGTCGACACCATGACCTCGCTGCTGGTGTCCAACGGCGCCCTGGCTGCGCTGCACGAGCGTGCGCACAGCGGCCGCGGGCAACGCATCGACGTCTCGCTGCTCGACGCGACGGTGCATGCCCAGTGCAGCGCCGTCTCGGGCTTCACGCTGGCCGGCTGGGTCACGCCGCGCACCGGCAACCGCAGCGCGTTCTTCTCGCCCTCGGGCGTCTATCCGACCGCCGACGGCAAGAGCGTGGTCATCACCTGCCCGAGCAACAAGTTCTTCCGCAACCTCTGCCGAGCGCTCGAGGTCGACTGGGCCACGGATGCGCGCTTTCGCAGCATCCCTGCTCGGCTCGAGAACCAGGACGACCTCGACCGGGCCATCGCGACGCGCTGCCGGCAGCTGACGCGCGACCAGCTCATGGCTCGCCTCGAGGCCGCCGACACGCTGGCCGCGCCGGTGAACGAGATCCCGGAGATGGTGAGCGACCCGCAGGTGCGGCACAACGGCATGATCGTGACGACGCACCATCCCAAGCTCGGCGACCTGGAGCTGACCGGGGTGCCGATCCACCTCGCGCGCACGCCAGGGAGCGTCCGCCGCCACCCGCCGATGCTCGGCGAGCACTCCGCCGAGATCCTGGCGGAGCTGGGCTACGGCCACGAGGCGATCGCCGAGCGCATCGCCGAGACCGCGGCGCCGCCCGCCGGGACGCCGCGCGCCAAGAGCTGAAATGGATCTGCTGCTGATCGTGCGCGATGCCCTGGCGAGCTCGGTCGCGGGCAGCCTGCTGGTCGCGCTGGAGGCGAGCGCGGCCGGGCAGAAGGTCGCGGTGCTCTTCACCCAGGAGGCCCTGGCCGCGCTGGCCCGCGGCACGCTCGGCTGGCCACGCGAGCTCGACGGCCAGCGCATGCGCCTCCTGCTCGCCGACCGCGGCAAGGCCTCGGGCCTGCCGCTGGGCGGGCGTGGCGAGGGCCGCCGGCTCGACGCCAAGGCGTTGCTCGAGCGGGCCCGCGAGGCCGGTGTCGCGCTCTACGCCTGCCCGCTGTGGGCATCGCTGCTCGACCTGGAGGGTGAGCTGCCCGCCGTTCTCGAGCGGATCGATCGCCCGGCCCTGCTGGCCCTGCTCGGGCGCGCGCGCAGCGTGATCGGCAGCCTGTGAGACGGGGGAGCGAGCCATGAGCTGGAGCGACTGGGAGGCGGTGGAGGAGCCCGGGCTGGAGCTCGGCGAGATCCTCTACGACAAGAGGCTCCACACCGAGCTCCAGGGCGGGGTCGCCCGCATCCGGGTGAACAAGCCCGACAAGATGAACGCGCTCACCGTGCGCACCGTCGACCAGATGTTCCGCGCCTTCTACGACGCCGACCACGACCCGCTGATCGGCGCGATCGTGGTCGGCGGCGTGGGCGATCACTTCGGCGCCGGCGGCGACGTCGAGTGGGAGCGCTGGGGCCTGCGCGAGGCCTTCTACTTCCGCTACCCGCACAACCGCCTGCTACGCATGTCGCGCAAGCCGGTGATCGCCGCCGTGCGCGGCTACTGCATCGGCGGCTCGAACCACATGGCCTACTGCTGCGACTTCACGATCGCCGCGGAGAGTGCGATCTTCGGCCAGGCCGGCCCGCGGGTCGGCAGCCCGGCCGACGGGTTCTTCGTGCCGCACCTCTCGCGCGTGATCGGCGCCAAGCGGGCGCGCGAGATGTGGATGCTCTGCCGCCGCTACACGGCGCTCGAGGCGCTGCAGATGGGCCTGGTCAACCGGGTCGTACCCACCGAGCGGCTCGACGACGAGGTCGACCGCTGGTGCGAGGAGCTGCTCTCCATGAGCCCGGGCTGCCTGGAGATCTTGAAGGCCACCTTCGATCAGGAGATGGATGGCTGCGCCGAGATGGGGGTCATCTCGAGTCGCCTCTACCCGGACTGGTTCGACTCGGCCGAAGCGAAGGAGGGGCCGGCCTCCTTCCTGGAGAAGCGCCGTCCGCGCTTCTTCGCGGCGCGCGCGCGGGAGCGCGAAGCGCGCCGGCGGGCCACGGAGCCGGAGGAGAAGTAGCGCGGGTGGGCGGCTCTCTCGCTTCCCTCGCTTCGGCGGGCTAAGGATTCGCCTGACTCGCAGGCCACACCGGGGATCTCGATGAAGCCTCCACGTTTCGACCACGTCGCCCCCGCCACGCTCGCCGAGGCGATCGCGCTCCTCGAGCAGCACGGCGAGGAAGCCAAGATCATCGCCGGCGGCCAGAGCCTGATGCCGCTGCTCAACATGCGCCTGGCGCGCCCGGGAATCCTGATCGACCTGAACAGGATTCCAGGCCTCGACTACATCCGCGAGGCGGACGGCGCCCTGATGATCGGCGGTCTGGCACGCGAGCAGGCCATCGGGCGCTCGCCCCTGGTCGAGAGCCGCCTGCCGCTGCTGCGCGCAGCCACCCAGCTGATCGGCCACCCGCAGATCCGCAACCGCGGCACCATCGGCGGCTCGCTGGCGCACGCCGACCCGGCGGCCGAGTACCCGGCCACCGCGCTGGCGCTCGACGCCGAGCTGCGCGCCACGGGGCCGGGCGGCGAGCGACGCATCGCCGCCTGCGACTTCTTCCTCGGCCTGCTCACCACGGCGCTCGAGCCGACCGAGATCTTGACCGAGGTGCGCTTTCCGCTGCCAACGCCGCGCACCGGCTGGTCGGTCCTGGAGATGGCGCGCCGCCGCGGCGACTTCGCCCTGGCCGGCGTGGCGCTCACCTGGACGCTCGGCGCAAACGGGGCGTGCTCCGCGGCACGCATCGCCCTGTTCGGTGTCGCCGGGATGCCGGTGCGTGCACGCGGCGCCGAGGCGATGCTGGTCGGGCAGAAGCCGGACCAGGGGTTGATCGAGCAGGTCGGCCGCAAGGTCGAAGAGGAGGTGGCGGAGCCGATGTCGGACATCCACGCCACCGCCGAGTACCGCCGGCACCTGGCCGGCGTCCTGACACGGCGCGGGCTCGCCGAGGCGATCTCCCGCGCGCAGGGAGCGTGACCACCATGGGAGCCGAGGACGATCGCATGCCCGCGCAGCGCACCGTGCGCCTCACGGTCAACGGCGTACCCTACGAGGGGCTGGCCGAGCCGCGCACGATGCTGGTCGACTTCCTGCGCCACACGCTCGGCCTGACCGGCACGCACGTCGGCTGCGAGCACGGGGTGTGCGGAGCGTGCAGCGTGCTGGTCGACGGCCAGGCGGTGCGCTCCTGCCTCATGCTGGCGGTGCAGGCCGACGGCGCCGCAGTGATGACCGTCGAGGGGCTGGCCAAGGACTCCGAGCTGCACCCGATCCAGCAGGCCTTCCTCGAGGAGCACGGCCTGCAGTGCGGCTTCTGCACACCGGGCATGCTGATGGCGACCTACGAGCTGCTCCAGCAGCGTCCCGATCCGACCGACGAGGAGATCCGTGAGGCGCTGGGCGGGCAGCTCTGTCGCTGCACGGGCTACCAGTCGATCATCGCCTCGGTGCGCTCGGCCGCCGCCAAGCTGCGCAGCGCGCAGGGCGCTGCGACGCACGCCTGAGAGCGGCGCCGCCGCGCGCCGCAGCGAACCAGCTCGGAGCGGGCGAGCCGAGCGGAGGAGCGAGCGGGCCGGGCCGACCCGGCTCTAGCGCCGGACTCGACCGGCTCAGGGAGGAAGACGTGGCCAAGAAGGACTACTTCGTCGCGCTCACCGAGTGCCACCTGATGAACCCGCAGTCGCTCCACGAGATGAGCTACTACCCCGGCTTTCAGCGCTGGTGGCAGAGCGTCGACGGGGTGGTCGGCGTGTGGGCCGGCAAGAAGCTCTCGGGCGGCGGCGACATGCCCGAGCCGCGCGCCAAGGCGTTGATCGAGCACATGGACAAGGCGGGCGTCGACGTCGCCTTCGCCCTGCGCGAGTCGATGATGGACGTCTGCGGCCAGGCGACCTGCATGTCGACCAACGGCTTCATCCTCGACGAGATCGCCCCGTACCCCAATCGGCTGTTCCTCGAGTGCAACGTCGGACCGGTGATCCGCCGCGGCATCGAGCACGCGATCTGGGAGCTCGAGTACCTGGTCCGCGAGCGCGGGGCGAAGCTCTGCAAGGTCTACCAGCCCGAGGACCTGGGCCCGCTCAACGACAAGCGCATGTGGCCGTTCTACGAGAAGGCCTGCGAGCTGGGTGTGCCGCTGACCATCCACATGGGCATGGCCTACGTCCTGCCGCAGCCGACGCGCCACACCCTGCCGCTGCAGCTCGACGACGTGCTGCTCGACTTCCCGGAGCTCAAGGTCATCGCCTACCACCTGGGCTGGCCGTACCACGAGGAGCTCTTCGGGATGGCCGGCAAGCACCCCAACCTCTATCTCAGCCTCTCGGGGATCATCGGCTGGCTCGCCCGCGCGCCCTACCGCGGCTACCAGATGATCGGCGAGGCGATGGAGTGGGCCGGGCCGGAGAAGATCGTCATGGGCCTGGACCTCGCCTTCGACGACATGGGCCGGGTGGTCGACTGGCTGCGCAACCTCGAGATGCCCGAGGAATTGCAGGAGAAGTGGGGCTACCGGCCGATCACCGACGAGATCCGCGCCGGCATCCTCGGTCTGAACCTGGCCCGACTGGCCAAGCTCGATACCAAGAAGCGCGTCAAGCGCCCCGCCGTCGCGCCGTCGCCCAAGGCGCCAGAGATCTCGCTCGGCTCCGCGGCCGCGCCGGCCGCACCCGCGCCGGCCGCACCCGCGGCACCGGTGGCCGCGGCCGTGCCGGCCAAGCCTGCCGCGACCGCT
>CAZGUU010000093.1:0-16360 GCA_964529315.1 uncultured Enterobacteriaceae bacterium
CTCTCACGTCGGTAACAGGGGTTCGATTCCCCTTGGGACCACTCGACCAGCCCGTTCGGGCTCGAACCCGGGGCCGGTGCGGGCAGCTGCGCGCCGTCTCGGGTGACTTCGACGGGCGGCGGGGGCCGCCCCGGCGACTCGGCAGCCACGGGCCAAGACCGACGGCGTCCGCGCCCTGCCGCGGACCGAGCAGGGGACCACGGATGACTCGCACGACCATCGGCCGCATCGCGTTGGCCACGATCCTGATCGTTGGAGGGCCGGCCCTGGTGCCCCTCGCAGCCGCTGCGCCCTCCGCGTCGCCGGTTGCCACCGCTGTTTCTGGTGCAATTCCGACGCCATCGGGCACGCCCGCTCGGAGGCTGCACCCAGCTCTTGCCGGTAGGGGCACTCCCGCGCCGACACCCACCTGCCAGCCCGGCACCGTGCCCGCCGCCTCGGGGGACGTGAATTGCGGCGCGTTCGGCGACTGCTGCAAGCCCGCTACCGGCGGCGGGTCCAAGTAAAGCAAAGGGTCGGTTGGGGCTTGACGCGGCGCGGGCCCGGGCGCTCAGGATGCGCGCTGGCGGCTGCCTGAGAAATCCCGGAAGATCCACGCCTCGTCGCGGTGGACGCGCACGCCGATGCCGCGCTTGCGCAACGCATCGAAGCGGCCGCGGATCCAGGTGACGCCCGCGTCGCTGGTCCGTGCCGGGACCGAGACGTCGAGTTGGGCTCCCCTCCCCGCCCACATGGCATCGGCGAACAGGGTCTCGACCTCGTACGGTGTGAGCCAGCCGCCTCGTTGCGCCAGCTTCCCAGCTTGCTCGCCGCCGGCCAGGTTCGCCCGGAAGGGGAACACCTTCTGAACACCCATCGATGAACCTCCCGCTAGCGGCGCGTCGTGCGCGGAGTCGCTCGTCACGGGTACCAGGCCTGAGCTTCGCCGCGCGCATCCGCCCCCCAGGGCTTGGCCCGCTACGGTATCACGACGACGCTCTCTCCTCGGCTGGCTTTGGGGAAACCCGATCTGATCTTACTTAGCAGGAAACGGCTCACCGAGTGAAGAGCAGGGCCCCGCAAATCCGCATCCGCGAGCCGGCGGTGGGGCCTCGTGCGGTCGGACTGTCGGCGCAAAGACGAGGCCGGGGCCCCTTCACGCGAAGGGGCCCCGGCAGAGAGCGAGCATCTCGGGGCCGCTCTCGAGCGGTAGTGCGAAGCGAGCGCGCCGGGCCTCAGGCGCCCGTCGAACGGCGCCGCGTCCGTGCAACCGCCTTGGGGACGGCCTTGCGGCGGGTCGCCTGAAGGGTGCGGCCGTTCTTCGCCGGCGGGCTCGCCGGGGGTGGCAGCTTGGCGGCCACGTCGACTGCTCTCGGAAGCGGACCGAAGGGACCGCCTGGAGCACCCATCGGGGTTCCCAAGCGCGCGCGTCGGGCGGCCTTGGTGGCCGCCTCGAGAAACTCCATCGAGCCGCCCACGTCGTAGCGACCGCGCACGCGCGGGGTGTAGCGAAGGCGCATCACGATCTTGTGCTGCTCGTAGTGCTTGACGCAGCGCCAACCCTTGTAGGCCGGCTCGCTGCAGACGACGCACAGCCCCAAGGCCCGATGCTTGCGCTGCCAGAGAGTCTGGCGGCTGACGCTCTCTTTGGCCTTCTTTTTCTCCATCGCCCTGCGCCCTCCCAATTGGCGGTTGTGTGTGGCACGTTGTGCACTCGCGGTGGGATTCTGATTTTGCCAGGGCTGGCGAAAGTTGGCAAGCCAAATTGCGTCGGTAGAGAGGTGGCTGCCCACGAAATCAGAATCTTGAATGCACGCGGCGCACTGCGTCAGGCTAGGGGCCGCCAGGGCTCCGAGTGGGCCTGTCCGGTCTGGGGTAGCCCAGTCCACGTCCGACCCTGGGTTGGCCCTCAACAGCCTTGGCGAACGCCGGGCCATTGCTCGGCTGCGAAGCCGTCGCTGCACGGGCGGGCGAACCCGTGGCTCGGGGGCTCCTCGTCCTCGCTGGCCCGGGGCGCCAGGGACGGATCGTTTCGATCCATCGCCCGCACAGCGTGCAGCTTGCCGTCGGGCGCCGCAATCGCCACATGAGGCTCATGAACTTCGCGTTGCGCGGCATCCCGATCCACACCCGCACCCTGGCGGTCACCCTGCGCCACGAGTCCTCGGCCGAGGTCGGTTTCGCAGGCTACGTGCTCGATCTGCGAAAACGTGGATTCGTCCCGGTGGCGGGCGATCTCCAGGGGCCGGGCATCCTGCACCACATGGAGGTCCATGGAGCCATCGATCGCCCCTCGCTCGCCCTCGGCCGCGTCGCGGCCCGCATGCCGACCGTCGCGGTCGAGGCAACGCCGGCGAGCCGCGGCGAGAGCTGCCGCGACCTGATGGCGCGGGTAGAGGCGCTCGGCGGGACGCCGCTCGACGCCGGCTATGCGCGGCGGGCCGGCGCGGAGATCGGTGGACCCCTGGGTTGCTCGCACGTCCTGACCCTCGTTCAGCTGCTCGGACCGACGGCCCGCTGGGCGCTGGCCGAGGACGCTCGTCTGCTCGGGGCCGATCTGGCGCGACGACCCGGAGAGCGGCTGTTCCGGCGGGACATCGTGGTCGACGCCCACGCGAGTGGCAAAGAGGTCGCCCTGTTCCTGCAGCTCAACGACCTGCACCTACGGCCCACCGCCGAGCTCGCCCGGGCTCCGGAGCGCTTCGCCGCTCAGCTCGAGCTGCGAATCGCCGCCACCCTGCTGTTCGGCGAGTTCCGGCTCACGGGTCTCGAGATCGCCGAGCGGCGCCGCGGCGCCGAGGACCTGGAAACCGCCCCATGGGTGTCCCGCCCCGACCGCGCGGAACCGCTTTGCGGCATCTCGCTGCGCCCGGGCGTCACGGGGGAGATCCTGCGCCGATTTCCGTCGCCCGACGGCGATCAGCCCCTGCTCGACGGCCTCCTGATGCTCGCGCCGGCCGCCGTGCAGTGCTTCGCGTCGTTCGTCGACACCTGGACGATGATCCCCGGTGCTCGGGGAGAGCCATTCGAGGGCGGCGGCTTCCCCGACTCGTGCTACATGTGGAGGCGTGGCGGGGCCTTCGGCACGCGCGGCGCCGTCGGCTCGCTCTGAGGCCCAGCTGCCTCAGAGTGCCGCGAGCACGGCCTCCGCGCTCGAGACGTTGAGGCCACCCGAGGGCTCGACCAGGAGCTTCTCGACCCGGCCATCGCGAACGATCATCGCGTAGCGCTGCGAGCGCTCGCCCAGACCGAAATTCGTCCCGTCCATGGTCAGCCCGATGGCGCGGGTGAACGTGCCGTTGCCGTCGGCGAGGACGCGGACCTTTCCGCCGACGCCGGTCTGCTTCCCCCAGGCGTCCATCACGAAGGCGTCGTTCACGGAGAGGCAGACGATCTCCGCGACACCCTTCTGGCGGATCGCAGCGCTCTGCTCGACGAACCCCGGAAGGTGCTTCATCGAGCAGGTCGGGGTGAAGGCACCGGGTACGGCGAACACCACGATCCGCTTGCCCGCCGATAGCTCGGTCAAGGAGACCTGGGCCGGCTTGCCGTCGATCATCTCGGTCAGCTTCACGTCGGGGAGCGTATCCCCTTCCTTGATGGCCATGATTCCCCCGTGGTTGCTCGGCTCGACACGACTGGCGCGGGCCGGAGGCTCTCCCCGCAGCGACGCGCCCTTGCGCTCTCACGACGCTAGCCCGGCTTCCCCAGAGGCACAAGAACCGCCCTGACAGAATCGTCCTGACGGAGCGTCGCTGCCGGTATGGGCCCGGGGCGAAGCTCGCACCTGCCAGCGGAGTCGGGCACACTGCGCCGAGAGAGATCTGCCGCCCGCGATGCGCCGCCATGGTCGGCCCGTCCGCCGGGCGGCCGGCGATGGCGTGGGGAGGGGCATGAGCGTCGAGCACGATCGGCTGGCAGCGGACCGCGAGAGCTGGCTCTTCTGGGGACCGTACCTCTCCGAGCGTGCCTGGGGCACCGTGCGAGAGGACTACAGCGCCGACGGGCGGGCGTGGGACTACCTTCCCCACGACGCGGCGCGATCGCGTGCCTACCGCTGGAGCGAGGACGGGCTGGCCGGCATCTGCGACCGCCATCAGCGGCTCTGCTTCGCCCTCACCCTATGGAACGGCGCCGACCCGATTCTCAAGGAGCGACTGTTCGGGCTCGCAGGCCCCGAGGGCAATCACGGCGAGGACGTGAAGGAGTACTACTACTACCTCGACTCGACGCCGACGCACTCCTACATGCGGATGCTCTACAAGTATCCGCAGCGCGCCTTCCCCTACTCCGACCTGGTCGAGACGAACCGCCGGCGCACGCGCCTGGATCCCGAGTACGAGCTGATCGACACCGATGCATTCGCCGCGGATCGCTACTTCGACGTCGTCGTCGAGTACGCCAAGGCCGCACCCGACGATCTCGTGGTGCGCATCTCCGCGACCAACCGCGGGCCCGAGGCTGCGCCCCTCCATGTCCTGCCGACGCTCTGGTTTCGCAACACCTGGAGCTGGGAGCCCAACGGCGCGACGGCTCGCCCCGTGCTGCGTCGCTCGCCCCTGCAGGCGCGCGCGATCGTCGCCGAGCACGCCGAACTCGGTCGATACCGCCTGATCTGCGGCGTGGGCTCCGTCGGCGGACGCCTCTGCGCGTCCGACGGACCGAGCCTGCTGTTCACCGAGAACGACACCAATGCCAGACGCCTGTTCGGCGCCGCCAATGCCACGCCCTACGTCAAGGATGCCTTTCACGAGGCGGTGGTGCACGGTCGCCGCGAGGCGGTGAACCCGACGGAGGCCGGGACCAAGGCCGCGGTGCACTACAGCCTCGTCGTCCCAGCCGGCGAAACCGCGAGCGTGTGGCTCCGGCTCGGCGCCCTACCGATCGGGGTGGCGCCTCCGAGCAGCGACGAGCCCGCCGAGATCGATGCATGGGTCGAGCTGCGGCGAGCGGAGGCGGACGAGTTCTTCGCGGCCGTCCAGCCGCACGCCCTGAGCGACGACGAGCGGCTCGTGCAGCGTCAGGCCCTCGCGGGGCTGCTGTGGTCCAAGCAGTT
Source organism: uncultured Enterobacteriaceae bacterium (assembly GCA_964529315.1). Classification (GTDB taxonomy): domain Bacteria; phylum Desulfobacterota; class Binatia; order UBA12015; family UBA12015; genus CAZGUU01. Next base: position 5,036 of record CAZGUU010000093.1, read on the forward strand.
CTACCACTACGACGTGAACCGCTGGCTGCAAGGCGACCCCGCTCAGCCCTTGCCGCCGGCGACCCGCCACCACGGCCGAAACCGCGAGTGGCGCACCCTCCATGCGGCCGAGATCCTCTCGATGCCCGACAAGTGGGAGTACCCGTGGTTTGCCGCCTGGGACCTCGCGTTCCACTGCGTCGCGCTGGCCCTGGTCGATGCCGAGCTCGCCAAGCAGCAGCTCGTGCTGCTCGGGCGCGAGTGGTTCCAGCATCCCAACGGGCAAACTCCGGCCTACGAGTGGTCGTTCGGCGACGCCAACCCGCCGGTGCTCGCATGGGCGGCCTGGCGCGTCTACGAGATCGACCGCAAGCAGACCGGCCACGGCGACCTCGCCTTTCTCGAGCGCGTCTATCACAAGATGCTGCTCACCTTCACCTGGTGGGTCAATCGCAAGGACGCCGACGGCCGCAACGTCTTCGAGGGCGGGTTCCTCGGCCTCGACAACATCGGGCTGTTCGACCGCAGCGCACCGCTCCCGACCGGCGGCTACATCGAGCAGAGCGACGGCACGAGCTGGATGGCGATGTTCTGTCTGAACATGCTGACCATCGCCCTCGAGCTGGCGCGCGGGGACCGGGTTTACGAAGACATCGCCAGCAAGTTCTTCGAGCACTTCCTCTACATCGCCGGCGCGATGAACGACCTGCTCGGGCGCGGCATCTCCCTGTGGGACGAGCGAGACGAATTCTTTTATGACGTACTACGCATCGGTCCGCACCAGGCGATGCCGCTCAAGATCCGGTCGGTGGTCGGCCTGATTCCATTGTTCGCCGTGACCACCATCGACCCCGAAGCCATCGAGCAGCTCCCCGACTTTCGTGCGCGCCTCGAGTGGTTCCTGGCCAACCGGCCGAAGCTCGCGGCACAGGTGTCGCGCTGGGAGGAGCCGGGCCTGGGCGAGCGGCGGCTGCTCGCCGTCCTGCGCGGGCACCGCATGAAGTGCGTGCTGCGCCGCATGCTCGACGAGGCCGAGTTCCTGTCCCCGCACGGCATACGCGCGCTCTCTCGTCACCACGCCGATCACCCCTACGTCTACGACCTGCACGGCACGCGCTACGTGGTCGACTACCAGCCCGCCGAGTCGCGCAGCGGCCTGTTCGGGGGAAACTCGAACTGGCGGGGCCCGGTGTGGTTTCCCGTCAATTACCTGATCATCGAAGCGCTGCAGCAGTTTCACCACTACTACAGCGACGATTTCCGGATCGAGTGCCCGACGCGCTCGGGCCGCTTCCTGAGCCTCGCCGAGGTCGCCGACGAGCTGGCCCAGCGGCTGGTGGCCATCTTCACGCGCGACGCAAAGGGCCGCCGCGCGGTGTTCGGCGGCCAGCCGACGTTCCAGGGCGACCCGCACTGGCGTGATCACCTGCTGTTCTACGAGTACTTCAACGGGGACGACGGTGCGGGCATCGGTGCCAGCCACCAGACGGGCTGGACGGCGCTGGTCGCCAAGCTCCTACAGGAGATCGGCGAGCGGCGAGCGGCGACGGCCGAGGGCGTCGCGCGCTCCGAGGCGCTCCAGGGCTCCGCGGGTGCTGCCTGGCGCGGCGGCCTGCCGGGCAGCGCCTCGCCGGCAAAGCGGCGCTGATCAGCCCCGCCGCCGCAGGAAGCGCTCGACGAGCGGACGCGCACGGCGAGCCTCGGCGGTCTCTGGCCGAGCTGGAACCGCACGCAGCAGTGCCACGTACTCGGCCGGCAGGCCGTGCTCCTGGGCGCCGGCGACCAAGCAGGCCATGTAGCGCCTCGAGGGGAGCATCGTCGGATCGCGTTGCTCCGAGACCAGCGTCTGGGCTAGGCGTCGCTCCTGCGGCGCCAGGAGGGCTGCGATCTCGATCTCGATGCGCCGGTAGCTTCCCAGGGCAACGCCCTCGGTGACGTCCAGGTGCAGCAGGTCCTCTTCCGTCACCTCGTAGGCCACGCCCATCACCTGGCTGCCGGCATCCGGAACGAGGTTGGCGAACGACTCGCCGATGGGCAGCAGGGGGGGCTTGTCGAACACCAAGCGCCAGCCGCGCAGGTGTGCGGCGAAGGCCTGCGTGTACTCGATTCCGCGGCGGCCCCGCAGGGTCGCGGTCTGCATGTTCGAGCCATACGCGAAATAGAGCACTCGTCTTGCCTCTTCGGTTTGCGCCGGCCGTCCGGGGGCGAGAGCCCTTGCTCGCCCGGTGCGAATCCCTGCCGCGGGGTGAGTGGCCGCCGTGGCCTGGGGCGAGAGCTCACGCGAGCGCCGCCCCAGGCGGCGCTCGTCAGCTTCCCACGCCGGACGGCCCCACCGGGCAAGAGATCCCGGTCCCACCCCCGCCGCAGTACCCGCCCGGGTTCTTGGCCAGGTATTGCTGGTGCTTGTCCTCGGCGGCGTAGAACGCGGACGCCGGGCAGATCTCCGTCGTGATGGGGCCGAAGCCGGCGGCGCGCAGGCGCTCCTGATAGGCCGTGCGCCCCGCGAGTGCGGCCTTCATCTGGGCCTCGGAGAAGGTGTAGATCGCCGATCGATACTGGGTGCCGGCGTCGTTGCCCTGGCGCATGCCCTGCGTCGGATCGTGCCCCTCCCAGAAGAGCTGCAGCAAGGCCTCGTAGGAGACCCGCGCCGGCTCGAAGACCACGCGGACCACCTCGGCGTGTCCGGTCCGTCCGGTGCAGACCTCGCGGTAGGTGGGATTCGGGGTGTGGCCCCCGGCGTAGCCGACCGCCGTGGTGAAGACGCCGGGGACCTGCCAGAACCTGCGCTCCGCACCCCAGAAGCAGCCCATGGCGAACATCGCGAGCTCCAGCCCGGCGGGAAAGGGCGGCTCCATCGGGGTGCCGAGGACGAAGTGGCGAGGAGCGAGCTCGATGCGCTGCTGGCGTCCGGGGAGGGCTTCCTCGGGCGACGGGATGTCAGAGCGCGGGTCGAACATGGCGCAGCCTCACTTCGAGGCTACGTACGAACGTCGCCCTTGGCCAGGCGACGCCACCTCGGAGCACGCGACGAGCGTGGGGGCGTGCAGCCGATCTCGCCCGGATGCGCCCGACGACCACCATCCGAGGCCATCCGCGCCTCGACGGCGGAGATCGCGGGGCCAGGGTCGACTAGCCCCGCGATCCCTCGAGTGGAGCCGAAGAGAATCGAACTCTCGACCTCTTGAATGCCATTCAAGCGCTCTCCCAACTGAGCTACGGCCCCGTGTCCGACGAGCTGGCTACCTAAGCGAACCGCTCGCCGATTGCAACGCAACGGGTTGCCCCGGGGCGCGCCCCAACTGCCCCCGACAGACCCTGCCGGCTCGGCTGCTGCTGCTCCCCTTCTCGGCGCAGGCTAGCCTCCGGTGACGTGGATCGCCTGTGCCGTGATACCGCGCGACTCCTCGCTGGCCAGGAACACGGCCGTCGCCGCCACCTCCTCCGGCGTGATCAGGCGGCGCAGCGCGACCCGGCGCAGGTCCTCCTCGACGACCCGCTCGTAGGCCACGCCTCGCTCGGCTGCCATGCGTTGGTGGTGGCGGTCGAGCTGCTCGGTGGCGATGGGACCCGGCACGACGCAATTCACCCGGATCCCTTGCGGCCCGACCTCACGCGCCAGCGCTTGGGTCAGAAGGATCAGGCCGGCCTTGGCGACGCCGAAGTGCGCCCGCCCGGGCACGCCGCGCACGCCGGCCACGGCAGAGATGCTGACGATCGTGCCGGAGCGGCGCGCCAGCATCGAGCGAGTGAGGCACTCGCGTGCGCACAACATGGCCCCGGTCAGCGTGACGGCCAGGGTGTGGTTCCACTCCTCGAGCGTCATGTTCGCGACGCTGGTCTCGCGGCCGGGAGCCGCGGCGTCGTTGACCAGAACGTCGACGCGCCCGAACTCGTCGACCGTCCGCGCGACCAGAGCCCGAACGTCGTCCTCGATCGCCACGTCGGTCGGCACGACGAGCGCACGCGGGCCGAGCGCCCGGACCAGGTGAGCCGTCTCCTCGAGCGGCTCCGCTCGCCGTCCGGCGAGCACGAGATCTGCACCTTCGGCGGCGAAGCTCGTCGCAATCGCCCTGCCGATCCCGCTTCCCGCGCCGGTGACGATCGCCACGCTCTCGATCAGTCGCACGGGTCCTCCTCGGCGCTCAGGCGCCCGCTCGGCGGGCGCGACGTCTGGGCTGGGCCGCCTGCGGGTCTCCGGCCCGGGGCGCGGACGCATCGCCGCGTGTCCGCTCGAGCATCTCGGCGGCGTGACGCAGGCCGGCCTCGCCCGGCTCGGATCCCCCGAGCATGCGCGCCAGCTCGGCGACCCGGTCCTGCCCGTCGATGCTCGCGACGCAGGTCCGCGTACGTCCGTCTCGCTCCCGCTTGGCGACCGTGAAGTGCAGGTCGGCGAAGGCCGCGATCTGCGCCAGGTGGGTGATGCAAATCACCTGGTGGCGGCGTGCCAGCGATTGCAGACGCCTGCCCACGGCCTCGGCTGCGGCCCCGCCGATTCCGGCGTCGACCTCGTCGAAGACCAGCGTCGGCACTGCGTTACCGCCCGCGACGTGGCGTAGGGCGAGCATGATGCGCGACAGCTCGCCGCCCGAGGCCACGCGCGCGAGCGGGCGGGCACCCTCGCCGGGGTTGGCCGCGAGATCGAACTCGATGCGCTCCGCGCCGTCGGATCCAAGGCCGGCCCCCTGGCGCGTGAGCATCGCGGCGGGACCGCGCGCCGGGCCGGCCGGCAGTGCCTCGCATCGGACGAAGAATCGCGCTCCATGCATGCCGAGCGCGGCCAGCTCCCCGTCCATCGCCCGCTCGAGCTTCGCGGCACCCACGCGGCGCAGCGCCGAGAGCTCGTCGGCGAGCCGCCATGCCCGCGCCGCTGCATCCTCGAGCTCGGCATGCAGCGCGGCCGGGTCTGCCGCGTCGCGCTCGGCGCGCTCCACTTCGGCGCTCAGCTCGGCGCGCCGCGCGAGCAGCCCGGCCAGATCGTCGACGCGGTGCTTGCGCTCGAGACGGGCCAACAACGCCATGCGCTCCTCGATCTGCTCGAGGCGTTGGGGGTCGGCCTCGAGCCCGTCGGCGTAGGCTTGCAGCGCTCGGACGGCGTCGCCCAACGGTGCGGCCGCCTCGGCGAGCTGTGCGGCGATTGCGCCGAGAGGTGCATCGAGGGTGGCGCTCTCCTCCAGGCGTCGTGCCGCGCGCTCGACCGCGGCCAGGGCGGCGCCCTCTCCCGCGTGCAGCCGATCGAGGGCGTCGCTCGCCACGGCGGCGAGCCGCTCCAGGTTGCGCCAACGCAGCCGCTCCCGCTCGAGCGAGGCCTCTTCGCCCGGGTCGCCGAGGTGCGCATGCTCGAGCTCCCCGAGGTCGAAGCGCGCCAGCTCGAGACGGCGCTCGATCTCCCGCGCGCCGCGCTCGAGCGCCTCGAGCCGCGCGATGCAGCCGCCGAGCCGACTCCAGGCCTCGCGGTAGGCCTGCGCGAGGTGCCCGGCCCCACTGGCCTGATCGAGCATCTCCAGGTGTGTCTCCGGCTGGGCCAGGCGCAGGGACTCGTGTTGGCCCTGCAGGCTGACCAGGTCGGTGCCGATCTCCAGTAGGGTGGCCAGCGTCGCGCCCTCCCCCCCCAGAACCACCTGGCTGCGCCCGCTCCGGCCCACGCTGCGGCGTACGACCAGCTCTCGCCGCTCGCCGACGGGGACGCCGATCCGCTCGAGCCGTGCCGCCAGGACCCCGTCGGAGGGGAGTGCGAAGGTGGCCTCGATGCGTGCGCCCTCGGTCCCGCTGCGCACCACCTCGGCCCCGGCGCGGTGCCCGACGGCCAGTGCTAGGGCGCGCTGCAGCAGGCTCTTGCCGGCCCCGGTCTCTCCGGTGACGACGTTCAAGCCCGCCCCGAAGGCCAGGGTCAGCTCCTCGATCAGCGCCAGATCGACGATGCGCAACGAGCGCAGCACCAGCAAGCCCTCACTGCCGCGCCCACCCCAGCTTGGTGCGCAGCAAGTCGAAGAAGCCGAGGCTCGGCGAGCGGACCAGGCTCGCGCTGTTCGGCGAGCGTGCGATCTCGACCACGTCGTCCTGGTTGATCGCCACGGTCTGCTGGCCGTCGAGGGTGAGCAGGAGGTCGTCGCCGCGCGAGCGCAGCCGGAGCTCCAGGCGCGATCCGTCGTCGATCACGATCGGTCGCACGGAGAGGGTGTGGGGACAGATCGGCGAGAGCAGGATCACCGGCACCGAGGGGTGGACCAGGGGGCCCCCGGCCGACAGCGAGTAGGCCGTCGATCCCGTGGGTGTCGACAGGATGATGCCGTCGGCCTTGAACGCCGCGAGGTAGGCTCCGTCGATCCGGGTCTCGATGTCGATCACGCGCCCGAGGGACCCCCGACTCAGCACCGCGTCGTTGAGCACCTGGTACGGCTCGGTTGCGCCGTCGCCGCGCCGCACGACGGCTTGCAGCATGCGGCGTGCGTCGGTTGCCGCCTGCCCGGCGAGCGTCTGCTCCAGCGTGGTGTACAGCTCCTCGACGGTGATCTCGGTGAGGAAGCCGAGCCCGCCCAGGTTCACGCCGACGATCGGCACGCGGCGCTCGCCAGCCAGGCGTGCCGTGGCGAGGAAGGTTCCGTCGCCGCCGAGCACGACGATCGCCTCGGCGACCTCGAACATCGTCGCTTTCTGCGCCGCCGGCACTGCGAGAAACGAGGCATCCTCCGGCTCGGTGACGGCGCGTAGCCCTCGCTCTACGAGCCAGGCGACCAGGTCGCGTGCGACCTCGCGGGCGCGGGGCGCGCCCCGCTTGAGGACCAGGCCGACGGTGGGCATCGCTCGCGCCAACGTGCGGGGCGCTAGCATACCGCTCGCGGGCGTGTCTAACTCCGCTGAGTCCAAGGAGCGCTCGACCGCCGCGCACCGGCGGCGCACGCCCGCGGAGCCAGTATGGAAGACGAGCCGGACCTCTTCTCGCGCATCCGGTCGAGCGCCGGGCCGGCCGCGGAGGCCTGGACGCCCGAGTCGCAGGCGGCTGCAACGGGACGGCGCGCGCGCGCGCCCATCCCGCCCTCGCCCTCCACGGCGGTCGCAGACCGTGCGGGGCGAGCGCCGCTCGCCGAGCGGATGCGCCCGCGCGCCATCGAGGAGGTCGTGGGGCAGCGCCATCTGCTCGGGCCCGGGCGCATCGTGTCGGCCATGCTCGAGGGGGGCCGCCTGCACTCGATCCTGCTCTGGGGCCCGCCCGGCAGCGGCAAGACGACGCTGGCCCGACTGCTCGCGGGTGCCCTCGGCCTGCCCTTCGCGGCGCTCTCCGCCGTCCTCTCGGGCGTCAAGGATCTACGTGCGGTGGTCGAGCGTGCCGAGCTCGAGCGGCGTGCGACGGGGCGATCGACGGTGATGTTCGTCGACGAGGTGCACCGCTTCAACAAGGCGCAGCAGGACGCGCTGCTGCCACACGTCGAGCAGGGGGCGATTCTGCTCGTCGGCGCGACGACCGAGAACCCGTCGTTCGAGGTGATCGCTCCGCTGCTCTCTCGCCTGCGCGTCCTCACGCTGGAGCCGCTCGGCCCCGAGGATCTGGGGGCACTCGTCGATCGCGCGCTGGGTGATCGTGAGCGGGGCCTCGGCGATCTCGAGGTGACGCTCGAGCCCGAGGCTCGCCTGGCCCTCGTCGCGCACGCCCAGGGCGATGCGCGCGAGGCCCTCAACACGCTCGAGCTGGCGGCCGAGCTGGCCGCAGCCTGCAGGGACCGGCGCGTCACCGTCGAACGGCTCGGCGAGGCGGCACAGCGGCGCCACCTGCGCTACGATCGGGCCGGGGAGGAGCACTACAACCTCGCTTCGGCCTTCATCAAGAGCCTGCGCGGCAGCGATCCGGACGCGGCGCTCTACTACCTGGTGCGGATGCTCGAAGCCGGGGAAGACCCCCTCTTCCTCGCGCGGCGCATGGTGGTCTTCGCCGCCGAGGACGTCGGCAACGCCGACCCGCGCGCCCTTCAGGTGGCCGTGGCCGTGAAGGATGCGGTGCACTTCGTCGGCCTGCCCGAGGCACGCATCCCGCTCGCTCAGGGTGTCACGTATCTCGCGACGGCGCCCAAGTCGAACGCGAGCTACCTGGCGCTGATGCGTGCCAGCGAGGACGTGGCGCGCACCGGGACCCTCCCCGTGCCGCTCCACCTGCGCAACGCCCCCACGGGTCTGATGCGCTCGTTGGGCTATGGCGCCGGGTACGAGTACCCGCACGAGCACTCCGATCACTTCGTCGCGGCCGACTACCTCCCCGACGAGCTGCGCGGCCGGCACTATTACGAGCCGACCGCGCAAGGTGAGGAAGCACGATTGGCCGAGCGCGTCGCCGCGCTGCGCGAGCGTGTCGCGCGAGAGCGCTCGAGGGAGGCGCCGGGCGCCACCCGCAGCGCACAGGCTCCGAGCGGCCGCACCGCGCCCGCGGGCGCCAGCGAGGCTGGCGGCCGCCCGGGCCGAGGCTCGGGCCGGCCAACCGAGTGAGGGTCGCGCCCCCCGAGTACCCGACATCGTCCGCGCAAGGCCTCAGGCGAGTTCGCCCCAGCGGTGGATGCGCTCGATCGAGAGCTCGATCACCACGTGCCGGCCGGCCTCGAGGCCCATCGCAACGTACTGCGGGTAGCGCGCCCGCAGGGCGGCGACCGACGCTGCAGCACGCGAGGCGGTGGCACACGGGGCACCGCGCCCGCTGAGGAGGAGGTAGCCGAGCCGGGACCAGTCCTCGGCCCAGCGGTCGACGAGCAGGGCGAAGCGATCGTTCTCGGCGAGGTTGCGCAGTCGGCGAAGGGTCGACCCGGCTCGCTTGGGCTTGCCGTCGACGGCGAAGACGACCGTCGTGGCATCGAGGACCGCGAAGCAGACCGGCACGACGTGCGGGGTCGCGGCTCGGCTCGCGGTTGCGAGGTGTCCGACGCGGACGCGCTCGAGGAAGGCCCGGTCGGCCGCCGTCAGCGCCTCGGGCGTGCTTTTGCCCGAGCCGAGCTCACGCGACCTCGGCACCCAGCTCGGCGAGCACGCCCGGGTCGAGCCGGCCGCGAAACGCCGCCTCCGCCTCGGCTCGCAGCAGATCGCCGCGCCCTTGGTAGCGCGGCGAATAGTGAAAGACCTTGAGCCGGCGGGCCCGCGCCATGCGCCCGATGGTTCCCGCCTCGGCAGCGGTCAGGTGGTAGCGCATCGCCGCCTGGTCGCGATCGGCATCGAGGAACGGCGACTCGCAGTACAGGACGTCGGCACCGTGCAGCACCGGCAGGAGCGTTGCGAGGTTCTCGGGCAGGAAGCGCGTGTCGACGACGTAGCCGATCTTCTGGCCCGGCGTCACGCGCACCAGCGACCGCAGCTCTCCCAGCGTGCACTCCACCTGGCTGCGGTCCTGGCGCTGCACGACGATGCGCGTCGTGTCGGGCTTGCCGTCGCGCAAGGCATCCTTGAGCTCGGCGAGCCAGCGCCCGGGAGCGCAGCCTCGGCGCGTAAGGAGGTCGCCGTCGACGTTGAGGTGCGTGGGCTCGTCGAGCGCAAAGGCGAGGCACGGGATGCGGTGGTCGGTGATCGCCGTTCGGACGCGAAAGTGGCCCGCGTCGACCAGCATGGGCGTGCCGGGGCCGCTGCCGTCGGGCTGTGGCGGCGGGACGGGGCTCTCCGCGGCCTCGCGCCGGAAGCCGGTCGCGGCGCGGAACACCCAGCGGGACAGGCCCGTATGGGCGACCTCGGTCACGTCGACCACGAACGGGTAGCCGTCGGTCAAGTTCCAGACGTATCCCGAGAGCTTGCCCGCCACGCAGTCGCCGATCCCTCGGGGGCCATACAGGAAGAGCCGCCGATCGCGGTTCAGCAGCAGGCGCAGCATCCGGTCGAAGCCGATGAAGTGATCCATGTGGGTGTGCGATACGAAGACGTGCGACACCTTGAGCAGCTCCGCGGCGGGCAGGCCATCGTTGCGGCCCAGATCGAAGAGCACTGCGCTGCCTTGCCAGCGAAGCTCGACCAGCAGGCTCGGGTCGCCAAAAGGCCCGTTGACCAAGCGGGCCGCGAAGGAGGAAGGCATGCAGCAGCTCCGCCGCCTAGCCGCGGCGCCTCTGCAGCTCGGCCATCACCACGCCGGCCGCTTCGGCCATCATCTCGTTGATCACCTGCGCCAGGCTCTTCTCGCCGTCTTCGAGCTTGCCGACCAGGTTGGAGAGCACCGCGAAGTAGCGCTCCAGCGATTCGAGCTCGATGCCCGCCAGGCGCGCGTCCATGGCGGCGCAGAACCGCTCCTGGGTCATGCGGATGTCGGCCTCGAGGGCCAGGCGAAGCTCCGCGTCCATACCGGTCTTCGGTGCCATGTGGCGTTCGGCGATTCAACCCGGGTGGGGGCGGCGCGGTTTGACAGGCATGCGACGGGCCGCTCTAACCACACCCCATGTCCGAGCTCGGCCATCTGCTGATCGGGACGGTGATCCATCGCCCCTACGTCTTCGTGTTCTTCGGCTTCTTCCTGGTCGGCGCCGTGACCAAGATGGGATGGGTGCGAACCGCGGTCTTCACCGTCCTCTCGTTCGTCGTCGCCTTCGCTGCCGAGTTCTCGTCGACGCGCAATGGCTTCCCCTTCGGCCTCTACCACTACATCGACGTCACCCGCACCCAGGAGCTGTGGCTGTCGAACGTGCCATTCTGGGACTCGCTGTCCTTCTCGTTTCTCTGCTACCTCGGCTTCCAGCTCGCGGTGCTGCTCTACTCGCCGCTCGAGGTGCGCAGGCGCGACCTTCAGGTGCTCGATACGATCGAGATCCGCTCCTCGGTGCGCGTTCTGCTCACCGGGACCGCGCTGATGACCATCGTCGACGTGATCATCGACCCGCTCACCGTGCTGGGTGAGCGGTGGTTCCTCGGCAAGATGTACTTCTACCCGGAGGGCGGCCTCTATTTCGGCGTGCCGCTGTCGAACTTCGCCGGCTGGTTCTTCGTCGGGGCACTGACCATCGGCATCTATCAGCGCATCGAACGCCACCTGCTCGCCCCGACCCCGCTCCTGCGCGCCGGGCAGGCCCACCTGCCGCTGGGTGGCCTCTTCGAGCCGCTGCTCTACCTGGGCGTGGTGCTGTTCAACTTCTCGCTCACCTTGTGGATCGGCGAAGCGCTGCTCGGCGCGATCGCCTTCTTCATCTTCGCACCGCTCTGTCTGGTGTACGCCGCGCACCTGCTCGCCTCGACCTCGCGAGCCACGGCGATCGAGCGCGAGGCGCACCGGCGCGACTTCCCGCGCACCCGCGCGTTGGCCTGAAGCGCGGACGGCAGGACCGGGCCGCGGCGAGGAGCGCCCGCAGGGCGCAGCCTTGCCCGCGGCGCGGCGCCGAGCAGGGCCTATCGGCGGCGAGACCC
>CAZGUU010000094.1:0-16175 GCA_964529315.1 uncultured Enterobacteriaceae bacterium
GCAGCCGCGATGCCGCCGGCGCCCCGCCGAGCGCGGCTCGCCCCGCCTCGCGAACCCGGCCCCGCCCTGCCCAGGGCGCCACCACTTGGAGAGGCTCCCCGACATGAGGATGGACCCGACGATCTTCCGCGAGTACGACCTGCGCGGCGTCGCCGAGCGCGACATGGACGCGGACTTCGCCCGCGCTCTGGGGCGCGCCGTGGCGACTCGCGTGCGCCGCCTGCACCCCGACCGCAAGCCGGCTCTGGCCGTGGGTCGCGACTGCCGGCTGACCTCGCAGGCCTATGCCGAGGCGGTCATCGCCGGCATCGCCGAGAGCGGCGTCGACGTGGTCGACATCGGGATGTGCCCGACGCCGCTGCTCTACTTCGCGCTCTTCCAGCTACCGGTCGATGGTGGCGTGGAGGTGACGGCCAGCCACAACGCCTCGGAGTACAACGGCTTCAAGGTGTGCATCGGTCGGGAGTCGATCTACGGCCAGGCGATCGCGAGCCTGCGCGGCGAGATCGAGCGGGGCGACTTCGCCAGCGGCAGCGCAGAGGTGCGGCGCAGCGAGATCGTCGCGCCCTACCAGCGCTACTGTGCCGAGCAGTTCGGCCGGCTGCCGCGCCGCTTGCGGGTGGTGGTCGACGGGGGCAACGGGGCGAGCGGGCCGGTGGCGCCACCCGTCCTGCGCGCCATGGGCTGCGAGGTGACCGAGCTCTTCTGCGAGGCGGACGGGCGCTTTCCCAACCACCACCCCGACCCGACGGTGCCGGAGAACCTGGCCGACGTGATCCGTACGGTCGAGGCCCAGCAGGCCGATCTCGGCATCGCCTACGACGGCGACGGCGATCGCGTGGGCATCGTCGCGCCGGGTGGGCGCATCCTGTGGGGCGACGAGCTGCTGGTGATCTTCGCCCGCGAGATCCTGACGCGAAAGCCGGGCGCCGTGGTGATCAGCGAGGTGAAGTGCTCGCAGCGTCTGTTCGACGACGTCGCGCGCCACGGCGGGCGGCCGGTGATGTGGAAGGCCGGCCACTCGCTGATCAAGGCCAAGATGAAGGAGATGCACGCCGAGGTGGGTGGCGAGATGAGCGGCCACATGTTCTTCGCCGACCGCTTCTTCGGCTACGACGACGCGATCTACGCCTCCTGTCGCCTGCTCGAGATCCTCGCCCGCTCGACCGGCACCGTGCTCGACCTGCTCGAGGGGCTGCCGCCGGCCTTCAGCACGCCGGAGATCCGGGTCGACTGCCCCGATGCCGTCAAGTTCGCTGTGGTCGACGGCGTGCGCGCTCGCCTGGCCCGCGACTGGCCCGTCGAGGACATCGACGGCGTGCGGGTGAGCTTCCCCGACGGGTGGGGGCTGGTGCGCGCCTCCAACACGCAGCCGGCGCTGGTCCTGCGCTTCGAGGCGCACGGCGACCGCCAGCGCGACGAGTACCGGGCGCGCGTCGAGCAGGTGGTCGCGGAGGTGCGCGCCGAGGTCGAGGGAGCGGGCTGATCTCTCAGTCGCGGATCTGCTGTGCGAGGTAGGCCTTCTCGCCGACCTGCTTGATGAGCTCGAGCTGGGTCTCGAGCCAGTCGAGGTGCTCCTCCTCGGAGCGCAGGATGCTCTCGACGAGCTCGCGGGTGCCCGAGTCGTGCACGCCCACGGCGAGCTCGATTACCCGATTCAGCAGGGCGATCGCCTCGACCTCGAGGTCGCGGTCGAGCTTGAGCTGCTCGGGCACCGACTCGCCCACCTTGACCTTGGAGAGCCGCTGCATGTTGGGCACGCCCTCGAGGTAGAGGATGCGCTCGATCAGCTCGTCGGCGTGCTTCATCTCGCCGATCGACTCCTCGCGGGCGTGCTTGGCTAGACGCTCGTAGCCCCAGTGCCGGCAGAGTCGCGAGTGGACGAAGTACTGGTTGATGGCGGTGAGCTCGCCGGTCAACACTTGGTTCAGCGCGTCGATCAGCTTGGCATTGCCCTTCATGAGATCGTCCCCCGTTCCAATTCGCTGGCAGCCCTCGCGGCGTGCGCCGTCCTCGGGTCCGCGGTCGGCCCGGCGTCGCCCACCCCGCCTCGATTATGCCTTGCACGCCCGCCGGTTCAACCGCCCCCTCCCGGCGTGCGCGCCTTGCGCGGCGACGATCTTGCGTCGCTCGGCTCGACGCCCTCGCGCCACAGAGCTTGCGCGCGGGAAATCTTCCTCGTGCGGGAGAATTACCTTGCCTCGCGGACCCGGTCCGTGCGATGCAGACGCAGCGAGCGTGGTCGCCTCCTCGACGCGCGGATCCGATGGCTGGCTTCGCGGCGGCGCTCGATCCAAACTCCAAAACGAGCTTCGGGGGGGCAGTCCGTGTTTGCATCCGAGATCTTCGCGCAGCTCCCGGACGGCCGCGTCGAGAGGGTCTCGCCGGTGCAGGGCAGCTACTTCCAGCCCTGCGTGCACCCCGAGGGCAAGGCGGCAGTATTCTACGGCGGCGAGTCGGGCGTGCCGCGGCTGCTGCGCGTCGACCTCACGACGCGTGCGCTCGAGGCCTTGACGCCGCCCCGCTGGAGCGCGCGCCACCCGGTGTACAGCTGGGACGGGAGCCTGCTCGCGTTCGCCTCGGACGGCGGTGCGTCGCCGGGGGCGGAGCGCATCGAGCGGATGAGCGCGCAGGGCTTCCCGCCGGCCCATCTCACCTCGAACCTGTTCGTCATGCACACCGACGGCCACGGCCTGCGTCGCATCACGCACGGGCCCTGCCAGGACCAGCGCCCGTGCTTCAGCCCGGACGGCGAGACCCTGGTGTTCGTGTCGAACCGCTCGGGCGCGATGCGCCTGTGGTCGGTGCCGGTCCGCGGCCACGGCGAGCCGCGCATGCTGCAGCAGCGCGGCTGGGGCTACCGCCCTTGGTTCTCGGTCGACGGCGAGGAGATCTTCTTCTTCAGCGGTACCCGGGACCGCCATCAGGTGTGGCGCATGCCGCGCGGGGGCGGCGAGGCCGTGCCGCTCGAGAACGACGACCGCGGCCTGACGCACGGCCCGTTTGCCGATCCCGGAGGAGAGCACCTGCTGGTCCACTCGAACCGCGACGGCGCCTACCGGCTCTACGAGCTGCCGCTCGACGGCTCGCCGATGCGCCTCTGCCAGCCCCCCGGCTTCGGCGTCGCCGCGCACGCGACGCGGGCACGCAACGGGGTGGTGGTCTTCGATGCCCCCCGGCGGCCGGTGCTCGCCCGCTACGAGAGGCGCTCGCGGCTCGCGGTCGCGCTCTCCGCGACCGTGGTGCGGGCCGCGACCGCGGCTCGTCGTCACTAGCCCGTCCGAGGAGGCGGCCCTGAGCTGGCCGACGGTTCGGCACCGCGCCGGGTAGGCGATCCGCGCCCGTCGTGCCGGCACGCAACGTCGCGTCGCGCATGGCCTGTGCGCCCTGCGAGCTTCGCTGGGGCTGCGCTCGTGCTACAGAGTCTTGGCGACCCACCGGGCCTGAGGTACAAGGTCGCAGATGCTCGAGCCGGCTCGTCCCTCCCCCTGGACCCGAATCAAACCGCTGATCGGATACGTCGCGATGCTCGCGGCCACCGTCGCGCTGTTCCTGGTCGCGCGCGTCCGCGGTGAGACGCTGGTCGCGCCGATCGCCGTCGGGAGCACCGTAGCCGCGGTGCAAGCCCACGGCGGCGCCTTCGAGGTGGTGCTCTTCGCACTGGCGGTGATCACGGTCGCGGCACGGCTGCTCGGGCGCGTCTTCGAGCGGCTGCTGCACCAGCCCCCGGTGATGGGCGAGATCGTCGCCGGGCTGATGCTCGGGCCCTCGGTGCTGGGTGCGGTCTGGCCGGCTGCCTACGCCTGGGTGCTGCCCCCGGAGTCGGCTCCCTACCTGGGCGTCATCGCCAAGCTCGGCGTGATCCTGTTCATGTTCCTGGTCGGCCTCGAGCTCGATACGCGCATGCTGCGCGGCCAGGGCTACGCGATGCTCGGCATCGCGCACGCGAGCATCGTCGCGCCGTTCCTCCTCGGCACGCTGCTCGCGCTGGCGCTCTATCCGATCTACTCGTCGGCCGAGGTCTCGTTCACCGTCTTCGCCCTGTTCCTCTGCGTGTCCCTCTCGGTCACCGCGTTTCCCGTGCTGGCGCGCATCCTGACGGACCGGCGCGTGCACAAGACGCCGCTCGGCTCGACCGCGCTCGCCTGCGCCGCGGTGGGCGACGTGAGCGCGTGGATCCTGCTCGCCTTCGTGGTCAGCGTCGCCGCGGCGCAGATGTCGGGCGTGGCGTGGACGGTGGCCTGGGTGGTGCTCTACGCCCTGGGGATGCTGCTCGTCGTGCGACCCGTCGCGGTGCAGCTCGCGCGCTACCAGGACACCAAGATCGGGCCGCTGTCGCACACCGCGCTGGCCGCGGTGTTCGCCGCCGTGCTGATCTCGGCGGCGGCCACCGAGGCGATCGGCATCCACGCGCTGTTCGGCGCCTTCGTGCTCGGCACCATCCTGCCGCACGAGGGGCGGCTCGCCGAGCAGGTGCGCGCCCGCCTGCAGGACGTGGTCGTGGTGCTCTTCCTGCCGGCGTTCTTCGCCTTCACCGGCATGCGCACGCAGATCGGCCTGCTCGACGGTGCGCGCGACTGGCTGGTGTGCGGGGCGATCATCGCCGTGGCGACGGCGGGGAAGTTCGGCGGCTCGTTCGTCGCCGCGCGCCTGGCCGGCCTGGGATGGCGCGAGAGCTCGGCGCTCGGCATCCTGATGAACACCCGCGGCCTGATGGAGCTGATCGTCTTGAACGTCGGGCTGGACATGGGCGTGATCTCGCCGACGATGTTCGCAATGCTGGTGCTGATGGCGCTGGTGACCACGTTCTCGACCACGCCGATTCTGGCCCTGGTGGTCGGCGAGCGTGGCTTCGCCGACGCCCCCGCCGCGGCGCGCGGCGAGACCGAGCGCGTGGCCTGACGGGCCACCGCGCGCTCGGCGTGCTGCGTAGGGGAGCAGTCAGCCGCGAGGCAGGCCCAGCACGCGCTGGGCGATGATGTTGCGCTGGATCTCGTTCGTCCCGGCGTAGATCGTTCCGGCGCGCGACCAGAGCATGCGCCCGTGCCAGCGCCCCTCGTCGACGGCGCGCGGCCCCTTCCACAGCGCGGCGTAGGGCCCCTGCTGGTCGACGGCGAAGCCGTAGAGGCGCTGCTCGAGCTCGGACTTCCAGAGCTTGGCCATGCTCGACTCGGGCCCCGGCGCCTTGCCGGCGCGCTGGTCGGCGTGGATCTTCTGCACGATCAGCCGCAGGATCGAGAGGTCGATCTTGAGCTGCGCCGCCTGCTGGCGCACGCGCGGATCGCGCCCGGCGCCCGTGTCGTGGAGGTGCGCGGCCAGCGCCTCGAAGTGGGCCTCGAAGCCCGCCAAGGCGCCGCTCGCCTGCGCGCCGCGCTCGTAGCCGAGCACCGTGTTGGCGATCGTCCAGCCCTGCGTCGGCTCGCCGACGATGTTGCCGCGCGGCACGACGACGTCGCTGAAGAACACCTCGCAGAACTCCGAGCCGCCGGTCATCTGGCGCAGCGGTCGCACCTCGATGCCCGGCGAGTGCATGTCGATCAGCAGGAAGCCGATGCCCTTGTGCTTGGGGGCCTCGGGCTCGGTGCGCACCAGACAGAACATCCAGTCGGCGTACTTGCCGTCGGTGGTCCAGACCTTCTGCCCGTTGACCACGTAATCGTCGCCGCGCAGCTCGGCGCGGGTGCGCAGGCTCGCGAGGTCCGAGCCCGAGCCGGGCTCGGAGTAGCCCTGGCACCAGACCTCCTCGCCGGAGAGCATCTTGGCCAGGTAGCGCCGCTTCTGCTCCTCGGTGCCGTAGTGCAGCAGGGCCGGGCCGCACAGCGAGATGCCCAGGCCGTTGATCGTCGGCGGGGCGCCGGCGCGGGCCATCTCGTCCTGGAGGATCGCCTCGTGGTGCGCCGGCGCGCCCCGTCCGCCGTACTCGCGGGGCCACGAGACGGCGATCATCCGGTGCCGGGCCAGCGTCGCGTTCCAGGCGCGCAGCCGGGGGAACTCCTGCTCGCAGACCTCGAAGTACTCCACGCCAGGCGGGTGGGGCCAGTCCTTGGGCTTCTCGCGGGCGAGAAGGGCCCGCACCTCGTCGCGAAAGGCTCGATCCTGCTCGGCAAGCGTCGGCTCCATGAGGCCGACGAGTAGCGCATCGCGGCGCCCGAGGCGAGAAGCGGCGCTGCGCACGGCCGTGGCCGCCGGGCTCGCCTCGCCCGTGGCCGTGCGGTAACCAGATCGGGAGTCCGTCGGCCGAGGAGCGTCGTCATGCGTGAGGTGTACATCGTCGGAGCCGTGCGCAGCCCGATCGGCCGCCGCCGCGGCGGCCTGGCCGGGCTTCACCCCGCCGACCTGCTCGGCGCCGTGCAGCGCGCGGTGGTCGAGCGCTCGGGCATCGAGCCGCGCGACGTCGGGCAGGTGATCGGGGGCTGCGTCTCGCAGGTCGGCGAGCAGTCGTTCAACCTGGCGCGCATCGCCTGGCTCGGGCAGGGCTTCCCGCTCGAGGTCGCCGCGACCACCGTGGACAGCCAGTGCGGCTCCTCCCAGCAGGCGACCTCGATCGCCGCCGGCCTGATCGGCGCGGGAATCGAGGATCTGGTGCTCGCGTGCGGTGTCGAGATGATGACCCGCGTGCCGCTCGGCACGAACATGAAGGGCGGCTCGCCGCTCTCGCCTGGGTTCCTCGCGCACTACGAGCCGACCTCGCAGTTCCAGAGCGCGGAGATGATCGCACGGGAGTACGCGATCAGCCGCACGGACACCGACCGCTTCGGGCTGCGCAGCCAGCAGAACGCGCAGCGGGCCTGGCGCGAGGCGCGCTTCGAGCGCGAGGTCGTGCCGGTTGCGGCACCGGTGCTCGACGCCGAGGGCAACCCGACGGGCGAGAAGCGCAGCGTCGCCCGGGACGAGGGCCTGCGCGAGACCTCGCTCGAGAAGCTCTCCGCCCTGGAGCCGGTGGTCCCGGGCGGTGTGCACACGGCGGGCACCTCCTCGCAGGTTTCCGACGGCGCGGCGGCGGTGCTGCTCGCATCGCCGGAGAAAGCTCGCGAGATGCACCTGCGGCCGCGGGCGCGCATCGTCGCGACGACCCTGCTCGGCGTGGACCCGGTCACCATGCTCAAGGGGCCGATCCCGGCGAGCCGCAAGGTGCTGGAGCAGGCCGGGCTGCGGGTCGCGCAGATCGACACCTTCGAGGTCAACGAGGCCTTCGCCTCCGTCGTGCTCGCCTGGGAGAAGGAGCTCCACCCCGATCCCGAGCGCGTCAATCCAAACGGCGGGGCCATCGCCCTGGGGCACCCCACGGGGAGCACCGGCGCGCGGCTGATCACCACGGCCCTGCACGAGCTCGAGCGCACCGGCGGCCGCTACGGGTTGGTCGCCATGTGCTGCGGCGGTGGGCTCGGCACCGGGACGATCCTCGAGCGCCTGGGCTAGCCGGAGTGGCCGCGGCCGACGCGCGCCGACTGCGCCGCGCCGCCCTGGCCGGCTACGCGGCGATGCTCGCCGGGCTCTTCGGGCTGCTGCTCCGGCACAGCCTGATCGCCTCGAGCCTGCCGGCGATCCTCGTGCAGCTCGCGGCCCTGGCCCTCTTCGTCTGGGCCCGCCTCGCCTTCGGCTTGCGCAGCTTCCATCCCGGAGCGACACCGACCGCACGGGGCCTGGTCACCACCGGACCCTACCGCTGGGTCCGCCACCCGATCTACACCGCCGCCTGCCTGATCGCCTGGGCCGGTGCGCTCTCCGGCGGCTCGCTGGTCGGGGTCGCGCTGGCGGCGCTGGTCACGGCCGGCGCCCTGGTGCGTACGCTCTGCGAGGAGCGCCTGGTCGCCGTGCACCACCCCGAGTACGCAGACTACGCGGCGCGCACCGCGCGCATGATCCCGGGGGTCTTCTGACGGGTTAGCGGGGAAGCCCGCGGTGCGCCGAGCACGCCGGGGTCTCGCGGCGGGGTGGTCATCGAGCGGGCGGTGGCCGCGGGAGCGCCGGAGCTTCGAGTGCGTCGGCTCGGGCGGCGGCAGGCCGGTGCGATCGCGGTGCGCCCTCGGATCGGGGCCGCGATCGCGCAAGCCCCCGAGCGATCGCTGCCTTCCGGGGCCGCACGACGATGCTCGGCGGTCGCCATCTGCAGGCACCAAATTCGCCCGTCCGCCGCGCTTCGGAGCGCGGGCCGCGATCCGTCCTCGTCGAGCCCAGATGGGTCCGCCCGTCGCGGCCGGCTGCTCTTGGACGAGTCGCCCGGGGAGGCGCGGATGGGCTGGGCCTGGCGGGGCCCGATCGGGGGGGGGGGCCTGCACCGGCCTCGCAGCCGCTTTCGACTAAAGTTCTGCTGCCCGTGGCCGAAGCCACGAGGGGGGCGGAGGTGCTGTCACCCCCGGGGGCAGGGATCACCAGTGGCGCTTCTGCGACTTCTCTCGAGCATCGGCGAGCTCAAGAAGAGCGACGTGGACGTCCTGCGGAGAGAGGCGGGCACGAGCTCGCAGCGCATGCTGGACGTGGTCTGCGATTCGATCGGCGAGGAGCGGCTGGCGGCGCTGCTCGCGGAGCACCTCGAGCTTTCGCTGCTCGACCTCTCGAGCGCCGAGATCCAGCCCGACGCGGTCAAGCGGGTGAGCAAGGAGCTCGCCACGCGCTATGACGCGATGCCGGTGCGGGAGCAGGGCGGCGCCCTGGTCCTCGCCCTGGCCAACCCGCTCGACGCCGAGGGCGTCAAGGCGATCGAGTTCTCCGGGCGCTTCAAGGTGCGCTGCGTGGTCGCGACGCGCAGCCAGGTGCGCGACGCCATCCGCCACGCGTACTACTTCAACGACGAGCTGAGCCGGATGTTCAGCGAGGGCGATCCGACCGGCGGCATCGAGGTCGTCGCCGGGACCAGCGCCGCGGACTCGCACGACCTGATGGCAGAGGGTGAGGAGAAGGCCTCGGTCATCCGCGTCGTCCAGCTGCTCCTCTCCGACGGCCTGCGCCTGGGCGCGAGTGACATCCACATCGAGCCGACGCCGACGATCGTCGTCGTGCGCTACCGGATCAACGGCGTGCTCGAGCGCGGTGTGACCATTCCCAAGGCGCTCCACGCCCAGGTCGTCGCGCGCATCAAGGTGATGGCCGCGCTCGACATCACCGAGCACCGCCGGCCGCAGGACGGCAGCATCCGGGTGCGCTACCACGACCGCACCGCGGACGTGCGCGTGTCCTGCCTGCCGACGCCGATCGGCGAGACGGTCGTGCTCCGGTTGCTCGACCCCGACGCGAAGGCCTTCTCGCTCGAGACGACCGGCCTCGATGCCGCCGGGATCGAGATCCTGCGCAAGGAGAGCCGCCGGCCCGAGGGCATGATCCTGATCTGCGGCCCGACCGGCAGCGGCAAGAACACCACGGCGCACGGCATCCTGAAGGAGATCTCCAACGCGCGCCTGAACATCGTCACCATCGAGAATCCGATCGAGTACCGGTTGCCCGGTGCGACCCAGGTCGAGGTGAGCGAGAAGCAGGGCGTCACCTTCGCCGACACCCTGCGCTCGATCTTGCGCCAGGACCCGGACGTGATCTTCGTCGGCGAGGTGCGCGACGCGGAGACCGCGCGGATCGCCCTGCAGGCGGCGCAGACCGGCCACCTGGTGCTGACCACGGTCCACTCGATCGACGCGACCTCGAGCGTGACGCGCGTGCTCAACCTGGGCGTCGAGCGCTCGCTGGTCGCGGCCTCTCTGCGGCTGGTGATCGCGCAACGCCTGGTGCGGACCGTCTGTCCGGCGTGCCGGGTGAGCGAGCCGGTCGCCGAGTTTGCGCTCGAGCGCTTCGGCGCGGCGGCGAGCGGGATCACCACGGTCGTGCGGGGCACGGGCTGCGAGCGCTGCCGGCGCACCGGGTATTCCGGCCGCATGGGGCTCTACGAGGTGATGCCGATCTCGGCGACCCTGCGGGCGTTGATCGAGAACGGCGCCGCCGAGACGTCGCTGCGCGCCCGGGCTCGCGCCGATGGGGTTCGCTCGATGCAGGCCTGCGGCCTGGAGGCGGTCGCGGCCGGGCACACCACCATCGAGGAGCTCGCACGCGTCGTCCCGCCCGAGGAGGCCGGGATTGCGCAGGGGGTGGCCGCGGAGGACGCCGAGGCGATGCTCGCCACGGCCGGCGGCGCGGCGAGCGGCACGGCGCAGCGCGGCGCAGCGGCCCTGCCCGACGAGCACTGCATCCTGGTGGTCGACGACGACCCGGTGATCGTTCGCACCATGGCGATGGTGCTCGAGGGGCTCTCGCTGCCCAAGAGGATCGTCATCGCGCGCAGCGGCGCCGAGGCGCTCGCGCTGCTCGAGCAGCAGACGGTGCACTTCGCCGTCCTCGACGTGTCGATGGACGGGATGTCCGGGCTCGAGCTGTGCGAGAAGATCCGCCTGCAAGAGCGCCACGCGGACATGCCGATCTTCATGCTCACGGCGCACGACGATTTCGACTTCAAGGCCCAGGCGTTTCGCGCCGGCGCCGACGATTACCTGATCAAGTCGGTATCGCCCCGGGAGCTCCTGGTGCGGGTCGCGCGCGCCCTGGCCCGGCGCTACGGGCTGCAGGTCGACGTCGTCGCCGAGCTCGCCGCGGAGCGCTCGGCGGAGACCCGCCCGGTGGTGGCGACGGCCTCGGAGCTCGCCCTGGCGGTGGCGCGCGTCGTGAGCCCCGGCACGGCGGCGGCTTCGGCGACGCCAGTGGCGCCGCCCAAGCCCAGCGTGCCGAGCGATGCGTGGGCGAGGTTCATCGGTCAGCGGCGAACCCCGTCCTGATGCTCTGGCTGATCGCGGCGCAGGTCGAGGGCGGCCGGTGGGGAGCCGCCCCGCAACGGGACAGGAAGGGTGAGATGGACGATCTGATGCACAAGGTCGAGCAGCTGCTCCGGTTCTCTTCGGACCTCGAGTCGCG
This sequence comes from uncultured Enterobacteriaceae bacterium, assembly GCA_964529315.1. Classification (GTDB taxonomy): domain Bacteria; phylum Desulfobacterota; class Binatia; order UBA12015; family UBA12015; genus CAZGUU01. The sequence goes on from CAZGUU010000094.1 coordinate 10,891, forward strand.
CATGTCCGAGACCGGGCTGGGTGGAGTCGGCGGCGTGATCGACCACTTCGTCCGCCTGCGCCAGGCGCTCGAGCGGGTGCGGATCGACGAGCTCGAGTGGGCCCGCGCGGAGCTGCGCATGCTGGTCGAGCTGCTCACCGGGGTGGCCGAGCACGTCGAGCAGCTCCACGAGGTGAAGCTCGCCCTGGCCGGCAGCCGGATCCTCTCGCCGGCCGTCCAGCCCAACGGCGCGGCGAATACCGCCTGACGGCGGTAGGCCAGCAGCCCCGGCGGCCGCGTGACCGGGACGCCGCCTCGTGGGGCCAGCGCGGGTGACCAGGATCTTCGTGCGCGGTCGCCCTTGGCCTGGCAGGCCAGCATTGCCATTACGGTAGTCGAGTGGCAGACTGGCGCGTGAATGTCATCGAAGTCGAAGGCTGCCATGGCCCCGATTTCCGGGCGGGCCCGCGTCGGCGCCGGCGGGCGCATCGTGATCCCAGCGGAGATGCGGCGCGCGCTGGGCGTGAAGGAGGGCGATCCCGTCGTGCTGGAGTGCGACGAGGCCGGGCTGCACGTTCGCTCCGTCCGTCACGCCGTGAAGCTGCTGCAGCAGGCTACCGCGCGGTACGTCGAGGGTGGCCGCTCGCTGAGTGCCGAGCTGATCGCCGAGCGCCGCCGCGAGGCTGCGCGTGACTAGGTACGTTCTGGACGCATCGGCGGTGTTGAGCCTGGCCATGGCCGAGCGCGGCGCAGATCGCGTCGCCCATCTCCTGGAGTCCGCCGAGTGCGTGATGAGCGCGGTGAACCATGCGGAAGTCGTCGGCAAGCTGCAGGAGATCGGCATGCGCGCGGCCGAGGTGACGTCGCTGATCGCCGGCCTGCGCCTGGGCATCCGAGACTTCGACCGCGAGCAAGGTTTCCATTGCGGCTGGTTGCGCGAGAAGACCCGCAAGCACGGTCTGTCGCTCGGCGATCGCGCCTGCCTGCAGCTCGCGTCCGCGTTGTCTGCCACGGCGGTCACGGCCGACCGGGCCTGGCAGAAGCTCAGGCTGGGCATCGAGATCGAGCTCTTGCGCTGAGAGCGTCAGCAGGAATCCCCTCGCGTCGCTCGGCACCACCGGGTGACGACGCAGCCGTGACGGCGAATGCGGGATCCGGAGCGACTCCGCAGCCGCCGCGGGATACCCGCGCAGACGAAATTCATGAGATGGATGCGCGGCCCACCCGGCGGCGTCCGGTCCGCATGAGACCGATCGCGCGGGACCGCCCGGCGGCGTCGCTGCGCCAGTGCGCTGCGTCACGAGTCTTTCCACGTTCTTGCGGAAGGAACCGTTGACAGAATCGATCTCGATTCGTTATTCGTAAGGTCCACCTTCTGGTTGGCCTTATGAAATTCGGAAACGGCGAAGAACTCGAGCTGGACGCGATCGACTTGCAGATCCTCCAGACGCTGCAGCAGGACTGCAAGATCGCGCTCGCCCGGATCGGCGAGCAGGTCGGCCTGTCGGCGCCGTCGGTGATCGAGCGGATCAAGAAGCTCGAGCAGGGCGGGATCATCCAGGGCTACCACGCCCGGCTCGACTCGCGGCGCCTGGGGCTCGACGTCACCGCCTTCATCGGCGTGGTGATCGACCACCCGGCCGAGATCGAGGGCTTCGAGGAGCGCGTGAGCTCGCTCGAGGGCGTGCTCGAGTGCCACCACGTCACGGGGCAGCACACGCTGCTGCTCAAGGTGAAGACGCACGACACCTCGACGCTCGAGGGCCTGATCCGCCAGGTGCGCAGCCTGGGCGGCGTGGCGCGCACCGAGACCATGGTCGTGCTCTCGACGCACAGCGAGCGCGGCCAGATCCCTCTCCAGGCGCAGCTCGCGGCGTGCATCGCCGCGCAGGGCGATTCCGGGGCGCGCCGCAAGGTGGGCCGGGGCGCAGCGACCGAGCGCAAGGTTCTGCCGATCGACCGGCGCTGAGCGCGCGAGCCCCAGGCGCGGCGATCCATCGAGCGAGGCAAGCGATGAGCTGGACGGAGCATCACAGCGGCGGAAACGGCACTGGGCGCGGGCGGTCGTGCGCACACGAGCTGCGCGCGCGTGCCGAGCGCGACGGGCTCTATCGCAGCCAGACGGAGCACGATGCCTGCGGCGTCGGCTTCGTGGCGCAGATGAGCGGCGAGCGCTCGCACGACATCGTCGCCAAGGGCCTCGAGATCCTCGACAACCTGACCCACCGCGGAGCCTGCGGCTGCGACCCGATGACCGGCGACGGCGCCGGAATCCTGATCCAGATGCCGCACGCCTTCCTGCTCGAGGAGTGCCTGAAGCTCGGCTTCGCCCTGCCCGAGCCGGGGCGCTACGGCGTCGGACTGGTGTTCCTGCCGCGCGACGTGCGCGAGCGCAACGCCTGCCTGGAGGTCTTCGAGAAGATCGTCCGCGAGGAAGGCCAGCAGCTGCTCGGCTGGCGCAACGTGCCGGTCGACGAGGACGCCGCCGGGCCGCTCGCCCGCTCCTGCATGCCGGCGATCCGCCAGGTGGTGATCGGCGCCGGCCGCGGCGCGGCCGACGCGGCGGCGCTCGAGCGCAAGCTCTACGTGATCCGAAAGCGAGCCGAGCGCGCGATCCGCGAGTCGGAGCTGCGCGACTCGGAGAGCTTCTACGTGCCGAGCCTCTCGAGCCGCACGCTGGTCTACAAGGGGCTGCTGCTCCCCGGCCAGATCCCGGCCTTCTACAGCGACCTACGCGCCCCGTCGCTGACCAGCGCCATCGCTCTCGTGCACCAGCGGTTCAGCACGAACACCCTGCCCTCGTGGGATCGCGCGCACCCCTACCGCTTCATGGCGCACAACGGCGAGATCAACACCCTGCGCGGCAACATCAACTGGATGCGCGCCCGGGAGAGCCTGTTCCGCTCGCCGCTGTTCGGCGAGGACGTCGAGAAGATCCTGCCCGTAATCGAGCCCAACGGCAGCGACTCGGCGATGTTCGACAACGCGCTCGAGCTGCTCATGCACACCGGCCGCTCGCTGCCCCACGCCGTGATGATGATGATCCCCGAGGCGTGGCAGAAGCACGAGGCGATGAGCGAGGCCAAGCGCTCGTTCTACGAATACCACGCCTGCCTGATGGAGCCCTGGGACGGCCCCGCCTCGATCGCCTTCACCGACGGCACGGTGGTCGGCGCGGTGCTCGACCGCAACGGGCTGCGCCCCTCGCGCTACGTCGTCACCCGCGACGGGCTGGTAGTCATGGCCTCCGAGGTCGGCGTGCTCGACATCCCGCCCGAGGAGATCGTGCAGAAGAACCGCCTCCAGCCGGGGCGCATGTTCCTGGTGGACACCGCCCTGGGCCGGATCGTCGGCGACGACGAGCTCAAGGAGGGCATGGCGGCGCGCAAGCCCTACCGGGCCTGGCTCGCCGACAACCGGGTCGAGCTGGCGAAGCTGCCGGCAGCGCCGGCCGCCGCGGTGCCGCGCGAGTACGAGCCCGAGCACCTGCTCACCCTGCAGCAGGCCTTCGGCTACACCCTCGAGGATCTGCGCTTCCTGCTCGCGCCGATGGCGCAGAACGGCCAGGAGGCGGTCGGCTCGATGGGCACCGACACGCCTCTCGCCGTGCTCTCCGATCGCCCGCAGCTGCTCTTCAGCTACTTCAAGCAGCTCTTCGCCCAGGTGACCAATCCGCCGATCGACCCGATCCGCGAGGATCTGGTGATGTCGCTCGCGACGACCATCGGCTCGGAGCAGAACCTGTTCGACGAGACGCCGGCGCACTGCCAGCAGCTCGCTCTCGAGTCGCCGGTCCTGAGCGACGACCAGCTCGCGCAGATCCAGGCGGTCCGCAACGGCAGCCTGCGCGCGACGACCCTCTCGACGCTCTACCGCGTGCGCGAGGGCGCACCCGCGCTCGAGGCGGCGCTCGAGGAGCTCTGCCAGCGGGCCGCAGAGGCGGTCGCGGGCGGCGCCACGATCCTGGTCCTGTCGGATCGCGGCGTGGATGCGAGCCAGGCCGCGATCCCCAGCCTGCTCGCCGTCGCGGCGGTGCACCACCACCTGATCCGCGAGGGGATGCGCACGCGCTGCGGCATCGTGCTGGAGAGCGCCGAGCCGCGCGAGGTGCACCACTTCGCCCTGCTGCTCGGCTTCGGCGCCGGCGCGGTCGACCCCTACCTCGCCTTCCAGACGCTGCGCCGCCAGGTGCGCGCCGGCGTGCTCACCGGCGTCGACGAGGACGAGGCGATCGCCCACTACCGCAAGGCGATCGACAAGGGCCTGCTCAAGGTGATGAGCAAGATGGGGATCTCGACGCTGCAGAGCTACCGCGGCGCGCAGATCTTCGAGGCGATCGGGCTCGCCCAGGAGCTGGTCGACCGCTACTTCACCTGGACGGCCTCGCGCATCGAGGGCATCGGCCTGGACGCGATCGCGCGCGAGACCGAGGCGCGACACCGCTTCGCCTTCGATACGTCGCCCTCGCTCGATGGCGAGCTCGATCCGGGCGGCCAGTACCAGTGGCGCCGCCGTGGCGAGTACCACATGTACAACCCGGAGACGATCGCCCACCTGCAGCAGGCGGTGCGCAAGGGCGACTACGGGCTGTTCAAGAAGTTCGCCGAGCTGGTCAACGGCCACGACCGCAAGCTGTGCACGCTGCGCGGGCTGCTCCGCTTCAAGCCCGGCACTCCCGTGCCGCTCGACGAGGTCGAGTCGGTGGGCGAGATCGTCAAGCGCTTCAAGACGGGTGCCATGTCGCTCGGCTCGATCAGCCGCGAGGCGCACGAGAACCTGGCGATCGCCATGAACCGCCTGGGTGGCAAATCGAACACCGGCGAGGGCGGCGAGGACCCCGTTCGCTACGTGCCAGATGCGAGCGGCGACTCGCGGCGCAGCGCGATCAAGCAGGTCGCCTCGGGACGCTTCGGCGTGACCAGCCACTACCTGGTCAACGCCGACGAGCTGCAGATCAAGATGGCGCAGGGCGCCAAGCCCGGCGAGGGGGGCCAGCTCCCCGGCCACAAGGTCGACGAGTACATCGCCCGCATCCGCTACTCGACGCCCGGCGTCGGCCTGATCTCGCCGCCGCCGCACCACGACATCTACTCGATCGAGGACCTGGCGCAGCTCATCCACGACCTGAAGAACGCCAACGACCGCGCGCGGATCAGCGTCAAGCTGGTCGCCGAGGTGGGCGTCGGCACGGTCGCGGCCGGCGTGTCCAAGGCCAAGGCGGACGTCGTGCTGATCAGCGGCGACTCGGGCGGCACCGGCGCCTCGCCGCTCACCTCGATCAAGCACGCCGGCATCCCCTGGGAGCT
>CAZGUU010000095.1:0-16097 GCA_964529315.1 uncultured Enterobacteriaceae bacterium
GGCGGTGGCGGCGGCCAAGACGAGCGCCGCCGCCACCACGGCGAGCGGCAGGAGCCAGGGCGAGGCAATCGCGACCGGGCCGCGAATGTCGCGGATGTCGGCGTCGGCCGCGACTGCCGGCGGCGACCCACCAGGGGCCGGTGCAGCCAGCGGCTGGCTGGCGGCTTGCGCACCGGGCGCGCTGCCGCCCGGTGCGGTGGTCGTGGCGCGCTCGCTCATCGCAGGCGGGCCGCTCGCATGCGGAAGAAGCGCAGCAACGCGGGCAGGTAGGGGAGGCCGGTGTCGAGCTCCAGGGCGTCGACCCCGGCTGCGCGCAGCAGCCCGAGCAGCTCCGTTCGTCGCGTCGCCGCGGCGGCGGCGAAGGCCTGGCGAACCGCGGGGTCGGCCGTGTCGAGCTCGAGCTGCTCGCCGCTCTCGGCGTCCTCGAGCGTCACCCGTCCTACCGCCGGCAGCTCGCGCTCGCGCGGATCGGCGATCGTCACCGCGACCAGGTCGTGGCGCTTGGCGAGGAGCTCGAGTGCGCGGCGCAGGCGCTCGGGCGTCTCGTCGCGCGGGGTGAAGAAGTCCGAGAGCACGAAGGCGATGGCGCGGCGGTGCGTCACGCGTCCGGCGAACTCGAGCGCTCGCACCAGGTTCGTGCCGCGCCGGCGCGGCGCGAAGAAGAGGATCTCGCGCACCACGCGCAGTACGTGGCCGCGCCCCTTGCGCGGCGGCACGTACTGCTCCACCTCGTCGGTGAACAGGATCAGGCCGACCTTGTCGCTGTTGCGGATGGCCGAGAAGGCGAGCACGCTGGCCACCTCGGCGGCGAGCTCGCGCTTGGTCTGCTCCTGCGAGCCGAAGTGGCCCGAGGCCGACAGGTCGACCAGCAGAAGGATGGTGAGCTCGCGCTCCTCGGTGAACTTCTTGACGAACGGTCGGCCGGTGCGCGCCGTGACGTTCCAGTCGATCGAGCGCACCTCGTCGCCGGGCACGTACTCGCGTACCTCCTCGAAGTCCATGCCACGGCCCTTGAACACCGAGTGGTACTGCCCGGCCAGGGTCTCCTGGGCGAGCCGATTGGTGCGGATCTCTATGTGCCGCACCTTGGCGAGGATCTCGCGGGGGCTCGGGGAGTGCGTCGACACCGCTGGCGAAGGGCTCAGGGTACCGGGACCGCGTCGAACACCCGGGCGACGATGTCCTCGCTGCGCAGGCCCTCGGCGTCCGCCTCGTAGCTCACCACCACGCGGTGGCGCAGGACGTCCATGCCGATCGCCTTCACGTCCCCGGGCGTGACGTAGCCGCGGCCTCGCAGGAAGGCCCATGCCTTGGCCGCGAGCGTCAGGTAGATCGTGGCGCGCGGCGAGGCCCCCCAGCGGATGAATGGTGCGAGATCGAGCCCGTGGGCGGCGGGGTCGCGCGTCGCCCAGACCAGGTCGACGACGTAGTCCTTCACCTTGTCGTCGACGTAGATCGAGTCGACCACGCGGCGGGCCTCGAGCACGTGCGCCGGGTCGAGCACCGGGCTCACGGCCGGCAGCGGCGCCGAGGTCGACATCAGGTCGAGCACCACACGCTCCTCGGCGCGGCTCGGATAGCCGACCACCACCTTGAGCATGAAGCGGTCGACCTGCGCCTCGGGCAGGGGGTAGGTGCCCTCCTGCTCGATCGGGTTCTGCGTGGCCATGACCAGGAACGGCTCGGGCAGGGGGAAGGTCTGCTCGCCGATGGTCACCTGGCGCTCCTGCATCGCCTCGAGCAGCGCGCTCTGCACCTTGGCCGGGGCGCGGTTGATCTCGTCGGCGAGCACCAGGTTGGCGAAGATCGGCCCGTGCTTGGTGACGAAGCCGCCGTCGCGCGGGTTGTAGATCAGCGTGCCGACGATGTCGGCGGGCAGCATGTCGGGGGTGAACTGCAGGCGCTGGAAGCGAGCGCGGGTCGCGGCGGCCAGGGTCTTGAGCGTGAGCGTCTTGGCGAGGCCCGGCACGCCCTCGAGGAGCACGTGGCCGTTGGCGACGAGCGCGACCAGGAGCCGATCGACCAGCGCCTTCTGCCCGACGATCACCCGGCCGATCTCGCGCTCGAGGGGCTCGACCCAGGTGGCGGCGCGCTGCACCTGCTCGGTGATGGCTTGGATGCTTGGTTGCATTGAGGGAAGAGCGTTGCCGGCGCCCGCGCATCCTGTCAAACGGGCGTGGGCTGGTCGAGCCGGCGGACGGGAGCCGCGGGCGGAGCCCCGGCACGGGCGATGCGGCGCGTGAGTCGACGGGGAGGGTGACGGTGCGAGGGGACTTGCGCAGGATTCTCGCGGTGCAGGCGTTGCGTGCGCTGGCCTACGGCTTCGGCAGCGTGCTGCTCGGCGCGTGTCTGGCAGCGGGCGGCCTGTCCGATGCCGAGGTCGGTCTCGTGTTCGCGGCGATGCTCGCCGGCGCGGCGCTCGCTTCGCTGCTGGTGGGCTCGCGCGCCGAGCGCTGGGGGCGCCGGCGCACCTACGTCGCGTTGCTCGGGGTGATGGGCCTGGCAGGGGCGGCCTTTGCGCTCTCCTCGTGGCTGCCACTGCTGCTCCTCACGGCCCTGACCGGCACGCTCTCGACCGACCCCAACGAGTCCGGGCCGATCACCTCGCTCGAGCAGGCGATGCTCGGCGAAGCGGATCCGCGCGAGCGGGCGCGCGTCTTCGGCCGCTACAACGCCGTCGCCTACCTGGCCGGCTCGGCCGGCGCCCTGCTCGCCGGAGGTCCGCAGGCGCTCCGCTCGCTGCTCCCCGGCCTGCCCGCGGAGCAGCGCTTCCTGCTCCTCATCCCGGCCGCCGCGATCGCCGCCGTAGCCGTGGCCCTGCGCCTGTCGAGCCACGTCGAGGCTGCAGGCCACGGGCAGCCCGCCCGAGGCGGCGCCGGGCGCGGCCCGCTCACCACCTCGCGGTCGGTCGTCGTACGTCTGGCGGCGCTCTTCTCGCTCGACGCGTTTGCCGGCGGCTTCATCGTCCAGTCGTTCCTGGTGTTCTGGTTCCAGCGTGTATTCGGTGCGAGCACCGAGCTCCTGGCGCTGGTCTTCTTCGCCTCGGGCCTGCTGCAGGCCGCCTCGTCGATCGCCGCGGGATGGCTCGCGGGGCGCATCGGCATGCTCGAGACGATGGTTCTGACCCACCTGCCGTCCAACCTGCTGCTCGTGCTGGTGCCGTTTGCACCGACGCTCCGCGCGGCGATCGTCATGCTCCTGGTGCGCTACTCACTCTCGCAGATGGACGTCCCGGCGCGTCAGGCCTACGTCGCGGCGCTGGTCGAGCCGCACGAGCGGACGGCCGCCGCGGCCTACACCAACACCGCACGCTACCTGGCGCGCCCGCTCGGCCCGGCGCTGGCCGGGGCCGCCCTGGGCCTCGCTCCGGCGGTGCCTTTTCTCGTCGCCGGATCGCTCAAGGTGATCTACGACCTCGCCGTGTGGGTCGTCTTCCGCCGCGTGCCGCTGCGCGACGGGGCGCCTCGCACCTGACGACACCGATCCAGACTTGCGGCGCGGCCCGCTTGTCAGCGAGACGGCGGGGTGAGAGGAGAAGGGCATGCGAACCATTGCGCTCACGGGCTCGGCATCGGGAATCGGCGCGGCGATCCGGGCGCGTCTCGAGGGGGACGGCGCGCGCGTCGTCGGCGTGGATCTGCGCGGCGCGGAGGTGGTGGCCGACCTGGCCAGCGCAGAGGGCCGCGCCGCGGCAATCGACGGCGTGCGGCGCGCCTGCGGTGGCAAGCTCGACGGCCTGGTGGCGTGCGCCGGCCTGGGCCCGCAGGTCGAGCCGCACGGCCTGATCGTCGGCGTGAACTACTTTGGCGCCATGGCGGTGCTCGACGGCCTGCGCGGCGCGCTCTCCCAGGGCACTCGCCCGAGCGCGGTGGCGATCTCCTCGAACTCGATCACCATCACGCCCGAGGTCGACGGCCCGATCGCCGCTGCGTGCCTCGCCGGAGACGAGTCGGGGGCCAGGCGGCTGGGCGACGAGGCCATGGGCCCGGTCGCCTATGCCGCCGCCAAGCTCGCACTGGCGCGCTGGGTGCGGCGCAACGCGACCGGCGCCGACTGGGCGGGCTGCGGCATTCGTCTGAACGCCGTGGCGCCCGGCGCCGTGCACACCCCGCTCCTGCAGAGCGGCCTCGACACGCCGATCATCGGCGATGCGATCCGCATGCTGCCGATTCCCCTGGGCGGGCCGGGGCGACCCGAGCAGATCGCCGCCGCGGTCGCCTTTCTGCTAGGCGAGGAGGGCTCGTTCTGCTGTGGCACGATCCTGTTCGCCGACGGCGGCAGCGACGCATTGCTGCTGCCCGACCGGGTCTGATCCGGTCGCACCCTGGAGGGATGACCCATGTCGCTGGCGATGACCAAGGCCGAGCGCGAGGCATTTCTCGCCGAGACCAGGCCCGGGATCCTGAGCGTGGCGCAGCCCGGACGCGGCCCGCTCGCCGTGCCGATCTGGTACGCGTACCAGCCGGGCGGCGTGGTGCGCCTGGTGACCGGTGGGGGCTCGCGCAAGGCGAAGCTGATCCGCGCCGCCGGCCGGGCCAGCCTGTGCGTACAGACCGAGCTCGCCCCCTACCGCTACGTGACGGTCGAGGGGCCGACGACCATCGGCGAGCCCGACTTCGAGCGCGACGTCCGTGCCATGGCGCGCCGCTACCTGGGCCCGGAGATGGGCGACCTCTACCTCGAGATGACTGCCGCCGAGCGCGAGGGCAGCGTGCTGGTCACGCTGGTCCCCGAGCGCTGGCTGTCGGTCGATTACGGCAAGATGGGCGGGGGATGAGCGCGTAGGCCGAGTCCGGGCGCTGGTGTGCAAGACCGATGATGCGCTTCGGGGAGCATGCCGACGATGGTGCCGATCCGCAACGCCCCCGACGACGTCCGCCGCCGCCTGAAGGCACGGGCGGCGGTCGCGCTGCGTCGTCGCGGGCGCCTTGAACTTGCACACGAAGTGCAGTAACTGCCGCGCGTGGCCGCCCCGACCGCCCTGCCGCTCGACGGTCGCCTGGCGCGCAGCGAGCGCTCCCGGCGGGCGGTGGTCGACGCGCTGCTCGACTTGCTCGAGGAGGGCGATCCGCGGCCCGCGGCGGCACGCATCGCCGAGCGCGCCGGCGTCTCGCTGCGCTCCATCTACCAGCACTTCGAGAGCCTCGAGGCGCTGCTAGCTGCGGCGGCCGACCGCCACGTGGAGCGCCTGGCGCCGCTCATGCGCCCGGTCGATGTCGCCGCGCCGTTGACCGACCGTCTGCAGGTGTTCGCCGCGCGACGCGCGCGCCTGCTCGAGGCGATGACGCCGGTGCGGCGAGCCTCGCTGCGCGAGGAGCCGCGCTCGGCGGAGGTGGCCGTGCGCCTGGAGCGGATCCGCACGCTGGGTCGCCTCGAGGTGGAGCACGTCTTCGCCGGCGAGCTCGAGCGGCTCGACGAGACCGAGCGGCGCGAGGTAGCCGCGGGCCTGGCCGTGGCGGCGAGCTGGTCGACGTGGGAGGAGCTGCGCCGCCACCAGGGCCTGCCCCCGGCGCGCGCCCGCCGCGTCCTGCACCGCATGCTGGCCGCGCTGCTCGGCGCGGCCCCCGAGGCCGGCGCGCAGTCGCCGGGGAGGTGACGACGATGGCGCAGCAAGGCGAGTACCGGATCTTCGGCATGGAGCTCTCGCCGTACTCGGTCAAGGTCCGCTCCTACTTCCGCTACAAGGGCATCCCGCACCGCTGGGTGGTGCGCGAGGCCGCCCAGGAGGAGGAGTTCCGGCGCTACGCCAAGCTGCCGCTGGTGCCGCTGGTGGTGAGCCCCGAGGGCGAAGCCCTGCAGGACTCCACACCCATCCTCGAGCACTTCGAGCGCCTGTTCCCCGAGCCCGCGATCCAGCCGCCCGACGCGACCTTAGCCTTCCTCTCGGCCTTGATCGAGGAGTACGCCGACGAGTGGGGCAACAAGCCCATGTTCCATTACCGTTGGTTCTACGAGGCGGACCAGGAGAGCGCCGCGGACCGCCTGGCGCGCGCCATCATGCCGGGGGTCGAGGGCGAGGCGCTGCGCGCGACGATCGACGCGATCCGCACGCGCATGGTGCCACGCCTGGCACTGGTCGGCTCGTGCGCCGAGACTCGCGAACAGATCGAAGGATCCTTCCACCGCCAGCTCGCGATCCTCGAGCGCCACCTGGCGGCACGCCCCTTCCTGCTCGGCGGCCGGCCGTCGCTGGCCGACTTCGGCCTGTCGGCACAGCTCTACGAGGCCTCGACCGACCCCACGCCCGGAGCCGTCATGCGTCGCAGCGCACCGACCGTGCTCGCCTGGACCGAGCGGATGCTCGACCCGCGGGCCACGGGTGACTTCGAGACCTGGGCGAGCCTCGCGCCCACGCTCCTGCCGCTGCTGCGCGACGAGGTGGGTGCGGTCTTCCTGCCCTGGTCGACGGCCAACGCGGCGGCTCTCGCCGCGGGCGAGAAGCGCCTGCAGGTCGAGATCGACGGCCGGCCCTTCGCGCAGGACGTGCAGAAGTACCACGCCCGCTCGCTCGGCGTGCTGCGGGCGCGCTACGCCGCGCTCACCGACCGATCGACGCTCGACCCGATCCTCGCCCAGGCCGGCTGCCTCGAAGCCCTCCGCTAGGAGCAGCTCGCTGCGAGAGGATCGTCGGTCGCGGCCGTGCAGCGCGCTCTCGTCACTTCGGCGAGCACGACCCTGCGCAGGGTGCGATCGACTGCCGCCCCGTCCGGAGAGGCCGGTGTGGCGTGCATGCCGTTGCGCACGCTAGTAAGGGCCCGGCATGGAACGGAAGAAGGGCAGCCGGTGGGCCACTCGGGCCAGGGCGGGGAGCCGCGCGCACGCGCGAGCGTCGGCGGGCCTGGCGCGGGGGAGCCGGTGAGCGTCCTGGTCTCGCGCGTCGATCGCACGACGGCCGAGTTCGCCGAGAACCGACAGGCGCTGCTCGCCCACCTGGGCGAGATCGAGGCACACCTCGACCGCGCCCGGGCGGGCGGCGGCGAGCGCTACGTGGCGCGTCACCGCGCGCGTGGCAAGCTGCTGGCGCGCGAGCGCATCGAGCTGCTGCTCGACCGCGACGCGCCCTTCCTAGAGCTCTCGCCCCTGGCCGCCGTGGGCACCGAGTACGCGGTGGGCGCGAGCGTGATCACCGGGATCGGCGTCGTCTCGGGGGTCGAGTGCCTGGTGATCGCCCACGACCCGACGGTGCGCGGCGGGGCGAGCAACCCCTACACCCTGCGCAAGACGCTGCGCGCCATGGACATCGCTCGGCAGAACCGTCTGCCCGTGATGATCCTCGTCGAGTCGGGCGGTGCCGACCTGCCGCGCCAGGCCGAGATCTTCGTTCCAGGCGGCGCCATGTTCCGCAACTTGACCCAGCTCTCAGCGGCCGGCATCCCGACCATCGCCCTGGTGTTCGGCAACGCCACCGCCGGCGGCGCCTACTTGCCGGGCCTCTGTGATTACGTCGTCATGGTGCGCGGCCAGGCCAAGGTCTTCCTCGGCGGCCCACCGCTGGTGAAGATGGCCACCGGAGAGGTCTCGGAGGACGAGGAGCTGGGCGGCGCCGAGATGCACTCGCGGGTCTCGGGCGTCTCGGACTTCCTGGCTCGCGACGAGCGCGACTGCCTGCGCCAGGGGCGCGAGGTCGTGGCGCGCCTCGGCTGGCGCAAGCTCGGCCCCGGGGCGAGCCAGCCCGCGGATGCGCCGCTCTTCGATCCCGAGGACCTCCTCGGGCTGGCCTCGGTGGACCTCAAGCGGCGCATCGACGTGCGCGAGGTCCTGGCGCGGATCGTCGACGGCAGCCGCTTCGACGAGTTCAAGCCGCTCTACGGGGTCAACCTGGTCACCGGCTGGGCGTCGATCCACGGCTTCGCGGTGGGTGTCCTGGCCAACGACGTCGGCATCCTCTTCTCCGACGAGTCGGAGAAGGCGGCGCAGTTCATCCAGCTGGCCAACCGCGCCTCCGTGCCGCTGGTCTTCCTGCAGAACACCACTGGCTACATGGTGGGGCGGGCCTACGAGCAGCGCGGCATGATCAAGGACGGCGCCAAGATGATCAACGCCGTCTCGAACAGCGGCGTGCCGCACGTCACGCTGATCATCGGAGCCGGCTACGGGGCCGGCAACTACGGCATGTGCGGGCGCGCCTACGACCCGCGCTTCCTGTTCACCTGGCCGAACAGCAAGGTCGCGGTGATGGGCCCGCAGCAGCTCGCGGGCGTGATGTCGATCGTCGGACGCGCGGCAGCCGAGGGCGCGGGTCAGTCGTTCGATGAGGAGAAGGACGCGCTCATGCGGCGCATGGTCGAGGAGCAGATCGAGCGCGAGTCGCTGGCCGCCTTCAACACCGCGCTGCTCTACGACGACGGCATCATCGACCCGCGTGACAGCCGCACGGTCCTGGGCCTGGCGCTCTCGGCTTGCCACTCGGCGCCGGTGCGCGGTAGCGACGCCTTCGGCGTCTTCCGCATGTGAGGCCGGGCAGCACCCGCTCGAGAGGAGGCCGATCCCCAGTGCCCAGCGCCACGACGAGCAAGACCCAGAGCGACGCCACGCGGCCGATCCGCACGCTGCTCATCGCCAACCGCGGCGAGATCGCGCGCCGCGTGATGCGCACCTGCCGCGAGATGGGCATCCGCACGGTCGCGGTCTTCTCCGACCCCGACCGCGATGCGTCCTTCGTCGCCGAGGCCGACTGCGCCGTGCGCCTGGGCGGAGCCGCACCGGCGGAGTCCTACCTGCGCCGTGACGCGATCGTCGCCGCGGCCCTGCGCACCGGCGCCGACGCCGTTCACCCGGGCTACGGCTTCCTCTCCGAGGATGCGGCATTCGCGCGGGCGTGCGCCGCGGCGGGGTTGACCTTCGTCGGGCCCACGCCCGAGGTGATCGCGGCGATGGGCTCGAAGCTCGAGGCGAAGGACGCCGCGCGCTCGGCGGGCCTGCCGATCCTCGACACCGTGCGCGCGGACGGCCTCTCGGCGGGCGAGCTCGATGCCGCCGCGCGGCGCCTGGGCTTTCCGCTCCTGGTCAAGGCCTCGGCCGGGGGCGGCGGCAAGGGCATGCGCGTCGTGCGCGACGCGGTCGACCTGGGTCGCTCGGTCGAGGCTGCGCGCCGCGAGGCACGCGGTGCCTTCGGTGACGGGACCGTGTTTCTCGAGCCCTACCTCGAGGAGGCGCGTCACGTCGAGATCCAGATCCTCGGCGACACGCATGGGCAGGTGACGCACCTCTTCGAGCGCGAGTGCTCGATCCAGCGCCGCCACCAGAAGATCCTCGAGGAGACGCCGTCGGTCGCCGTCGACGCGGCGCTGCGCGAGCGCATGGGTGCGGACGCAGCCGCGCTCGGCCGGGCGATGGGCTACGTCGGCGCGGGTACGGTCGAGTTCCTGCTCGCGGCCGACGGGCGCTTCTTCTTCCTCGAGGTGAACACCCGCCTGCAGGTCGAGCACCCGGTGACCGAGTGCGTGACCGGGCTCGATCTGGTGCGGCTGCAGATCGAGATCGCCGAGGGGGCCCCGCTGCCCGAAGCGGCGCTCGTGCCGGCGCGCTCGGGCCACTCCATCGAGGTGCGGCTCTACGCCGAGGATCCGGAGCAGGGCTTCCTGCCCATGACCGGCACGCTGCACCGCTTCCGCGTCCCGGCGGGCCCCGGCCTGCGCCTGGACGCCGGGGTCGCCGACGGCTCGGTGGTCGGCGTGCACTACGACCCGATGCTCGCCAAGGTGATCGCCCACGCGCCCACCCGCGGCGAGGCGGCGCGACGTCTGGCCACGGCGCTCGAGGCGGCGCGAGTGCACGGCGTGCGCACCAATCGCGAGCTGCTGGTCGGTATCCTGCGCCACCCCGAGTTCCTCGCCGGGCGCACCGACACGCACTTCCTCGAGCGCCACCCGGCAGCCGAGATCCTCGCCGCGCAGCGGCGGGCACGAAGCGGCGACCAGGCCGAGGCGCTCGACGCGGACGCCCTGCACGCCGCCGTCGCCGCGCTGGCCGCGCAGGCCGGCCGTCGCGAGAGCGCGCCGACCCTGCGCTCGCTTCCCTCGGGCTGGCGCAACGTCCCTTCGGGCGAGCAGGAGGTGGCCTTCGAGGTGCGCGGGCCCGGCGGTGCGCCGCGGCGCATCGAGGTGGGCTACCGCTTCGGCCGCGAGGGGCTCGAGCTGCGCGTCGGCGGCGTGCGCCTGGACGCACCGCGCCTGGAGAGCTGCACGCCCGAGGGCGTGGAGCTCGAGGTCGACGGAGTGCTCAGGCGCTTCGCCGTGCACGCCGTCGGCGAGACCACCTACGTCGACGGGCCGCTGGGCAGCTCGACGCTGCACGAGCTCGAGCGCTTCCCCAGCCACCAGGCGGCGCTGGCCGCGGGCTCGCTGGTCGCGCCGATGCCCGGCACGATCGTCAGGGTGAACGTCGCCGAGGGGGACGCGGTGGAGGACGGCGACGAGCTGGTGGTGCTCGAGGCGATGAAGATGGAGCATCGCGTGCTGGCGCCGCAGGCCGGAACGGTGACCGAGGTGCGCGTGCGGCCGGGCGAGACGGTGGACGCGGGTGTGGTGCTCGTGGTGATCGCGGGCGCCTCCGAGGCGCCCGGCCCAGAGGAGGAGGGGGAAGCGTGAGCCAGGATGCGATTCTGTACGAGGTCGACGGGCCGATCGCCTGGCTGACGCTCAATCGCCCCGAAGCGCGCAACGCGATGAACAAGGCGATGCGCGACGGCCTGTGGGCGGGCTTTCGCCGCTTCGCTGCGAGCGACGAGGCGGTGCTCGTCGTGACCGGCGCGGGTGACGAGGCGTTCTGCTCGGGGGCGGACTTGAAGGAGATGGCGCAGCTCGAGCTCCAGGTGCCGCCGCCCGACTTCGCCCCTTACCTCGGGCGCAACATCGAGATCGCAAAGCCGGTGATCGCTGCGGTGAACGGGATCGCGTTCGCCGGAGGCTTCCTGCTCGCCCAGATGTGTGACCTGTGCATCGCCGCATCGACGGCCAAGTTCGGCATCACCGAGGCGCGCTGGGGGCGCGGTGCGCCGTGGGCCGCGCCGCTGCCTTGGCTCATCCCGCCGCGCGTGGCGCTCGAGCTGCTCGTGACCGCCGACCCGATCGACGCTCGACGCGCCTACGAGGTGGGCCTGGTGAATCGCGTGGTCGAGCCGGGCGAGCTGCGCCAGCGCACGCGAGAGGTCGCGCTGCGCATCGCCGAGAATGCACCGCTCTCGGTGCGCGCCGGCAAGGCGCTGATCTACGCCTCGGCATCGCTCGGCTGGCGCGAGGGCCTGGACGAGGGCGACCGGCTCTTCGAGCCGGTCTACTTGAGCGAGGATGCCCAGGAGGGCCCGCGCGCCTTCCGCGAGAAGCGCAAGCCACGCTGGAAGGGTAAGTGAGGCGCCCGCCCGGCCGCTCGCGACGGGGCGGGCGGTGCAGACCGCCGGAGGGAGAGCGATGACCGCCACCAGGCCGCCGCTGCGCATCGCCAACTGCTCGGGCTTCTACGGCGACCGCTTCGCCGCGGCGCGCGAGATGATCCAGGGTGGACCGATCGACGTGCTGACCGGCGACTACCTCGCCGAGCTCACGCTGCTCATCCTGTGGAAGGCACGCGCCAAGGATGCCTCGCTCGGCTACGCCACGACCTTCGTCCGACAGATGGAGGAGGTGCTCGCAACGGCGCTCGAGCGGGGCGTGAAGATCGTCGCCAACGCGGGCGGCCTGAACCCGGCGGGTCTGGCGGCGAAGCTGCGCGAGCTCTCTTCCCGCTTGGGCCTGCGCGCCCGGATCGCGCACGTCGAGGGAGACGACTTGCTGCCACGCCTGGGCGCGTTGCAGGCCGCGGGCGAGCGCCTCGCTCACCTGGAAACCGGCCAGAGCCTGGCCGACGCCGGCGTCTCGCCGGTGACGGCCAATGCGTACCTGGGCGCGTGGGGCATCGTCGCGGCGCTCGGCTCGGGCGCCGACGTCGTCGTCTGCCCGCGCGTGACCGATGCCTCGCTGGTCGTCGGGCCCGCAGCCTGGCACTTCGGCTGGGCGCGCGACGACTGGGATCGGCTCGCCGGGGCGGTGGTCGCCGGCCACGTGATCGAGTGCGGGCCACAGGCGACGGGCGGGAACTACAGCTTCTTCACCGAGGTCCCCGGGCTCGAGTACCCGGGCTTCCCGATCACCGAGGTGCACGCCGACGGCAGCTCGGTGATCACCAAGCACCCCGGAACCGGAGGCCTGGTCTCGGTGGGCACGGTCACCGCGCAGCTGCTCTACGAGATCGACTCGCCGCGCTACGCGAACCCCGACGTCGTGGCGCGCTTCGACTCGATCCAGCTGGCCCAGGAGGGTGCCGACCGGGTGCGCATCTCCGGGGTGCGCGGCGAGCCGGCACCCGATCGCACCAAGGTGTGCGTCAACTACGTCGGCGGGCTGCGCAACAGCATGACCTTCGTGCTCACCGGGCTCGACGTCGAGGCGAAGGCCGATCTCGCCCGGCGTACGCTGTTTCGCGCGCTGGGCGGCGAGCAGCGCTTCGCCTCGGTCGACGTGCGACTGATCCGCAGCGACAAGCCCGACGCGCCGAGCAACGACGAGGCGACCGCGCAGCTGCGCGTGACGGTCAAGGACCGCGATCCCGCCAAGGTCGGCCGCGCCTTCGCCAACGCGGTGATCGAGATGGCGCTGGCCAGCTACCCGGGCTTCTTCTGCACGACCCCGCCGGGCGGCGAGAGCCCCTTTGGCGTCTACTGGCCGACGCTCGTGCCGGCGGACGCCATCGAGGAGGTCGTGGTCACCGACGACGGCACGCGCCTGCCGATCGCCCCGACCGCGTCGCTCATCGGGCCCGGTGCCGCGGCGGTGTCGCCGGTCGCGACGGCGCACCGTGACGTCCCCGCCCCTTCGGGCGGGGCGACGCGGCGCGAGCCGCTCGGCCGGCTCTTCGGTGCCCGCTCGGGCGACAAGGGCGGCAACGCGAACGTCGGGGTGTGGGCCCGCGACGCCGCTGCGTTCGCCTGGCTACGCGAGTTCCTCACCCCCGAGCGGTTCGCGCAGCTCGTGCCCGACGCGCGCGGGCTCGAGGTGCGCCGCTGGGAGCTCGAGAGCCTGCTCGCGCTCAACTTCGTCGTCGCAGGCTTGCTCGGCGAGGGGGTCGCGGCCTCGGTGCGCTCCGATCCGCAGGCCAAGGGCCTGGGAGAGTACCTGCGCTCGCGCCTGGTCGACCTGCCCGTAGCCCTGCTCGATCGCTGAGCCTGGAGGTCAGGCGAGCAGGCCCTTGCCCGGGACGTGGTTCACCTCGAGCCGGACGCCGTCGGGATCCTCGAAGAGCACCGAGTAGTAGCCCGGAGCCCAGGGCCCGTCCTCGGGCGGGTGGACGATCTTCGCGCCCAGGGCGGGCAGGAACTCGTACACCCCGTCGACGTCGGCGCGCTCGCGGGCGCGAAAGCAGAGATGGTGCAGGCCGACGCGAAACTGCACGAAGCGCTGGTCGCGGTACTTCTCCTCGGCCTGGACGACCCCGACGGCGGTACGACCGCCCACGCAGTAGAGCATGCCGTCGTTCTTGATCACCGTCTTCATGCCGAGGAAGGCGAGCAGCTCCTCGTAGAACGGCAGGCAAGCCGCCATGTCGCTCACCGTGACGAAGACGTGCGCGATGCCGTTGATCTCCAAGCGTGATCCCCCGGGGTCCTTCAGGTTCCGCGCCGGGGCAGTCCGGCGCGGTCGTAGACGGCGTCGATGACGCGCATGTTGGCGATGGCGTCCGCCGGCCCGGTGGGGACCGGCACCCCCTCGCGGACGTGCGCGACGAAGGAGCGCAGCTGGTGGAGGTAGGTCGCCTGACCGGCCACTCGCTCGTGGCGCACGCCCGCCGCCGTGCGCACCGTGAGGCGGTGGTAGAGGTGCGGCGCCATGAAGTTGAACACGCGCATCTCGCCGCGCTCGCCCACGACGCGCGCCGAGATGCGCAGCACCCAGGCGGAGAGCAACGAGCAGCCGATGCGGCCCGTGCGGCCGTCGGCGAAGCGCATCTCGGCGCTCATCGCGCGGTCGACCTGCGGGGCGAGCAGCGTTGCGCTCGCCGCAGTCACCTCGGGCTCGGCACCGGCCAGGGTGCGCAGCATGTGGATGGCGTAGCAGCCGGTGTCCATCGTCGCCCCACCAGCCAGGTCGAAGCGGAAGCGGATGTCCCGCGGCAGCGGCAGGGGAAAGCAGAAGTAGGTCTCGATGTGGCGCACCACGCCGAGCTCCCCCGAGGCGAGCACCTCGAGCATGCGCGCGACCAGGGGGTGGTAGCGGTAGTGGAAGGCCTCGACCAGACGGCGTCCGCTGCGTGCGGCGGCCTCGGCCATGCGCTCGGCCTCGGCCGCGTTGGCGGCGATCGGCTTCTCGCACAGGACGTGCTTTCCCGCCTCGAGGGCGCGGATCGTCCACTCGCAGTGCAGCCCGTTGGGCAGGGGGTTGTAGACCGCTTCGATCTCGGGATCGGCGAGCAGCGCCGCGTAGCTCGCGTGAACGCGCTCGATGCGCTGGCGGTCGGCGACGCGCCGGGCTCGCTCGGGATCGCGCGCCGCGATCGCCACGACGCGCGCCTCGGGAAGCTCCCAGGCGGGACGCACCAGGGCCATCGGGGCAATGCGCGCGGCGCCCAGGATGCCCAGGCGCAGGGGCGGGGATGGGTGCACGGGCCGGTCCTCCTAGAGGCCGAGGATCTCGTCGTAGCGCTTGATGCGCGTTGCGTCCCCGCTCTGGATGTGCCGCGCGTTCAAGTCGACGGCGAGCATCTGGCGGTGCACGAACACCGAGGCGAGAACCGCGCGGTCCTCGGCGGCCGCGCCCTGGAAGAGCAGCTCGGCGGAGACGACGACGTCGATCACCATGTCGCAGACCCGCTTGGCGTTGAGCAGCGCGTAGCTCTGATCCTCCATCAACGCCGGGATCGACTGCATCAAGGCGTCGATGCCCTGGCGCACCTTGGCCACCTCGTCGGGGAAGCTCCCGTCGATGGCGGCGAGCTCGGCGCGCGTCGCGTCCAGGGTGGTGAAGAGCGCCCCCTTGCTCATCTCGCGCAGCGCGAAGCTCGCCTGGATCTCCGAGGTGCCCTCGTAGATCGTGGTGATGATCGAGTCGGAGTGGAAGTGGCCGGCCGAGCAGTTGGTCATGTAGCCGATGCCGCCGTGCACCTGGATGCCGCGGCGCGTGACCCGATTGGCGACCTCGGTCGCGTAGTACTTGCACAGCGGGGTGAAGAAGCGGATCAGCTGCTGATTGCGGTCGTGCTCCTCCTGCAGCGCGCGGCGAGCGAGTTCCGGCTCGTCGCGCTCGCTGGCCAGGTAGGCGGCCATCGCCTCGGTCAGGTCGATCAGCGCGCAGGTGCGGTAGAGCAGGGCACGTGCGGCCTGGATCTCGATCGCCGAAACGGTGAGCATCGACTTGACCAGCGGCTGGAAGACGATCGGGGCGCCGAACTGGACGCGCTCGGCGGCATAGAGCCGCGCCCGGCGGTAGGCGGCGTGCGCGATGCCAATCGCCTGCGCGGCGACGCCCAGGCGCGCCTGGTTCATCAGGTCGAGCATGGCGCGAAAGCCATTGCCTCGCTCGCCGAGCAGGAAGCCCTCGGCGTGATCGAGCTCGATGGCGCAGGTCGGCGAGCCGTGGATGCCGAGCTTGGTCTCGACGCGCGTCACGTGGATGCCGTTGTGCCGGCCATCGGACAGGACCACGGGGCAGAGCATCAGGCAGAGGCCGTTGGTCGTCCCCTTGGACTTTTCGAAGGTAGCCGCGTCGCGTGCCAGCACCAGGTGGACGTCGGCGCCCCCGTTGGTGATGAAGATCTTGCTCCCGTCGACGAAGAACCGGCCGCCCTCCTCGGTCACCCGGGTGACGATCGCCCCCAGATCGGAGCCGGCCTGAGGCTCGGTCAAGTCCATGCAGCCCTGCAGCTCGCCGGTGGCGAAGCGCGGCAGGTAGGTGCTCTTGAGCTCCGCCGTTCCGTAGCGCTGGATGTCGCCCGCCACCCCGGCCTGCAGTCCGACGATGGTCATCAGGCTCGCATCCGCGCGGGCGACCATCTCCAGATAGCCGCAGTTGACCAGGATGGGCAGGCCGTATCCGCCGTATTCCGGCAGCAAGGGTAGGCAGACCAGCCCC
>CAZGUU010000096.1:0-16013 GCA_964529315.1 uncultured Enterobacteriaceae bacterium
ATCGAGACGGATTGTCTCGGTCACGTGGTGCTGGACGAGCAGGTGCGCCTGGCGTGCGCGCAGACGCTCGGCCGGATCGGCCGCGCCTCCGAGAGCGCGCTGCCGGCGCTGCGCGCCGCGGCAGCCGACGATGCCAGCGCCGAGGTCCGCACGGCAGCCGAGCTCGCGGTCTCGATGGTCGCGCCGGCGAGCGCAGCCGACTGGGCGCGCAAGGCCCTCTACGTCCTGCGCGAGGAGCCCGAGGGCATCCTCGTGGTCGGTCTGGGGATCGCCGGCCTCCAGGTCCTGGCGCTCGTCGGCCGGGCGCTGCGCCGGCGGCGGCAGGCGGGCGCAGCCGCGGCGCAAGGAGGGGCACAGCAGGGCGAGCCAGGGGACGAGGCCGGCGACGATGAGGCAGACGACGATCGGGACGAGGTCTGCGACGAGCACGAGACCGGCGGCATCGGTGAGCGCCCGGCAGCTGGCGAAGCGGGGGCCGAGGACGACGAGCGCACCGGAGCCGACGCCGAAGGCGCGCTCGCGTCGCAAGGCGACGCAGGCGCGGCGAGATCGGCTGGCCGGCCCGCGCGCCGTGCGGGCCGAGAGCCAGCCTTCGCTCCGCCGCAGGGCCTGCCGCACGCGCTCGCCGGCCTTGCCGCGATGGCTGTCGGCGGCGCCGTCCTGGCCACCGTTCTCTCGCAGGGCAGGCTCGACGCCGATCAGCGGCACGCCTTCTTTCTCGGCGTCGGCGTGTGGATGCTGGTCGGCTACCTGTTCGTTCGCCTCGGGCTCGCCGGTGAGATGGCGGCTCGGCGGGCCCGCCGGCGCGCAGCCACTGAGGTCGAGCCCTGGCTGCGCGACCGCGCCTGGAGCCGCGAGGGCACCGGCCCGGTCGAGGCGGCGCGGGTCGCACCGAACCTCCTCCCGCTCGCCCTGTACCTCGCGCTCCTCGCGCCGTTCCACACCGTCTGGCGCGTGCCGCCGTCGTGGTGGGGGTTCTGGCTCGCGCTCGGGATCCTCGATCTGTTGGCGATCCTGATGGTCGTCGTCGCCGTGCGGCGGGTGTGGAGCGGCCTGCAGGCCGGGCGCTGCTTCCTGCGCTGGCAGGCGGTCCCGGTTGCACCGGGCGGGAGGCTCGCCGCACGCTTCGAGTCGCGCCGCAGCCTCGAGGCGGCGGGGCTGGCCAAAGTCACGCTGCGTTGCATGCGTGACAGGGCCGCCAGCCGACAGGTGGGCGACGAGGCCGCCCCCGACGCCGAGGAGATCTGGTCCGCGCAGCATCTCTTCCCCGTGTACCAGCGCCCCGAGGGCGGGTCCTGGATCGACCTCGCCGTGCCCGTCCCCGCCGATTCTCGCGGGACCAGCTCGTGGAGCGTGCGGCCGGTCCGCTGGCTGCTCTCGGTCGAGATCCCCACGGCGGGCCCGGACTTCCGCACCACGTTCCCGGTCCCGGTGTACGCCCGAGCACGTTGAGCGCGGCGACCCGGCCCTCGTGCGGGATCGCTGGCCGTGTCGACGCGGCGCGGCACCTGCCGTGCCCCTAAGCCGCGCAAGGCTCTCGCGCACGAGGCGCCAAGCGTGTAGCTGAGCCCGTGGAGGGACGAGCCGATGCGTCGAACCAGCCTGCTTCTCGAGGGACTTCTCGCCGCCGTCGCGATTCTCACCGTCGCCGCGGGGTCGCACGCGGCGACCAGCGGGCCGTGCCCGCATCTGGCCATGCCGCGCGGCGCCGGCGGCGCCGCCGCCTCGGGGCGCCTGCAGCCGGTCTGCCCGCCCACCGGATCCGGAGGCGACGCATGGCGGCCGGGCATCCCGACCGTCGAGGGCCCGGTCGAGGGAGGACACGGCACGCCGTTCATCGCCGGGACGGCCTACGATCTCTCCCTGGACGGCTACTCCCAGGAGGAGTTCTTCATCTCCGGCACGGCCAGGGCCTTCACCGCCCTGGGCAAGCTCGGCTCGGACGGACGCTGGCGGGCCGTGCCCGCGGAGAGCGCGTCGTACGAGACGCGCATCGTCGTGCACCGGCCGACCGATCCCGAGCGCTTCAGCGGCACGGTGCTCGTCGAGTGGCTGAACGTGAGCGGGGGGCTCGACGCCTCGCCCGACTGGACGAGCTCGCACGTCGAGCTGATCCGCAAGGGCCACGTCTGGGTGGGCGTCTCGGCGCAGCAGGTGGGCGTCGAGGGTGGGACCTCGGCCATCGGCCTGGGGGCCGCGGGTCTCAAGACGTCCGACCCCGAGCGCTACGCCTCGCTGCACCATCCGGGCGACAGCTTCTCCTACGACATGTTCTCGCAGGCCGGCCAGGCGATCCGCCATCCGGTCGGGCTGGACCCGCTGCGCGGCCTCGCACCGGAGCGGGTGATCGCGATCGGCGAGTCGCAGTCGGCTTTTCGCTTGACGACCTACGTGAACGCCGTCGACCCGCTCGCCCGGGTGTACAATGGCTTCCTGGTGCACAGCCGCGGCGGCGGCTCCGCGTCGCTCGCGCAGGCGCCGCAGCCGCTCGTCCAGACGCCCGACGTCGTACGCATCCGCAGCGATGCTCGCGTGCCGGTGCTGATCTTCCAGACCGAGACCGACCTGCTGCTCCTCGACTACCTGCCCGACCGCCAGCCCGACACCGGGCGCGTGCGCCTCTGGGAGGTCGCCGGCACGGCGCACGCCGATACCTACACGCTCGCCGTGGGCATGACCGACCGCGGCGACTCGCCCGAGGCCGCCGACCTGCTGGTCACCTCCGAGCCGCTCGCGGGGTTCGCCTGCGCCTCGCCGATCAACTCGGGGCCGCAGCACTTCGTCCTGAAGGCGGCGATCGCCGCCCTCGAGCGCTGGGTGCGCACCGGGGATGCGCCGCCGCGCGCGCCGCGCATCGAGGTGACCCTGGGCTCCCCCGCCGCCATCGCGCGCGACCGCCACGGCAACGCGCTGGGTGGCATCCGCACGCCCTACGTGGACGTGCCCATCGCCACGCTCTCCGGCGAGGGGCAGAAGGGCTCGACGTTCTGCTTCCTGTTCGGCACGACGACCCTCCTCGACGAGGCGACGCTCGACTCGCTGTACGCCGACCACGACGCCTACGCGGCGGCGGTTGCGAAGGCGGCGCGCAAGGCCGTGCGCTCGGGCTTCCTGCTCGAGCCCGACGCGGACCTGATCGAGCGCGCCGCCACGGCCTCCGACGTCGGGCGGTGAGGCGGGCTCTCGCCCTCGGCGCCGTCGGGGCTCTCGGAGGCCGCGGGGGACTCGAGGGCCGACCTCGCGGCAGCGCAGTCCCTGCGCTTCGGTGGTGCGGGCGGGCAGGCCCTGGCTCGAGGTTCGGTCGGGCCGTGCCGCCGACCTGAGCCGGAGGCCCGCCGCATCAGCCACGCAGCCCGCGGGACCGATGCCTTCCGGGCCACTCGAAAAATGGTCGTGACGTTTGGAACGATCTCGGGCTCGGAGAGTTCGACCTGCACTACCTGCGCGACAAGGAGAAGCGTGAGGTGGACTTCGTCGTCACCGAGCGACGCCGGCCGATCGCGCTCATCGAGTGCAAGCTCGCCGACGAGCGGCCGAGCGACGCGCTCGCGCGCTTTCGGGAGGCGCTGGGCGGGCTGCCGGCGATCCAGCTCGTCCGTACGCGGGACGTCGATCGCCGGGTTCGCGGCACGCGGGTCCTGACGGCGAGCCGCTTCCTCGCGGCGCTGGTCTAGCTGGTCCGAGCCGGACCGCACGGCGGCGAAGCGCGGCGCATCCCGGATCGCTGCGTCGCCGAGCCCTCGAGCGATCGCGGTGGATACGCCCCCGGCTTCGAGTCCCTCGAGGTCGTGGATCCGGTGCGGGGGTGATGTCAGGCGAGCGAGCCAAGCGGTCGTCGGCGGACTCCGGGCGCTCGTCGATCGGGACGCCGGCTCGAGTGACGGGGTAGCGAGGTGTGGGCCCAGTGCGGCGGTCGAGGTGCACGCGTATTCGGCTTCGCACCACGGTCCGGGTGTCGGAGGTCGGCTTCGCGGTCCCACGATGCGCGTGGGCCGCTCCCGAGCCTTCGACGGAGTAGCGGGCCAGGAGGCTTCCTTGCAAATTGCAAATCGCTTTGCAATCAACAAATCAGGATGATCCCGCGCCTTCTCGAGCCCCTGCTTCGGGAGCGGCTCGCTCGCTTCCCGGCGGTGGCCCTCACCGGGGCGCGGCAGAGTGGCAAGACGACGCTCGCGCGGTCTCTCGCCGCGACCTACTTCGATCTCGAGCAGCCCGGCGACCGGACCCGCCTCGACGTCGAGTGGGGCCGCGTCTGCGAGGGGCGTCCGCTGGCCGTGCTCGACGAGGCCCAGCTCTGGCCCGAGGTCTTTCCGCGCCTGCGCGGAGCGATCGACGCGGATCGTCGCCGCAACGGCCGCTTCCTCCTCCTGGGCTCCGTGTCGCCGGGATTGATGACGCACGTTGCCGAGTCGCTTGCGGGGAGGCTCGCGGTGCTCGAGCTCTCGCCCCTGCTGCTCGCGGAGCTGCGTGGCGATGCCCCCAGCGAGCTGTGGCTTCGCGGGGGCTTCCCGGACGGTGGGCCGCTCGATCCGGCCGCCTTCCCGCAATGGCAGGACGCCTATCTGACGCTGCTCGCCCAGCGCGACCTCCCCACCTGGGGGCTGCCCGGGCGTCCCGCGGCGATCGAGCGGCTGCTTCGCATGACGGCGGCGGTGCACGGCCAGATCCTCAATCTCACGCGCCTCGGCCAGAGCCTCGGGCTCTCGCACACGACCGTCAAGAGCCACATCGATCACCTCGAGGGCGCCTTCCTGGTCCGCCGGCTCCCGCCGTTCTCGGCGAATCTCGGCAAGCGGCTGGTGAAGAGCCCGAAGCTCTACTGGCGTGACTCGGGGCTGCTCCACGCGCTCCTGCGAGTGGCCTCGTACGAGCAGCTCCTCGTCCAGCCATGGGTCGGTGCGAGCTGGGAGGGCTTCGTGGTCGAGCAGGTCCTGTCGACGCTCGCTGCGCGTGGCGTCCGCGCGGATGCCCACTTTCTGCGCACGAGCGACGGACACGAGATCGACCTGCTCCTCGACGTTGGCTCCGAGCGCTGGGCGATCGAGGTCAAGCTCACGACCGACCCGGACCCTCGCGACCTCGACCGCCTCGATCGGCTGGCGGATCTCGTCGACGCTCGCCACCGGGTGCTCGTCTCGCAGACGCCACGGGAGGTGGTTTCGGGGCGGCGGGCCTCGTGCACCCTGCCGAGGCTCCTCGAGCTGCTGCGGGACGAGGTGGGGTGAGAGACGTGCCGGCCGGCTTCGGGCAATGGGGGCCGGTAGGATGGAGACCGCGGAATCATCCGGCGGGTGGCGATCCCGGCGCCGTCGCGGCGGACCACAGGCACCCTGGGCCTGTCCGGGGATTCCTGCTCACGCGCTCAGCCCTCGGTCGCGCGGTGCGGGGTGGCGCGGAGATCGACCGCGAGCACGGTGGCGAGCTCGTCGAGCTGGCTCTCGGCGATCTCGATGGTGAGCTCGCCGTCGGGGTCCTCCTGCAAGCTCTCGAGGATCCCCGTGCGCTCGGTGAGCATCCGTCCCCTGCGACGGTGGCGCCGTCGTCCTGTGGCTGCAGGGGCTGATCCGCTGGGGCTCCATCCGCTATCGGTGGGCGAGCTGGTGCACGGCCGAGTCGTCGATCCGTCGGGAGGCTCGAGGCGCGTGAGCCGGGTGTCCGACGAGGAGCGTGAGCTCGGCCTCTGAGGTGAGTCGCAGATCGACGACCCGGCGGCGCAGCTCCAGGCCATGGCACTCGTGGTGCTGGTCTCCACGCGAGGGACGGGGTAGATGGCGAGCCGGGTGATCGACGCGGCCGAGCACGCCGCATGCTGGCTCGACGGTACCCGAGAGGCGCGAGAGGAGAGGACGACACCATGAGCCTTCGCGTGGTCGGCGCCGGCCTGGGGCGCACCGGAACGCACTCGTTGAAGCTCGCCCTGGAGCATCTCCTGGGAGGGCCCTGCTACCACATGGCCGAGCTGCTCGGCCGCCCGCAGGACCTCCCGGTGTGGCGGTCCGCCAACCGTGGCACGAGCCCCGACTGGCGCGCCTTTCTTTCCGACTACGCGGCCACCGTCGACTGGCCGGCGGCCGCGCAGTGGCGCGAGATCAGCGCCGCGTTTCCCGACGCGATCATCCTGCTCTCGGTGCGCGACGCCGACTCGTGGTGGCAGAGCGCCAGCAGCACGATCTTCCAGGCGGTCCCGCCCGGCGCCGGCGAAGACTGGCTGACCATGGTCGACGAGATGATGGCGCGCTTCTCGCCCGACTGGCGAGACGAGAAAGCGGCCAAGGCCGCCTTCGAGGCGCACAACGCGAGCGTGCGAGCCGAGGCCGACCCGGCGCGCCTGGTCGAGTGGCGGGCGGGCGACGGCTGGGAGCCGCTGTGCGCGGCCCTGCGCCTGCCGGTCCCCGATCAACCGTTCCCGCACGTCAACACGACGCAGCAGTTCCGAGCGATGGTCGGCCTCGAGCCGGCCGGGGACGCGTGACGCGAGGGCCGCTCACCCGAGGCGGCGGGGGAGCCCGTCATGTACAAGGCGGCGGTCGTGCTGGCCATCGCGCTGGTGGGCAGGGCGGCGTGGGCCGCGGCCGGGGCCGACGCGGTGCCCGCCACGCTCCTGCTGCGCGGCGAGGATCTGGCACGGGCTCGAGCGCTGGTCAGGGCCGGCGATCCCGGCGTGGCCGAGCCGCTGGCGAAGCTCCGCCTCCGGGCCGCGAAGGCGCTCGCAGCGCCAGCCGTGGTCCTCACCGACAAGAGACACCCGCAGCCCGGCCTCGATCCGCACGACTACGTCAGCCTTGCGACCTACTACTGGCCCGATCCCACCAAGCCCGACGGCCTGCCCTACGTGAGCCGCGACGGCGAGCAGAACCCGGAAATCGAAGAGTACGACTTCGCGACCTTGGGGCGCATGCAGCGCGCCGTGCACAATCTCGCGCACGCCTGGTACTTCACCGGCGAGCGGCGCTATGCCGAGCGCGCGGCTCGCCAGCTGCGCGCCTGGTTCGTCGACCCCATGACGCGGATGAACCCGAACCTGCGCCACGCGCAGATGATCCGGGGCAAGGACACCGGCCGAAGCGGCGGCATCATCGATCTCTACCGCCTGCCGGTGCTGCTCGACGACGTCCGCCTGCTTCGCGGCGCACCGGGCTGGACCGACGCCGACGAGGAGGGCCTGCGCGCCCTGACCCGAAGTTCAGCCGGGGCGGTTCAATCAGGCCGTTTGTGGCATCTATGGGTCAAAGCTCAGGCTCGGGAACACTTCGGCAGCCTTCGCGCGCACGTCGGAGTCGAGTGTCAGGAATGCGGCGTCGGCGTTCAGCGCCAGCGCAACGTACACCGCGTCATACGCCCGCAGGCGTCCGGCACGAGCCACCTGGGCTGAGCGCTCGATCAACGAGCCATCGATGGGAATGCTGTGGAACCGCGGGCCCGATACCAGGAGATCCACGATATCGATCACCTCGTCGGGCTCACCTCGACGCGAAAGAGCGGCGAGCACCTCGAGGCGGAAGAGTGATGGAACGAGAAACGCGCGGTCCGCCGCGTACGCGCTGTAGAGGTCACGCGCAGCCAGGTGGTGGATCTCGCGCGGAGAAATGGCTGCGACGAAAACCGACGCATCGAGGACCGCGCGGCTCAACGGCGCCCCTCGGCTACGGCAGCAACGGCGTCGAACGGCTCGGTCGGCCTGGGGATCCGCGCCAACGCATCCATCAACGCGCGCACCGTGGCGACCTCCCTCGCAGTGAGGTGACGCGGTTTCTCCTCGATCGGACCGATCCGGGCGGCGGGTTCACCATCGACCGTGATGACTACCGTCTCTCCGGTACGGCGGACCCTGCGAACCACCTCGGACAAGCCGGCTTTTGCCGCGGAGAGGTTCAAGGATCGACTCGGATTGGACATAGAGACTAATGTAGTCTGCCTAGACTTATTTAGTCAAGAGCCGTCGGTCGTGCCGCCGCAATTTTGGAGTGGGCGCGACCAGCGCGCGATTGCGCCGCTCGATCTCCGAGCCGGACGGCATCTGCGCGTTAACGAGAAACGCGAACAGGTCCTGGCGCTGGGGCGCCTCGGGTGGACGCTACGCCGGATCGAGGAAGCGACGGGCGTCCGCCCGGAGACGGCGAGCGGCTACCTCAAGGCAGCCGGCATCGCTGTGCGTCCGCCCGGGAGCTGGGGACACGGACCGCGGGCAAACCCGGCCAATGGGGTGTCGACCGACTCCGAGGCGTCGGCGCCGCCCGCTTGCGGAGCCGGAGCTTCAAGGCAAGCGTGCTCGGGAGCGAACGCATCGGGGCTCACAGCTGCCAGACGACAGGCACGCCCCGCGCGGGCTGGTAGCTGCAGGTGTAGCCGGTGCTGATGGTCGCCGCGAGGTGGCGCCCGAGCGTCGGATTGGCGGCCTGGATGCGCTTGATGTCGGCGTGAATGCGCTTGCTCACCGCCGCGCGCGCGCCCCGTGTCATCGCCACGCCCGCGCGCCAGCAGCATGCGGGCGTACTCGTACTGGGTGCACCCCAGCCAGCAAGCGGCACCCACCTGCCGATGCACGTCGAGCGCCGCGGCGAAGTGCTCGCTCGCACATTCCCAGCGGCCCATCGTGGTTGCGAGAAGGCCCAGGTAGTAGCTGACCGCGCCGTTCCACAGCGCATTCTCGAGCACCACGTGGTACGGGGCATGGGGGATCATCAAGTCGTAGAGAACGGCGGCGCGCCGCTCGTCGGCGAGCAGGGCGCACGTCTCCGCAAGGGCGGCGACGCCGGGTAGCCACGCCCCATCTCGCGGCAGGTCGGCGAAGTCGCGCGCCGCCAGCTGCTCGAATTCGCTGCGCGCCTCGGCCCCACGGCCGAGTCGAGAGTACACGGCCGCCAGCGTGGCACGCCAAGCCGGCATCTCGGGATATTGCCCGACGAATTCTTCGAGTACCGGCACGACCTCGTCCAGACGCCCCTGCTCGCTGCGCAGCGCCAAGAGCTGGTCGCCAAACAGCGCAGAAGCGTCGGGATCGACCGGGAGGACGAGGCGGTGTGCTTCCTCGGCCAGCTGCTCGCTCGCCTCCAGGCGACCTTGGAGGAGCGCCAGCATGCCGCGCGACACCGCCCTCACCCAGAGAAAGAGCGGGTGGCGGATCTCCTCGCCCAGGTCGCCGCACGCCTCGCTGTCCCGATTCGCCGCGACGAGGTCTCCCTGCTCCATTCGGTCGACGATGCGAAAGCCGTGGCCCCAGCCGGCCAGCTCCTTGTTTCCCGCCTTTCGCCCGAGGTGCAGGAGCTGGGAAGATATTGCGAGGCGCTCCTCGGCGTTTCCCGGTCCGCGCAGCGCGACGTGCCGCGCCACGAGGGCCTCGCCCAATGCCCGCGGATCGCCGCTGCGGCGTGCAACGTCGAGCGCGTGCTCGCTCAGAGCCCTTCGGCGCTCCCCGTGCTCGGGAAGTCCGAGCTCCTGGCTGAGTCGCGCCATCACTCTCGCGGCCAGGGCGGTCTCGGCTGAGCCGAGTGTGTGTAGTGCCTCCTCCAGCATCGCCATCACGTCCCGATCGACCGCCCCTGCTTCGATGGACAAACCCGCAAAGCCGAGAGAGGCTCTCGCAAGCTGCTCGGTCGCACCCAGCCTCCGCGCGACGTCGGCGGCTTGGCGATAGCTCTGCTTGCTCGGCTCACGTTCGCCCGCCGTCGCATGCGCCCGGCCCAGAGCCAGGAGTAGCTCGCAGCGTCGGCTCACGTCGGAAGTCGGCCGGCTCGTCGCCTCGACACGATCGAGGGCCTGGAGCGCGAGCTGGTACGCGGCGCGCAAGCGTATCGAGGAAATGACGAATACCATTCGACGCCCGCGCGGCTCGTTGCGGGGGCTTTCGCACCGTCTCGGCAGGGCCGTCGAGCGCGACTCGTCCGAGCAATTGGCTGCGGGGCACCGTGCAGCGTCGCCAGAGCATCCGCCTATCGCTGGCCGCCCGTCCGACATCTGAGACGATTGCGGGTCGCGTTCCACCGGCAATCCGACGCCTGGAATCGGCTCTCCCCGCAGGCCCCGTGCTCCGAGGCGCCACCCACCCGCCCGAGCGTCACGGCGACCTGCAAGGGGACGTCGAGCTCCGAGATGGGATGCGGGAACGTCACCTTCCGGGCGCTGATCGTGACCCGCACGCGTCCGGCACCGGCGTCCCGGACCACCATCGAGGTGATCGGGTGGCCGGCGTCGGGCGTCGTGTTGGTGTACCGCCACGCGGTCCCCGTGCGCACCCAGCCGCGCGTCGGGCCGTCGTACCCGAGGAACCCGTTCACCCGCGTGCCGCGGAGCAGGTGCATCACGTGCACCTCGATGCCGCGGCCGTGCTCACCGTCGAATGCCTCGGGATCGAAGTCCGCGAAGCTCCAGTCGGCCGGCATTTGGAACTTGCCTTCGACGTCGAGCCGATCGTTGTCGGGGACGGTGTCGGTGTTGACGTTGCGGACGGTGAGCGACGCCGAGCCGGGGAGGAACGTCCGGGCGCCGTCGACGTTGACGCAGAAGTCGATCGGGTCGAAGAGCTCGTCGTCGTCGCGGTTGGGCTCGATCCAGCAGGTCGGTGAGCACCCATCCCCTGCGGCGGTGGCGCCGTCGTCGCATTCCTCGCCGGGCTCGACGAGGCGGTTGCCACACACCGGTGCGCCGGTCGAGCAGGAGAGGCAGAGGTCCGAGAAGCTGCCGGTCGGCACGACGTTCCGATACCTGGCGATCGCCACGTCGCCCTGCCCTTGCGGGTAGGCCGCCCCGACGACGACGACCGACTGGTTCTGGTCGAGCGTTGCGCCGAGGGCGACCAACGACACCCCAGCCTCCGCGGGTAGCGTCGTCGTGTCGAGCCGATTGCTCGTGTACGCGCTGGCCTGACCGTCGGCGCCCCGGCGGGTCACGGAGAAGCGCGGGCCAGTCGAGCTCTGGTTCTTGCCGACCAGCAGTAGCCGACCCGCTCGATCGATCGAGAGGGCCACGACATGGGTGTGCGTCGGCTGCGCGTACTCCTCGCGGGGGAAATCCCGCTTTCGGTCTCCGCGGGCATCCCAGGCGAGCAGGTACGGGACGCTGCCGAGATCCCACCCCCATCGGCTGACGCTGTCTCCCGCCACGACGATCGTGTCGTCGTTCGCGATCGCAACCGCCGCCGGAAACATGTCCCCCGGGGAGCTGTCGAGCCACGCCACTCCCCCCGCACCGAACGAGGTGTCGACCGTCCCCGACGGACCGAAGCGGACCAGGATCGGCGTGCCGGCTTCCGGGAAGACCAGGCCGCCCGTGTGGTAGCCGACGACGACGATCCGCCCCTGCGAATCGATGGTCGCGGCCGCGGCGACGTCGGCCGGGGCCACGTCGAAGAGCGTATGGCCGCCGCGGGTTCCGAAGGTGGTGTCGAGCGTCCCACGCTCGTCGCAGCGGGCCACGAAATAGTCCCGATCCTGCCAGTGGGCGCCTGCGGACCCGGCGAGCACGATGCGATTCGCCTCGTCGATGCCGAGGAAGACCGCCTCTTCCTCCCGCGTCGGCAGGTCGAGCAGGACCTGACCGCCGGTGCCGAAGTCGGTGTCCAGCCGCCCGTTCGCGAGAAAGCGGGCCAGGGCCACGCGCCGCTCGGGCTCCATCACCGACCCCATGACGACGATTCGGCCTTTCCGATCGATGGCGACCCGCCGCGCGAACGTCTCCTCCGCGAAGGCGGTGCGATTGCTCCCCTGGAAGCCGAAGGACGGATCACGGGCGCCATCCACGAAGCGCATGACGCCCATCTGGAGGTGTTGGGCCGCGTCGAAGCCGACCGTGGTCGCGACCACGATGCGGTTCACCTCGTCGATCGCGACCGCATTTCCCTCGGCGGCCTCGCCTTGGCGGTCGCGCAAGAGCCACTCGAGCGGATAGCTCGAACGCGTGTAGACTCTCATGAGCGCTTCCGCCCGCACCGTGGTGGGCAAGGCGAGGCAGAGCAGGAGTGCGCCTCGGCCGATCGCGCGTCCGAGCCGATTTCGTACGTTCGTCATGATCCGGGACCTCCCGTCGAACGCCCAGGAGCAACGAGCGTACCCGACTCGCCGGCGCGCGAGGTCCGACGGACCTACGGTTCACGAGCGGGGCGCGCGTGGGCCTCGGCGGGAGCGTCGCCGCTGGTTCAGGCCCTGCACCGCGGCGCTGTGGACGCGGGTTCCTAGCGGCTCGCCGCCGATCCGTGCCGCATCGCCATCGTCGCGCTCGACCGAGAGCATCCCGAGCAGAAATCGCCCCGGCCGCGCTCGGCGTCAGCCATGCGGCTCGCTCAGCTCTCGGCCGCGCGGTGCGGGGTGTCGCGGAGATCGACGGCGAGCACGGTGGCGAGCTCGTCGAGCTGGCTCTCGGCGATCTCGATGGTGAGCTCGCCGTCGGGATCCTCCTGAAGGCTCTCGAGGATCCCCGTGCGCGACGAGAAGCGGAGCTCGGCGCCGCTCGCGAGAACGCTCACCCGCTCGACGCGCCGCACCGGCAGGCCGCGCACCGTCACCGAGTCGTAGGGGCGGCAGAGCAGGTGCAGGTAGATGCGGTTGCCGCGCCGCGTGCTCGGCCCGTAGAGCTGCCAGGGCTCGAGCCCGGGGCGGGTGCCGTGGATGCTCTCGCGGTGGGCCTCCATCCAGCGGCCGATGCGCCCCAGGCGTTGGACCTGCTCGGGGGGCAGCGAGCCGTCGCCGCGCGGGCTCACGTTCAGGAGCAGGTTGCCCCCTTTGGCGCGCACCTCGGCCAGGGTGTGAACGAGCTGGCGGGCGGACTTGTAGGCGCGATCCTCGGGGTCGTAGCCCCAGCTCTCGTTCATCGTGAGGCACGTCTCCCAGCGGCGCGCCGGCGGCTTGGGCGGCACGAATTGCTCGGGGGTGTCGTAGTCGCCGAAGCCGTAGAGGCGGTCGTTCAGCAGGATCTCGGGCTGCAGCGAGCGGATCAGATCGACCAGCTCGGCGCCGCGCCACAGGTCCATGGGCCGCTCCCAGCCGCCGTCGAACCAGAGCAGGTCGACGCGGCCGTAGCCGGTGAGCAGCTCGCGGAGCTGCTCGCGCATCGCCGCGAGGTAGCGCTCCCATTGCGCGGCCGGCGGCCGCGGCGGCGAGGCGCCGAAGCGGTAGGGCTTGTCCGCCTCGGTGAAGGCCGGGTAGTCGGGGTGCGACCAATCGGAGAGCGAGAAGTAGAAGCCCAGGCGCAGGCCCGCGGCGCGCACGGCCCGGGCGACCTCGCCGACCAGGTCGCGCCCGCACGGCGAGTCCTCGACCGAGAAGCGCGAGGTGCGCGTGTGGAACATCGCGTAGCCGCTGTGGTGCTTCGTCGTGAAGACCAGGTAGCGCGCGCCCGCATCGCGCGCGGCGCGGGCCAGCGCGTCGGCGTCGAACGCGCGCGGGTCGAAGGTCGCAGCCGAGGCGTGGTACTGCGCGACGGGGACGGACGGGCAGCGCGGCAGGGCAAAGTTGCCGCCCACCAGCGGCCAGGAGATCTCGAGCCCCTGCTGGCTCGCGTGGTCCCAGTGGACGAATAGGCCGAGCCCGGCATCGTCGAACCAGCCGCCGTGGCTCATCAGAGCAGCTTGACCAGTGCGGAGAAGGTGCCGATGGCGGCGACCAGCATGCCCCCCAGGCGGAAGGTGATGCGCCGCTCGAGCTCGACGAGGCGGCCGTCGAACCGCGCCCCGTGCTCGGCGAAGCGCAGCTCGATGCGCTTCTCGAGCTCCACCAGGCGGGTGTCGAGGTGGTGCTCGAGGGCGTCGATGCGGGCATCGACCACCGAGAAGCGCGTCTCGACGCGGGTCTCGAGAGCGTGGAGATCCTGCTTGGTGGCGAGCGCGTCGGTCATGGCTGCGGCGAGCGCGCGGGCCTGGCCCTCGGCCTGCTGCTCGGTGAAGCCAGCCTCCCGGAGCCGGCGAGCGTAGTCAAGCGTGTCCAGGGCGACGCCCATCGATGCCTCCTCTCGATCCAAGCCCGGCACGCCGGTGCCAAGTGCAGAGCCCCACCCCCGGTGGATGGTGGAAGCTCGCTCCGGCGCTCGGCTCGGCTCAAGTGCAGGTGCGACATTTTCCAACGGGGGACGTTCCTTCGCAGCGGCCGCGGTGCAACGCAGGATTCCTTGGCCTCGCGTGTGCGAGACAGACCGTTGCACCTCGTCGTGGCGCCGCGCCCGGGGTCGATCGTCGTGCCGCCGGCCTCTCGCGGTGGGCGTTCCCGCCAGTGGGCACGGGCAGCGCTCGAGTCCCGGCAGGCGCGGACAGCAGTCCAGCGCCGGCAGGCACACGGACGGCCCGCCCAAGGGCAGCGGCACGGAGGTTGCGTTCGGTGCCATCCCGATGCGCCTGCGCTACGACGGAGGGACCATCGTCCTCGAGGAGGTAGCGCACGAGGTCGACGTCGCGACGCTGCCCGGCGTTCTGTGGGATGCGCGCATCGAGCGCCACCGCGCGCCGGCGAGGTGCTACCCGAACCTGCGCCGCGAGCTCGCCGCGCGCGGTGTCGACCTCTCGGACGAGGTCGCGAGTGCCGCGCGGCGCGAAGCGCCCCAGCCGTGGCGAGAGGTCGAGCTGCGGCCCTACCAGGAGGCGGCGCTCGCCGCGTGGCAGCAGGCCGGGCGGCGCGGCCTGATCGCTCTTCCCACCGGAAGCGGCAAGACCCGGGTCGCGCTGGCCGCCATGGCGCGCGCCGGGCTCACCGCTCTCTGTCTCGTGCCGACCAGGGTCCTCTTGGACCAGTGGTGCGCCGAGCTCGCCCGCTTCTACTCGGGGGCGATCGGCCGCTGGGGCGACGGGCACCACGAGGTCGCCGCTGTGACCGTGGCCACCTACGAGAGCGCCTGGCGCCACATGGGTCGGCTCGGGGATCGCTTCGCGCTGCTGATCGTCGACGAGGCGCACCACTTCGGCTGCGGCGTGCGCGACGAGGCGCTCGAGATGTGCATCGCCGAGGCCCGGCTCGGGCTGAGCGCGACCCTACCGTCGCGCGGCGAGGCGGCACTCCGCCTGGCCGAGCTCCTCGGCCCACCGGTCTTCTCCCTGGCGATCGGCGACCTCGCCGGCACCTTTCTCGCCCCGTTCGACCTGCTCACGCTGGCTCTCGACCTGACCGGGAGCGAGCGCCAGGCGTACGACGCCTGGATGGCCGCGTTCCGCCCGGTGGCCGCGGAGCTGCGCCGCCTGCACCCGGGCGCCACGTGGGAGGAGCTCTGTCGGGCGGCGGTACGCACCGCCCAAGGCCGCCGTGCCCTGCACGCCCTGCGTCTGGCGCGCCGGCTGGTCGCCTTCTCCGCGGCCAAACGGGCAGCGCTCCGTGCGCTCCTCGAGCGCCACCGCGACGCGCGCGTGCTCGTCTTCACCGCGGACAACGAGGCCGCCTACGCGGTGGCCCGCGAGAGCCTGGTCATGCCGATCACCTGCGACATTGCGCGCAAGGAGCGGGAGGAGGCGCTCTCGGCCTTCCGCGACGGCCGCCTGCGCGCGCTGGTCTCGGCACGCGTCCTGAACGAGGGTCTCGATGTGCCCGACGCGGACGTCGCGATCGTCGTCGGTTCGGCGCTCGGCACCCGGGAGTTCGTGCAGCGGGTCGGGCGGCTGCTGCGTCCGGTGCAGGGCAAGCGCGCCCTGGTCTACGAGCTGGTCGTGCGCGGCACGCTGGATGTGCGCCAGTCGAGGCGAAGACGTGCTGGTCTCGGTGCCCGAGCGTCTGATCCCGCTTAGCCTGCACGGCGCCGTGGCCGTGCCGCACTTCCTGGGCGAGCACGATCACCCGTGGCTGCGCGTGCTGCTCGAGGAGGCCGAGCGCTGCGCTGGACGCCCGCGCCGCGAGCTCCAGGAGCGCCTCGCCGGGCCGCTGCCATGCGCTTGTCACGAGGCGAAGAAGCGCCTGGCCGGGCACGTCCTCGACCGCCTGTGGTGCGATGGGCGCCGCGCGAGTCTCGCGCCGCGCCGCGTCCGTGCGGCGGTGTTCGCCGAGGCGGCGCGTGCCGGCGACTCGCGCGTCGCCGTGCTCGCGCGAGTCGCGGCCGAGCTCGGCGTCGCG
>CAZGUU010000097.1:0-12852 GCA_964529315.1 uncultured Enterobacteriaceae bacterium
GTGCGCGAGAGCGCCGTGCTGGCGATCGCGCGCTTCGGGCCCGAAGCTCTGCCGCGCTTGCGCGAGGCGCTCGACGACGCCGACGTTCGCGTGCGACGCAACGCCATCGAGGCGATGGGGCTGGTCGGGCCGGCCTCGATCCCGCTGCTGCGCGAGGTACGCGAGCGCCCGCAGAAGGACGTGCGCAGCGGCGCCTCCGCGCTCCTGACGAAGCTCGAGGACACCGCGGGCAGCGTGCCCGGCGGGCCGAGCCCCGCGCCGTGAAGTCCGACCGCCCCGCGGCTCGCGCCGAGCGGCTGCGCGCCGCGATCCACCATCACAACCACCTCTACCACGTGCTTGACGCTCCCGAGGTGAGCGACGCCGAGTTCGACGCGCTGGTCCGCGAGCTGGCTGCGCTCGAGGCCGATCACCCCGAGCTGCGCACCCCGGACTCGCCCTCCCAGCGGGTCGGCGGCGCGCCGCGCGCGCGCTTCGTCAAGGTCCGGCACCCGGCGCCGATGCTCAGCCTGGGCAACGCCTTCGACGCGGCCGACCTGCGCGCCTGGCACGACCGGCTGGCCAAGCTGCTGCCCGAGGGCACTCGGCTGGAGTACGTCGTCGAGCCCAAGATCGACGGCTTGACGGTCGTGCTGCACTACGCCGACGGCGTGCTGTTGCGCGGCGCCACCCGCGGCGACGGCGAGGTGGGCGAGGACGTGACCGCGAACCTGCGCACCGTGAAGAGCGTGCCGCTGCGTGTGCCGGTGGAGAGCGCCGCGCGGCCGAGCCCGCGGCAGCTGGTGGTGCGCGGCGAGGTCTACATGACGCGCGCCGACTTCGAGCGATTCAACACCGAGCAGGAAGCGCGGGGCGAGCGGCTCTACGCGAACCCGCGCAACCTGGCGGCTGGCTCGCTGCGCCAGCTCGACCCGTCGATCACGGCCGCGCGCCCGCTGCGGCTGTGGGCCTACCAGATCGTCGAGGTCGAGGGGCTCGCCGTGAAGACCCACTGGGGGGCGCTCGAGGCGCTGCGCCGCCTGGGCTTCCCCGTCACGCCCGAGTGTCGCAAGCTGGGGCGCTTCGACGAGGTCGTCGCGCACTGCGAGGCCTGGGCGACGCGACGACGCGAGCTGGCCTACGAGACCGACGGGCTGGTGATCAAGGTGGACGACCTGGCGCTGCAGGAGCGCCTGGGCAGCGTGGGGAACGCGCCGCGCTGGGCGATCGCCTTCAAGTACCCGTCGACCGAGGTCGTGACGCGCCTGCTCGACATCGGCGTGAACGTCGGCCGCACCGGCGTGCTGAACCCCTGGGCGGAGCTCGAGCCGTGCGTGGTGGGCGGCGTCACGGTGCGCAACGCGACGCTGCACAACGAGGACTACATCCGCGAGCGGGACATCCGCATCGGCGATCGGGTGGTCGTCAAGCGGGCCGGGGAGGTGATCCCGCAGGTGCTGCGCCCCGTGGCTGAGCTGCGCGACGGCCACGAGCGCATCTTCCGCATGCCGCGCACCTGCCCGGCGTGCGGCGAGCCGGTGCGCCGCTCGGAGGGCGAGGCGGGGACGTACTGCGTCAACTCGGCGTGCCCCGCGCAGCTGGTGCGCTCGGTGGAGTACTTCGTGTCACGCGGCGCGATGGACGTCGACGGCTTTGGCATCAAGCAGGCTGAGCTGCTTTGCGCCAAGGGGCTGATCCGCGACGTGGCCGACGTCTTCGCACTTCGTGCCGCGGACCTGGGTGAGCTCGAGGGCTACAAGGAGAAGCGGATCGCCAACCTGCTGGCGGCGATCGAGGCGGCCAAGCGGCGGCCTGTGGCCCGCCTGCTGACCGCCCTGGGCATCCGCGGAGTGGGCGAGGTGGTCGCCGAGCTGCTGGTCGACCGCTTCGGCGGTATCGAGGCGCTGGCGGCGGCCGATCGCGAGACCCTGGAGTCGGTCGAAGGGGTCGGGCCGGTCCTGGCGCAGAACGTGGTCGACTGGCTCGCGAGCCGGCACAACCGGCTTGTCCTGGAGAAGCTGCGCCGCGCGGGCGTGTGCATGGAGGAGGGCCGCGCGCCAGCGACCGCGGGGTACCGCGGCCCGCTCGAAGGCCAGACCTTCGTCCTCACGGGCACGCTTCCGAGCTTGAGCCGCGAGCAGGCCGCGGAGCGCATCAAGCGCGCTGGTGGAAAGGTCACCAGCTCGGTGAGCGCCCGGACGAGCTACGTGGTCGCGGGCGAGAGCCCGGGCAGCAAGCTCGACAAGGCACGCAAGCTCGGCCTCGCCGTGATCGACGAGGCCGAACTCCTGCGCATGGTCGAGCAAGGGGCCGTCGCGCTCTGAGTCGGGTTGCGGTCCTCACCCGATGCCAGGCGGCCGCGCCGGTCGCCGGAGTGAGTCGGGTGGCCCCGGCCCCCGGCCGCGCGCTGCAGGCGCCCCGGTCCGGGGCCGGGGCTCGACGAGGCGAGCCCCGTCAGGCAGCGGCCTGGACCGCGATGCGCCGCGGCTGCGCCGCACGGGCCTTGGGCAGCGTCAAGCGCAGCGTGCCATGGCGCAGCGAGGCTTCGATGCGGTCGCGGTCGACGGCTTCCGAGAGCGTGAAGGCTCGGCGGTACTCGGTCGGTGCCTCGTGCCCGTAGAGCCGGCGGTAGCCGGCCGGGGCGTGAAGATCGACCTTCCCCGACACCGTCAGGGTGCTCTTCTCGACGGTCACGTCGAGGCCCTGCTCGGTGACGCCGGGCAGGTCGACCACCACCAAGAAGGCATCGGGCGACTCGTGGACGTCCACCCTCGGCGCGTGCACGATGCGTGGCTCGCGCGATCGCGCGGCGTCGGCGCCGGTGGCCTGGGCTTGCTGTGCGTTTTCGGTGAACATGACTCTCTACTCTCCCTTCGCGATGAAATCGGGGCCTGGCGCGGCGCGTGCCCCGCCTGGCGTGGTGTCGTGATCGGTGTCGCCTTGCGGGTCAGCTCGCCTGCACGGCGATCTTGCGTGGCTGCTCCGCACCCAGCCTGGGCAGCGTCAGGTGGAGCACGCCGCGGCTGAAGCGTGCGTCGACCGCCCCCGGATCCACGCGGAACGGCAGCCGCACCCGGCGCTTGAACTCGCCGTGGCCGCGCTCGTGACGCAGCACCCTCGTGTCGCCGGCCCGGTCGACAGATGCAGCCTCGGCGGGCGGCGAGCCCGACAGGTTGACCGTGTCGTCGAGCACCGAGATCTCGATCTTCTCGGGATCGTCGCCGGGTAGCTCGGCCGTGACCAGCGCGCCTTGCTCGTTTGCCCACACGCCGACCGGGGGGTGGCCAGGAGCGTAGGAGTCGTTCGTGTGGCCAGAGAGCAGGGCGTCCAGCTCCGCCTGCATGCGACCGAGCTCGCGGAACGGGTCCCAGCCGCGCAGCGCACGGATCCCCGAGGAACGAAGTGACATGGATCTCGCCTTCCCGTCCGCGAGCCGGGCTCGCGAACTCTTACTTGAGGTAGGCCAGGGGTAAGGCCGATTCCCGTCGTGTCAAGGCTCCCGCAGCCGCGCAGCCGCGCAGCCGCGCGAGGGCGAGCGCCCGGCAGGACGTTGTCAGCGCGGGCGACCTGGCGTACCCTCGGGCACATGGTGCTGCTCGAGTCCACGGCCCTGGAGCTGGGCCGCCCGTGCCCCGATTTCGACCTGCCCTCGGTGGAGGGCAAGCGCGTGCGGCGCGACGACTTCGCCGACCGGCCCGTGCTGGTCGTGCTGTTCCTCTGCAACCACTGCCCCTACGTGCAGGCCGTCGAGGAGCGGATCGTCGCGCTGCGCCGCGACTTCGGCCCGCGCGGCGTGCAGCTCGTGGGCATCTGCTCGAACGACCCGACGGACTACCCCGACGACTCGCCGGCACGCCTGCTCGCGCGCTGGCGGGCCAAGGACTACGGCTTCCCGTACCTGGTCGACGAGAGCCAGGAGGTGGCGCGCCGCTTCGGCGCCGTCTGCACGCCGGACATCTACGTGTACGACGCCGCTCGGCGCCTGGCCTACCACGGCCGGATCGACGACAGCTGGAAGGAGCCGGCGAAGGTCACCCGCCGGGAGCTCGCCGACGCGATCGAGGAGCTGCTCGCCGGGCGGCGGCCATCGGCCGAGCAGAGCCCGTCGATCGGCTGCTCGATCAAGTGGCGTAGGGCTTGAGAGCGCAGGCTCTCGATCGTCCGGGCCCCGTCGAGAGCAGGCCGCTCGAGCTGGTCGAGCGGGCGATACCGAGCCCCGGGCCCGGCGAGGTGGCGGTGCGGGTGCGCGCCTGCGGCGTGTGCCGCACCGACCTGCACGTCGTCGAGGGAGAGCTGCCCGCGCGCCTGGCGGGCGTCACGCCGGGGCACCAGGTGGTCGGGGTGGTCGAGCGAGTGGGGGAGGGGGTCGCGGATCTCGCCGTGGGGGAGAGGGTCGGCATCGCCTGGCTGCACGGCACCTGCGGGATCTGTCGGTTCTGCCGCAGCGGGCGGGAGAACCTCTGCGCCGAGGCCGCCTTCACGGGCTGGACGGTGCAGGGTGGCTTCGCCGAGCAGATCCTGGCGCGGGCCGACTTCGTCTACCGCTTGCCCGACGGCTTCCCCGACGTGCAGGCGGCGCCGCTGCTCTGCGCGGGCATCATCGGCTATCGGGCGCTGCGCCTGACCGGCTTCGACCTCGATGCACCGAGCTGGTCCGGCCTGCGCCTGGGCCTCTACGGCTTCGGCGCAGCGGGCCACGTGGCCATCCAGATCGCCACGGCGCGGGGTGCAGAGGTCCACGTGCTGACCCGCGACCGGGAGCGCCACCAGGCCTTGGCGCTGGAGCTCGGCGCCGCGTGGGTCGGGGGTGCACTGGAGGCGCCGCCGGCAAAGCTCGACGCATCGATCGTCTTCGCACCCGCCGGGGAGATCGTGCCGGTGGCCCTGGCCGCGCTGGATGCGGGCGGGACGCTGGTGCTGGGGGGCATCCACATGAGCCCGATCCCGAGCTTCCCCTACGAGCTGATCTACCGCGAGCGGGTGGTGCGCAGCGTGGCGAACAACACCCGCGACGACGGCCGGCGCTTCCTCGCCGAGGCGGCGCGCATCCCGGTGCGCACGCACGTGGTCGAGTTCCCGCTCGAGCGGGCGAACGAGGCGCTCATCGCCCTGGCGCGAGACGCGATCCGCGGCGCGGGCGTGCTGCGGGTGGCCTAGCCCGCTCGAGCTCGGCGCATGCCCACGTCGCGATCTGCCGCCCGCAGTGCATGGCGTGGCCAGCCGCGGTAGATCTCTTCACGGGTCGCGGGCTCGGCCACCGCCTCCGGGTCGGGCCGCTGCACCAGCACCTGGTGCAGGCCGATCGAGCGCTGCTCGAAGCCGAGGGAGGAGGCTGTCAAGTAGAGCAGCCAGGTGCGGTAGCGCCGCCGGCCGACCAGGTCGATGGCGCGGTGCTCGTTGGCGCGCAGGCGCTCGGCCCAGCGCCGGCAGGTGAGCGCGTAGTGCGGGCGCAAGCCCTCCGCGTCGAGCACCTCGAAGTCGGCGCCCTCGAGGGTTTCGCAGAGGTGCGAGACGTGATCGAGCTCTGCGTTGGGAAAGACGTTGTCGATCA
The DNA here is from genome assembly GCA_964529315.1 of uncultured Enterobacteriaceae bacterium. Lineage (GTDB taxonomy): Bacteria > Desulfobacterota > Binatia > UBA12015 > UBA12015 > CAZGUU01. Next base: position 5,531 of record CAZGUU010000097.1, read on the forward strand.
GAAAGTCCCACTGTGGGGTGCGCTTCCAGGCATGGCTGCGGGTGATGCCGTGGTTCAGGAAGAGGCCACCCGGCCCTCCACCGACGACGATCACGTCGTACGCGCCGTTGCTCATCCTCACCCCGTCGCGTCGCCTCGGGCCGCGCCCGCCGCTCCTGCGGCGGGCGGGCGTCCCTCGGACCTCAGATCGCGCGCAGGTCGATCCAGATTCCCAGCCTGTCGAACAAGCCCAGGTCGAGGTGCTCGATCTGGTTGGCCACGCGCAAGGCCGCGAACAGGTCGCCCTCGACGTCGATCCGGTCGGCGACGAAGGCCTCGGCCATGGTGCGCGTGTTGCCGCTGCCGAAGGTGCTGCGGAAGGTGTCGCGGTCGTGGATCACCAGGGTGAAGGAGCCGTCGGGGCTGCCGATCTGGCCCTCGCTCCCGTCCCACAGACGGTAGCGGATCCCCGGCCGTGCCGAGCCGAAGATTCGCCGCAGGACTGCCTCGGCCGAGCGCCGGCTGCGCTCGTCCGGGGCGCTCGCCCCCTGCTCCATGGCACCTCCCCCGAAGCTGCCACCGTCGCCCTCGTGCCGACCGCTTCGATTCTCTTCCTGCACCGTCCGGAGGTGCGACGCAAGGTGGACGGCGATCGGCGGGAGGGCGCGTTGCGCGACGCCGGAGCGTGGTGCGTGACGGGTCGGCGCGCGTTCGCTAACCCTTGCGCCATGCCGCAGTTCATCTTCACCATGCGCGACCTGCGTCGGGTGTATCCGCCCGACCGCGTGGTCGTCGACGGGATCTCCCTGTCGTTCTTCTACGGGGCCAAGATCGGCGTTCTGGGCGCCAACGGTGCGGGCAAGAGCACGCTGCTCAAGGTCATGGCCGGGATCGACCGCGACTTCTCCGGCGAGGCGCGGCTCTCCGAGGGCTACTCGGTGGGCTACTTGCCGCAGGAGCCCCAGCTCGATCCAACCAAAGACGTACGCTCGATCGTCGAGGAGGGCGTGGCCGCGACGCGTGCCCTGCTCACCCGGTTCGAGGAGGTGTCCAACCTCTTCGCCGAGGTCACCGACGACGACCAGATGCAGAAGCTGCTCGACGAGCAGGCTGCCCTGCAGGACAGGATCGACGCGGCCGGCGCCTGGGACTTGGACCGCACGCTCGACGTGGCGATGGACGCCCTGCGCTGCCCGCCGCCCGACGCGAGCGCCGCGCACCTCTCGGGCGGCGAGCGCCGTCGCGTCGCACTCTGCCGCCTGCTCCTGCAGTCGCCCGACCTCCTCCTGCTCGACGAGCCGACCAACCACCTCGATGCCGAGTCGGTGGCCTGGCTCGAGCGCTTTCTCGCCGAGTACAAGGGCACGGTCGTGGCCGTGACGCACGACCGCTACTTCCTCGACAACGTCGCCGGCTGGATTCTCGAGCTCGACCGAGGCCGCGGCATCCCCTGGGAGGGCAACTACTCTTCGTGGCTGGAGCAGAAGCGCCAGCGCCTGTCGCTCGAGGAGAAGCAGGAATCCGCCCGCCAGCGCACGCTCGCCCGCGAGCTCGAGTGGGTGCGCATGGCGCCGCGGGCGCGCCAGGCCAAGAGCAAGGCGCGCCTGGCGGCTTACGAGAAGCTGCTCGCCGAGGGGCCGGCGCAGCGCGAGGGCAAGGCGGAGATCGCCATTCCGGCGGGCCCGCGTCTGGGCGGCGTGGTCGTGGAGGCCGCGCATCTCTTCAAGGGCTACGGCGACCGCCTGCTGGTCGATGATCTCTCCTTCTCGCTGCCGCCGGGCGGGATCGTCGGCGTGATCGGACCCAACGGCGCGGGCAAGACCACTCTGTTTCGCATGATCGTCGGCACCGAGCAGCCCGACTCGGGGGAGCTGCGCCTGGGCGAGACCGTGCAGCTCGCCTACGTCGACCAGTCGCGCGATTCGCTGGACGCGAGCAAGACCGTCTGGGAGGAGATCTCGGGCGGCGCCGACAAGCTCGTGCTCGGCAAGCGAGAGGTCGCCTCGCGGGCCTACTGCTCGTGGTTCAACTTTCGCGGCGCCGACCAGCAGAAGCGGGTCGGCGACCTCTCGGGCGGCGAGCGCAACCGCGTGCACCTGGCCAACGTGCTCAAGCGTGGCGGCAACCTGCTCCTGCTCGACGAGCCGACCAACGACCTCGACGTCGACACGCTTCGTGCCCTGGAGGATGCCCTGCTCGACTTCGCCGGCTGCGCCGTGGTCATCAGCCACGACCGCTGGTTCCTCGACCGCATCGCGACGCACATCCTGGCCTTCGAGGGCGACAGCCACGTCGAGTGGTTCGCGGGCAACTACCACGACTACGAGGAAGACCGGCACCGCCGCCTGGGTGCCGAGGCCGACCGCCCGCACCGCATCAAGTACCGTCCGCTGCGCCGCGAGGCGTGAGCGCCCGCCCGGGGGGAGGGGCGCGATGCGCCCACCGTGCGGCGAGTGCTGGCTCCCCTGGTGGGTGTGCGCTATGCAGGTGCGAGGAGCTCGTTCCTCGATGCGCAAGAGGACGGTGGTCGCACGCACGATCCGGATGCAGGACGACGACGGGGCTTTCGACGTCGCGTTCTGGTCGGCCATGTCCCCCGAGCAACGGGTGAGCGCGACGTGGCGTCTGAGCCAGGAGGCGTATGCCATCGCAGGGAAGCTTCCCGCTGAACCGGGACTTTGCCGATCTGCTGCGCGGGTTGTCCGAGCACCGGGCGCGCTTCCTGATCGTGGGGGCATTCGCCGTCGCCGTACACGCCGAGCCGCGAACCACGGGTGAGCTCGATGTCTGGGTGGACCGGTCGCGAGGCAATGCCACGCGGGTGCACGAGGCCTTGCGCGAATTCGGTGCACCCCTCGAGGACCTCTCGATCGAAGACCTGACGCGGCCAAGTGTCGTCTTCCAGATGGGCGTCGTACCGAATCGCATCGCATCGACATCCTGACCTCGATCACGGGGGTGCGCTTCGCCACCGCGTGGGGAGGTCGAGTTCTCGTCCGTTTCGGCGACGTCCCGGTGCCGGTCCTGGGCCGATCGGCACTTCTACGCAACAAGCGTGCGACCGGACGCGTCAAGGACCTGCTCGATGCTCGGTGCCTCGAGCGCTTCGCCCGCGCGGGCGCGCCGCGTCGCGGAAGTCGCTGAGAGCTTCCTGGAGCCCGCGGCCGCGCCGTGGCGCCCGGCGACCTGTGCATCCCCTCGAGGCAGACGTCGCCCAGCGGGCTGCGCGCCGAGACGCCGATGCCCGGTTGACCCGCGCGTCTGCCTGTTGAAGAAGCGAAGCCTGTCGGGTGAGGGATCATGGGGAGCTGGATCCAACGTGACGGCGCAGGCGGTCGGGGGCAGCTCGTGTCCGGCCGGTTGGGACAGATGGGGCCGTGCCGCGGCATGCAGCGGCGGCCGGCCACGTGTACCCGGCTACTGCTGGGTGCGCTCCTGCTGGTCGGTGCAGCCTCTGCGGGGTGCTCGGGCGCGCAGCGCGTCGGCGGCTGGCTGGGGAGCGAGCCGACGCCGACCCCTTCCGCGAGCGCAGCCGACCAGCCGCGGGTGTACTTCGCGGGTGCGCAGGGGCTCAGGGTCTACGCCGAGCCCAGCTTCTCCGCCCGGGTGGTCGGTGAGCTCGCACTGCACGAGAAGGTGGTTCGCCGCCGGCTAGAGCGCGGGTACGCGTACGTCGAGGCGGAGCGGACGGGGCTCGCGGGCTGGGTGGACAACGCACGCCTGCTGTGGCGTCTGCCGGCGAGTGCCAAGGGGAGCGCAGCCGCGCCCGAGCCCGCGGGAGCGACGCCGGCGGCCGCGGAGCCGTCATCGAGTCCGGCTCCACCCGATGCAACGCCGGCCCCGGCCATCTCACCAGAGCCCGTGGCACCGGCGACCCCGGTGGATGGCGCTGCGGCGCAGGACGCGCCGCAGCCAGAGGCGACGCCGCTGCCCGCGGCGGTCCCCGCTCCCGCCGCGGGGGCGCAAGACCGTGGACAGCCCGAGCCCAGCCCGACCTCGCGCGCCGTCACGCCATCGATCTTCGATCCGTACTGAGGGACGGACGTGACCGGCGACCGGGACGCCTCGGAGCGTGGTGCAGCGGGCGGCTCCTCTGTGCCGCCGCGGCTTCGCCGGCAGTCGTGGCCGGAGGCTTGGGCGCGAGCCGTCATGGGACTCGCGACGACCACGCCGGAGCGTCGCGTCCGGGTGCTGCAGGACATCGCCGAGGGGTCGAAGCCGACGGCGGTGTACTACGTCCTGCTCGGACTGTCGGAGCTGATCGCGGGCTTCGCTCTGATCGTCGGCAGCGACGCCACGCTGATCGGCGCCAACGTCGTGGCGCCGCTGATGACGCCGATCTTCGGCGTTTCGCTGGGCCTCACGCGAGGCGACCTGCGCCTGCTGCGCACCGCGCTTCTGGCCGAGTTCGGCGGCGCGCTCTTTGGCGTGGCGCTCGCCTACCTGCTCGGCTCGATGCCCTTCATGCTCGAGCCCAGCGCCTCGCTGCTCGCCCAGACGCGCCCCACGCTGATCGATCTCTTCGTCGCCGCGCTGGCGGGCTTCGCCGGCATCCTGGCGATGATCGACGAGCGCGTGAGCCCGGCCCTTCCCGGGGTGGCAATCGCCACAGCGCTCAATCCGCCGATCGCGGCCATCGGCCTGTGCCTCGCGGCGGGCGCCTACGAGGGCGCCTGGGGCGCCTTCCTGCTGTTCTTCGCCAACTTTCTGGCCATCCTCGCGGTCGCCGCGGTGCTCTTCGTCCTGGCCGGCTTCGTCACGCGGGCAGAGATCGGCTCGCTGCGCGGGCTGGCGCGACGCTTTGCCGCGGCGGCGATCGGGCTCGTCCTGGTCACCGGTCTGCTCACCAGCTACCTGGTCGGCATGGTGCGCGATCTGCGGACCAACCGGGCCATCAACGCGGTCCTCGACCAGCAGCTGGCCGAGGAGCCCGGCACTGCCCTGGTGAGCCTGGATTTCAGCCAGAGCGGTTCGGGCGTGGAGATCCTCTCCACCGTGCGCACCCCGCGCGTGCTCGCCCCGCAGAAGGTGAAGCGGATCCAGGATGCTCTGAGCGACCGCCTGGGCGAGCCGGTGCGCCTCTTCGTGCGCTGCAGCCTGACCAAGGACGTGACCGCCGCCGGATCGACGAATCTGCGCCCCTACCTGAGCCTCGACGGCAAGGTGACCGAGGCGCCCCAGGCGCCGGAGATGCGCCTGCTCCAGCAGGCGGAGCAGGTGACCCGCGAGGTGGTGGCGACTCGGCCGAACATCGTGCTGAAGGACGTCGAGCTGGTGAGCCTCTCGAGCGGCCCGGTGCTCGTCGTCTCCATCGAGAGCCCGCGAGATCCAGGACCCACCACCATCGGTCGCTTCGAGGCCTTGCTGCGCGAGCGCCTCGCCGAACCCCGGCTGCGCGTCGTCGTGCGCAGGGCGGAGTCGGTGGACGTTACATCGAAGGGGCGCATCCTGCTCGGCGCGGCGCACCTCGGTGACCCGACCGCCGCGGATGTGCAAGGCCAGCGTCAGGTCGAGGATGCGGTGCGGGCGAGCCTGCAGCGCATCCCGGACATGTTCGTCACCGCGGTCGATGCGGTTCGGCGCGACGCCGGCTGGACGGTGCGCGCCGAGGTGGCCGGACCGCGCGTGCTCGCCCCGGCCGAGGTCCGCGCCGCCGAGGATCGCGCCGCGAGGGCGATCGGGGAGCCGCTCGAGCTGTCGGTGCGCGCGCGCACCGACTTGGTCGTCACGGCGACGCGCTACGAGGCGCTGGGCGACGTGCGGCTGACCGAGGACGACGCAGCCGCACCGGCCCCCACGCCGGCAGCCGTGCCCACGTCCGTGCCCGACCCCGCGGCTCGAGCCCGCTGACCCGCGGGCACACGCACGGGCGAGGGGCTCGCTCCCCGCGACGGGACGGCGGGCGCGACCGGACCGCCGCAGACCCGGCTCCTGCTTCTCCAGGGCGAGCGGGGTCCGGTGAGGCCAGTCGCTCGCGCCGTCAAGTCGGCCGCGGCGCCTCGTGGCGCGGCGGAGCGACCTCCGAGTGCGGCGGTAGGGGCACGATCATCGAGGTGCGCCGGCGGTACTCCGCGTAGCGTGCGCCGTGGAAGCGGAGCAGGTCGCGTTCCTCGAGCGCGATGCCGACGAAGATGTAGCCGGTCGAGAGCGCGGCGAAGAGCAGGTGGCCGGCCGTCATCTCCGGCGTCGCCCAGAAGGCGATCAGGAAGCCGAGCATGATCGGGTGGCGTACCCAGCGGTAGAGCGGCGGCGTGCGCAGCGGGAGCGGATTGTATTCGCGGCCGCGGAAGTAGGCCCACACCTGGCGCAGGCCGAAGAGGTCGAAGTGGTCGAGCGCGAAGGTGGACAGGAGCACCGTGACCCAGCCGAGCGCCTGCAGGGCGAGCAGCACGGTCGCAGGCCCTCCCTCGACCCGCCACACCTCGGCGTCGATCGAGCGCCACTGCCAGAAGAGCAGCGCGAGCAGCAGGCTCGCGAGCAGCACGAAGGTGCTGCGCTCGGCGGGGCGCGGCACGATCCGCGTCCAGCGCGCCTTGAACCAGGGGCGCGCCATCACGCTGTGCTGGACGGCGAAGGCGGCGAGCAGCAGGGCATCGACGAGCAGTGCCTCGGCCAGCGGCGCGCTGCGCGCACGATCGACGCTCGGCTCGGTCAGATCGCCGACGAAGGCAATCGCGTAGAGGAATGTGGCGAGGAAGACGAGGTAGCTCGAGACGCCGTAGACCAACACGAAAGCCCGGGCCATGGCCGATCTCCTTTTGCCTTCCGTGGCGCGCCCCCACCCGGGGGCGAGTCGCACGCGGTGCCGTGCGGCGCCGCGGGGCAGGCTCGGCCCGGCGTCGGCGGGCCATCCATCTTGCCCTCGGCTACAGCCGCAGCGCGGCTGAGTCCAGGGGGTCCTGCGGAGGCGGAGAAGAGGAAGAGCCGTGGCGCGCGCCCGGGCTCGGGGCGCTCCGCCGCCGTCTCGCGCGCGGCGCCCTCGCCCCTTCGATCGGGCGCGTCCGCCGCCGCCCGCGCGCCCGGCTCAGGGCCGTGGTGTCGGCGCGGCGCCGGTCGTCGAAGCGGCAGGAGGGGCGGGTGCCGCGTCGCCCTCGAAGACGACGTCGAAGGTCATCAGCTCGCCCGGGGGCGAGATGTTGGCGATGCGGAAGCGGCCGGGCGTGCCGTCGTAGGCCGCCGTGCTCGGCAGCGTGTCGGGACCTGGGCCATCGCGCCGGCCCGACCAGGGATCGCCGGCGTCGCCGCGGTTGCCTCCCCGGCTGTGGCCGACGTCGAGGTGCGAGGGCCAGGAGTCGGCGGTCAGCAGGTCGAGCCGCTTGCGCTTGGCGTCGTCCTGCGAGCGG